>NZ_LJTD01000010.1:0-130778 GCF_001306765.1 Cobetia sp. UCD-24C | reverse complement strand
GCTGTCGGGACGGTGTCGACGATCGCGATGTCGAGACTGTCCGTGGTGCTGGCATCCGTGATGTCGGTGACCACGACCGCGAAGCTGTCGGTGATGTCGCCGCCCGAGTGATCCTCGGTCTCGCCATCCTCGACGTAGCGGTAGGTAACCTCACCGGTGCCGGCGTCATAGCCGGTCACGCTCAGGGTGCCTTCGCTCCCCTCGATGACCACCGGGTCGGCCTCGGTCGCATTGGTGATGTCGACCGGCGTATCCGCATCGACGCCAGCAATGGTGACCGTGGCAATCCCGGCAGTGGCGGCGACCGTGAAGCTGCCGGTGACGGTGTCGCCGGTGGCTTCGGTGACGCTGTTGTCGTCCGTGCCGCTGATGCCGGTGATGGTCGGCGCGGCATCGGGCATACCGGTGATGACGATGTCGACCGTGGTGGTCGAGCCATCACTGAGCTCGACCACGAACGACTGGCTGACAGTGTCACCTTCATTCAACCCCTGAACGACAGCGGCATCGTTATCGAGGGTGTAGGTCCACTCCCCTGCCTCGTTGACGCTGAAAGTGCCGTAATCATCGCTTTGGGTGCCAGCGACAACATCAGTACTTTCGACATCGACAAGCGCGCCGGAAGCTTCGGTAACACCATCCTCCGTTACCTCTCCAGAATCGCCGCCAATCAGGGCGCCCACATCATTGCTGGTCGCGGTGTTGCCGGCCGGATCGGTGACCGAGGCCTCGACGCTGTACTCGCCTTCGCTCAGCGGTGTCTCGGCATCGACGCTGTAGGTGCCGTTCTCCACGGTGGCGGTGACGGTCTGCTCGTTACCATCGCTGTCAGTGATGACCAGGGTGACGGTGCTGCCGTCTTCGGCATCGGTGGTACCGACGATGGTCGGCGTGGTGTCGGAGGTCAGCGCGGGGGCATCGACGGTCAACGCCGGCGCACTTGCGTCGATCTCGCCCACGTCGTTGCTGGTCGCTGTGTTGCCGGCCGTGTCGGTGACCGAGGCCTCGACGCTGTACTCGCCTTCGCTCAGCGGTGTCTCGGCATCGACGCTGTAGGTGCCGTTCTCGACGGTCGCGGTGACGGTCTGCTCGTTGCCGTCGCTGTCGGTGATGACCAGGGTGACGGTGCTACCATCGTCGGCATCGGTGGTGCCGACGATGGTCGGCGTAGTGTCGGAGGTCAGCGCGGGAGCATCGACGGTCAGGCTCGGCGCGCTTGCGTCGATCTCGCCCACGTCATTGCTGGTCGCGGTGTTGCCGGCCGGGTCGGTGACCGAGGCCTCGACGCTGTACTCGCCTTCGCTCAGCGGCGTCTCGGCATCAACCGTGTAGGTGCCATTCTCGACGGTCGCGGTGACGGTCTGCTCGTTACCCTCGCTGTCGGTAATGACCAGCGTGACGGTGCTGCCGTCTTCGGCATCGGTGGTACCGACGATGGTCGGCGTGGTGTCGGAGGTCAGTGCCGGGGCATCGACGGTGAGCGCCGGCGCGCTTGCGTCGATCTCGCCCACGTCATTGCTGGTCGCGGTGTTGCCGGCCGGATCGGTGACCGAGGCCTCGACGCTGTACTCGCCTTCGCTCAGCGGTGTCTCGGCATCAACCGTGTAGGTGCCGTTCTCGACGGTGGCGGTGACAGTCTGTTCGTTGCCATCGCTGTCAGTGATGACCAGGGTGACGGTGCTGCCGTCTTCGGCATCRGTGGTACCGACGATGGTCGGCGTGGTGTCGGAGGTCAGTGCGGGGGCATCGACGGTCAGGCTCGGCGCACTTGCGTCGATCTCGCCCACATCATTGCTGGTCGCGGTGTTGCCGGCCGGATCGGTGACAGAAGCCTCGACACTGTATTCGCCTTCGCTCAGCGGCGTTTCAGCGTCAACCGTATAGGTGCCGTTCTCGACGGTGGCAGTGACGGTCTGTTCGTTGCCGTCGCTGTCGGTGATGACCAGGGTGACGGTGCTGCCGTCTTCGGCATCGGTGGTGCCGACGATGGTCGGCGTGGTGTCGGAGGTCAGCGCCGGTGCATCGACAGTCAGCGCCGGCGCACTTGCGTCGATCTCGCCCACGTCATTGCTGGTCGCGGTGTTGCCGGCCGGATCGGTGACCGAGGCTTCGACGCTGTACTCGCCTTCGCTCAGCGGCGTCTCGGCATCGACGCTGTAGGTGCCGTTCTCGACGGTGGCGGTGACGGTCTGCTCGTTGCCGTCGCTGTCAGTGATGACCAGGGTGACGGTGCTGCCGTCTTCGGCGTCGGTGGTGCCGACGATGGTCGGCGTGGTGTCGGAGGTCAGTGCGGGGGCATCGACGGTAAGGCTCGGCGCGCTTGCGTCGATCTCGCCTACATCATTGCTGGTCGCGGTGTTGCCAGCCGGATCGGTGACCGAGGCTTCGACGCTGTACTCGCCTTCGCTCAGCGGCGTTTCAGCGTCAACCGTATAGGTGCCGTTCTC
Organism: Cobetia sp. UCD-24C; assembly: GCF_001306765.1. NCBI lineage: Bacteria > Pseudomonadati > Pseudomonadota > Gammaproteobacteria > Oceanospirillales > Halomonadaceae > Cobetia > Cobetia sp. UCD-24C. The sequence goes on along the minus strand of NZ_LJTD01000010.1, from coordinate 128,331 downwards.
GACAGTGGCGGTGACGGTCTGCTCGTTGCCGTCGCTGTCAGTGATGACCAGGGTGACGGTGCTGCCGTCTTCGGCGTCGGTGGTGCCGACGATGGTCGGCGTGGTGTCGGAGGTCAGCGCGGGAGCATCGACGGTCAGCGCCGGCGCACTTGCGTCGATCTCGCCCACGTCATTGCTGGTCGCGGTGTTGCCGGCCGGGTCGGTGACCGAGGCTTCGACGCTGTACTCGCCTTCGCTCAGCGGCGTTTCAGCGTCAACCGTATAGGTGCCGTTCTCGACAGTCGCGGTGACGGTCTGCTCATTGCCGTCGCTGTCAGTGATGACCAGGGTGACGGTGCTGCCGTCTTCGGCATCGGTGGTACCGACGATGGTCGGCGTGGTGTCGGAGGTCAGTGCGGGGGCATCGACGGTCAGCGCCGGCGCACTTGCGTCGATCTCGCCCACGTCATTGCTGGTCGCGGTGTTGCCGGCCGGGTCGGTGACCGAGGCCTCGACGCTGTACTCGCCTTCGCTCAGCGGCGTTTCAGCGTCAACCGTATAGGTGCCGTTCTCGACAGTCGCGGTGACGGTCTGCTCATTGCCGTCGCTGTCGGTGATGACCAGGGTGACGGTGCTGCCGTCTTCGGCATCGGTGGTACCGACGATGGTCGGCGTAGTGTCGGAGGTCAGCGCGGGAGCATCGACCGACAAGGACAGCACGACCTCTGTGGGCAGTGTCGGATCAAGCTCCAGCCCCAGGCCATCTTCGTCCTCATCATTGAATTCCGGGTCGGTAAAGCCGCCCTCATATTCATAGGAGGTCCGTTCGACACGCCCTTCGCGCCCCACCCCAGAGGCATCCAGGAAACCACTACGACTGCTGCCCGGCGCACCGCCATTCTCACCGGCTGCGGGAGCTTCCTGAATCGCGGTCGGGTCTTCGCCACGAGCGATCGCTTCGCGCAACGCTTCCACTGCCGGGTCAACAGGCGCTTCCCCACGCGACTCGGCCAGCAACACCTCAACGCCGATCGGCGCCCTCTGCGGCACCACAAGCTGGGTGCCGTCTTCCAGCACCACGATCGCGCCCTGCGGTGCGACCAGAGTGGCTGTCGGTTCAAGCGTCATTCCATTGACGACACGCTGCGCCTCGTTGGTGGAGGAAACAACAAGTACTGTGCCTTCTGTGCGAATGACCTGGACCATGGGGACATACTCCTGCTGGGGAAAGGTGCTGCATCATGCTGCGAAGGGGGCAATGGCATGATCGACAAGAACGGATAGTTACATTTTGATACACAAAATCACTTACTGCAACCTAGCAATTTTCAGTAGCGCTATCGCGCTGCAAAGATGAGATATCTAATGCCAAAAAAACCTCTTTAAATCAATAATTAACACTCACCAAAGACATCATTACGCTTTAGAGAATCTTGCGAGACAGCACAGACCACTGGCGCCGAACACTACGCAAGGGTGGTGATTGATCATGAGAGCTCGCTAATACCGTAGCATCGTTGTATAGCCATTGTTCAATCAAATCTGCCAAATGTAACAATACTCTTACATTTTGCGGCTGCTGTTGGGCAATACGGCGCAAGTGGCTGCCGGGAGCCTCGCCCACGTGGGGGCCATGGCCCGTACGCTCCAGCCGCTTCACCAACCTGCGGTAGGCTCGCACACCTGCGTGCGCTGACACCTCACGGCCAGACCACAACACCAGTGCCACGCCTGCCAGCACCACACTGGCCAGCAGCCCGAGCACACCCCAGACAAGCCACTCCCAGCGGAAGTCACCAAACAGTCGCTTCCAGAGATTTCGCTGCTCGTCGAGACGGAACCCCACCACGCTGCGTTGCCAGCGGTATTCGAAACGCTCCCACTGCCGTCTCAGATCACTGAGCAATGAATTATTCAGCGTGAAGGCACGCAAGCCAGCATCGGCCATGAAGCCCGGCTGCCCCTGCAGGCTCAGCGCCCCCTGCGAGATTCGCTCGGGAGCCACCGCCGCGGTGGGATCAAATCGATGCCAGCGGCCGGCATAGAACACCTCGACCCAGGCGTGAGCGTCATACTGACGGATGCTCAATTCCTGCGGCCCACCGATGCCATCGCCTTGTGCCTCGCCGCCCAGATAACCCGCGACCATACGCGCCGGCAGTCCGGCAGCGCGCGCCAGAAAAACGCTGGTAGAAGCGTAATGGGTGCAATAGCCCTGCAAGCTGTCGAACAGGAAATCATCGACACGGCTGAGCCCCTCGAGGCGCGGTGGCGTCAGGGTGTAGTGGAAAGGCTGGCGATTGAAGTACTGGAAAAGGCGCTGCAGGAAGACCTGCGGATCTCCCCCCGACTCACTCATCAGATCGCGAGCGAACTCACGGGCACGCGGATTGCCATCATCGGGCAACAGCTGATCAAGGCGCTGCATCCATTGCGGAGCCGTTGTCGGTGGCGCGCCGGAGGAAGACATCTCCAACAGCTCGCGGGTATTGAGTGACGCCAGCCCCTCAAGGGTGCCGTCGATCAGGTAACGGGCCTCGCGGCTGGTCGTCAGTGGCGCGCCGAGACTCGGCCGCCAGGGGCGCGGGTCCGGCTCCAGCAGCAGCTCATAGCGATGACGGGCGACTTCCCCCTCCATACGCGTCCCGCGCTGAACGTAGCGCTCGGCCGGCCCGCCCAGTGCCTCCTGAAGACGCTCCGGCGTGGCGCGCGACCAGCGCACGCCATCAAACAGACTCAGGGTATACACACGCCAGTAGCGCTGGGAGGCCGCCGGCAGTCCGTTGTCGAAACGCGCCCGAAACGCCAGGGCATCACTGCGACCCAGGGCGGCGATATCGCCGGGAGAGACACTGTCGGTAAGCCCCGTGGTGGCCTCGTTGAGCTGGGGCACGTTCCACAGCGGCGGCAAGCGGGGAAAGAGCACGAACAAGCCCAGCATCAGCGGCAGGGACAGCCCCATCAGCCAGGCCGTCTCCCGCATGGCCTCACGACGTTCGCGTGCACCGGCGATCAACACCAGCCCGCCGACCAGCCACGCCGCGGCCATGACCGAGGCCGCCGCCATCAAGGGCCCCTGGTCATGCAGGAAGGCCGCCGCCAGCACCACGAAACCCAGCCCGCAGACCACACGACCATCGCGCAGGCTGTCCGTTTCCAGCAGCTTGAGCAGATAGATGCCGACCAGCAGGCCGATCATCGCCTCCAGGCGCAGCATCTGGCCGTATTCGAGAAACAGGCCCGCCGCGACCATTGCCACCGCCGCCAGTCGCAACAGGATGCCAGCGCGCGGAACTCGCGCCCGGAGTTGCTGAAAGCGCCACAACGCCGCCAGCAAGGCCGGCAGGGCAAGCCACACCGGCATCCACAGCACATGCAGCGCCAACACCAGACACTGGCCGATGAACAAGTGGCGCAGCTCAAGCCAGCCCAATGCCTGATCAGGCGTCAGCGGTTTGCGCTGCCACCAGCGTCGTCTGGCGCCGGAGGAGTTAGAAGACGCGCCACTGGAGAGCTCGTCCTTTGAGGAACGGCCCAGAGAGGCACGTCCCGGGGAAGCCTTGGCTGTCGACAGGCTCATGCGCTACCCTCCTGACTCAAGGGACGACTCGCGCCGGCTCGCTTGGCGGCCTCACTGGCCACCAGCTGGGCGGACCATGGCAACCTCTGCTCGCCGCCGAACAGCGTCAACGCCTCAAGCACTCGACGACGATGCGCCCCGCCACTGGCGATGGCCAATGTCTGGCCCGGCAGTCGCAGACCATAGGTCGCCTGGGCGCCTTCCGCCGCCAGCACCCGCGCCGTGAGCTCCGAGAGCCGCTGCTCCATGTCGCCACGACAGGCCTCGTAATCCAGCCACAGCGAGGGACGTGCAGGCGTCTCGAAGCGCTTGGTGACCAGCTCTCCGCTGCGCCCCCAGTGCTTCCAGGCAATATGCGCTGGCGCGTCGCCCGGGACATAGCGGCGCAGACCGGCGAAATCGCCCTGCTCTATCTGCTCGAGCGTACGACGACTGCCCTGCGGGGTGGTGGGAAGCTCTGGCTGTGGGTAGACGAGGACCGGCGTGTCGATCGCGACCCAGGCCCACAGGCGCACCAGTCCCAGTGGCCAGCGCGACTCCAGCGTCAGCGTCGGCAATGAGAACTGGCCACGCTGAAAGGCCGCTAGCTCCAGCGGCGCACTGCCTTCGCCGTCATGGATCTCGAGTCGCTGGCGCGCCTCTCCCAGTCGCACATCGATGGCATGTGAGCGAGCCCGACCGGTGAGACGCACCATGACGCGCAACGTATTGCCTGCAAACGCCTCACCATCGGCGATCAGCTGCACTCGCACGCCCGCCAGATTGCGCCAGCTGCGAAAGATGCTGACCACTGCCACGGCGAACAGCCAGAAGGACAGGCCATGCGCCAGCGAGTTCTCGTAATTGATCCCCAACAGCAGCAGCAGGATCACCAGCACCGCCCAGAACAGCCCGAAGGGCGTCGGCAAGATCATCAAGCGCGCGTGATGAAGCGCCTCGCCTCCGCCAATCGACATCTTGCGCAGCATGCGGGCTTTCACGCGCGTCCATGCGCCGGGCTTCGCCACCTGGGTCATGCAGGCACCACCGCCACCTGCCCGAGCAGATGGCGCGCCACGGCCTCACCTTCGGCAACACTGCCTTCGCTGAGGCGGTGCCCCACGACGGGCGCCCAGACCGCTTGCACATCCTCCGGCAGCACATAGTCACGTCCTGCCAGCAGTGCCCAGCCACGCGCAGCGCTGGCCAGCGCCAGCACCCCGCGCGTCGAGAGACCATAGGCCACTTCCGGCGAGCTGCGCGTCGCCGCCACCAGCGCCTGCAGATAATCCAGCAGCGGGTCAGACAGACGCACACGGTCCACGGCAGCCTGCCACTCCTTGAGCACCGAGACGGGCAACAAGGGTCGCAGCGCCTCGATATGCTGACGCCCGGCATTGCCCTTGAGAATCTCGCGCTCGGCTGCGGGTTCCGGGTAGCCCAATGACAACCGCATCAGGAAACGGTCCAGCTGGGATTCCGGCAACGGGAAGGTGCCGGATTGCTGGAGCGGATTCTGGGTCGCGATCACGAAGAACGGTTCTGGCAGGCGACGGGTCTCGCCCTCCACCGTGACCTGACGCTCTTCCATCGCCTCCAGCAACGCGCTCTGCGTCTTGGGCGTGGCACGGTTGATCTCATCCGCCAGCACCAGCGAGTGGAACACCGGGCCGGGGTGAAAGCGGAAGTTGCCCTCACGCGGGTCGAATACCGACACGCCGAGAATGTCAGCGGGCAATAGATCGCTGGTGAACTGCACCCGCTGCATGTCCGCTCCGATCAGACGCGCCAGCCCCTGGGCGAGCGTCGTCTTGCCCAGCCCCGGCAAGTCCTCGATCAGGACGTGACCACGACACAGCAGACAACAGAGCGCCAGACGGATCTGGCGCGGCTTGCCCGCCAGCACCGTCGACAATGCGGCTTCCACCTCTTCCAGCTGCTGTGGCGATACCTTGGCATTCATGCAAAGACTCCAGAACAAAGTGGGGAGGAGGAGATGCGGCCATCACGATGGGCAGCACACGCCAGATGACGCAGGGCCAGCGGCGTTGCTGCGCAGGCTCGATAAGGAAAAGCGAAGATCATCGGCTCAGGCTCTCACTCAGAAAGCCTTCACGAATCAGGCGCTCAAGGGCCATACGGCTATCAGGCGTTGAAGGATGCAACGCAAGCGCATCGGCCGGCGTGACCCAGAAGGCATCTGCCACTTCTTCAGCCTGCAGCGTCAGCGGGCCATCGTAATGCACCAGATATGCACTGCCGAAGACATGGTTGGTCGCATCGGTGTAGCAGAAATCGAAACAATGCTTGAGCGGCGCACCGCGCACGCCAATCTCTTCCTCCAGCTCGCGACGGGCAGCCACCTGCACGGCCTCACCGGCCCCGACAACCCCCCCACTGGCGAGATCGAAATAGCCGGGGAACACTTCCTTGCTCAGGGTACGCTTCTGGATGCACAGCTCACCGCGGGCATTGAGCACGAAGGCATAGGTGGCACGGTGCCAATAGCGGTAGCGTCGCATCAAGCGACGCGGTGCCGTGCCACAAGGGCGATTCTGCGCATCGACCAGCTGAATGATTTCGTCCTGGATCACCGTTCCCTGTTCCTTGCCTGTCCTTGAATCACTTCGATAGCCATCCGCGACGACCAACACCGCCGGATGGCATCGACCAATGCGTCCCACGGTAGCAGAATGCGACGAAGCTGCCTTCAACTGCGGCCCGGACACCTGTCTTCACACCCGGGCAACAGGTGACGCTCACGTTCGTGCAAAACACCTAAAACGCACCCTATGCAATAGCCTCTGCACTAGCCTCTACACTAGAGGCCATCGACGTCAGAAAACACCACACTGGCATCATGGACCGCTCCCATGGTCATTCTCTTTACACACCCAGACAGGAGATGCGCACAGCATGAGGCAACCTCGCCAGGGACATGGCGCGCCGCGACGTGCCGGACAGGTATCGGCTGGCCTGACCGCCCTTCGCACCATCGCCACCACCGCCAGCAGATGGCTGGCGATGCTAGCCCTGCTCTCCCTTGCCACCATTCACGCCTCGGCTCAGGAGCCCCCATCCGCCATCCCCCATGTCGAGCAAGCCTTCGCGCTACCGACGCCACCGGGTGCCACGACTGGGGCCGTCTACCTGACACTCTCGATCACAAAGGGCGATGCCGTGCTGACAGGCGCCAGCACGCCAATGGCCGCCACGGTCGAATTGCACAGCATGCAAGTCACGCAAGAGCGCATGCAGATGCACAGAATCGAGCAACTGGCGATTTCCTCTGACGCGCCGCTGACGATGGCTCCCGGCGGCGGCCCCCACCTGATGCTGATCGGGCTGACGCAGCCACTCATTGCGGGCGACAGGCTGCCACTGACACTGCATTTTCTGGCGAGACCTGACACGAGCCTTGAGGTCTCGATCAAGGACTACGCCGAAATGATGTCGCTCAGTGAGTAACGCCATCGGTGCATACGCCTCTATCGACAAACACCTCTATCTACAAACGCCTCAACCCGCGAAACGCGCATGCAAAACGGCCCTGACACAAGGTGCCAGGGCCGTTTTCGACCAGATAACGAATCACCAGATCCTCACCGGGCTGACAGGCTGTCTCAAAGCCCCCAGACCACCCGCAACGCCAGCCCCAGCAACACCACGCCCGTCAGACGGTTGATCCACATCGCACGCGCCTGCAACCAGGGCAGCACCCGCGAGTGCGACAGCACCAGTGCCACCAGCACATACCAGAGCCCGTCGATGCCCATGGCCGTCACGACGACCAGCCACTTGCCCATCTCGCTCATCTCCGGCGTGATCAACTGACTGAGCAGCGCCACGAAGAACAGGATCAACTTGGGGTTGGCCAGCGCCACCATGAAACCATCGCGTATCGCCATGGAACGGGATGTCGTGACGGCCTGCGCCTCCAGCGCTCCACCGCGGCCTGCCCGCAGCGCCTTGAACCCCAACCAGGCCAGATAGACTGCCCCCAGCAGCATGATCGCCTGGAAGACGCCCGGGTAATGAACGATCAAGGCGCCGAGCCCCCAGGCAGTCAGCGCGGCGTACAACCCGACTCCCAGCGCATGACTGATACCGGCGGCGACCCCCGCACTCCTGCCGCCGCCCAGGGTATGGCGCAGCACCATCGCCAGACTCGGCCCGGGCGACATCGCCCCCATCGCGCATAACGCAACCAGTGACAACCACAGATTCAGCGGCATCCAATGCATGAAGATCATTCCATGTTCCAGTCAATTGGTGAAAGCGACACAGCGCCGGCCTCGGACATACACCTGGGGGTATCACCTGACAGTAGCCCGGCGCTCGCGATGGGGCCCGCCCTCCCCATCCTGCGTTGCTGATGGGATGCGAGTATCGGGCACATACGACTCCCACCAAGTCTTCAGGCAGACGCAGTCGAGTGTATCAAGCGCCGTGCTGATGCGGCAGCAGGCCATATGGACGACCTGGATATGCCCCTCACGATGGGTGTCACACGGGCTGGACAGTCCGCACTCGAAGGCGGCCGTCGTGCATGGATTTATATGAGAACATAATAAAGTACAGAATTTTACACATTCGAAAACTTGTGCAACAAATTAGGCGTTGTACAAGTTTGTGATAACCAGTAACGTCTCTACCGCTGCTCAGGAAGAGCGGCAGGTTCAGCGTAGTGACAGGCCAAGTGCACAGGAAGTGCAGCCAGGGACAGGCCCTGTCATAGGATGACGCGCAGGCTTGGGGACTTCGCTCCTTAGCCAGGAAGATTCGTAAGCCTGAGCGGGTAGGTTTACGAATCTTCATGACTGGCAAGCCTGCGAGCTCAGGGAAAGAGAGCACTACGCTGAATGACACCGAATTCAGTCAGTTTCTGAAAGGTGTACAAGATTCTTGCGGGTCAGTAACGCCCGATCGCTGCTCAGGAAGAGCGGCAGGTTCAGCGTAGTGACGGGCCAAGTGCACAGGAAGTGCAGCCAAGGACAGGCCCTGTCAGAGGATGACGCGCAAGCATGGGAAGCTTCACTCCCCGGCCAGCAAGATCCATGAGTCTGAGCGATTGATTCATGGGCCTTGATGGCTGACAGGTTTGCGAACTCAAGGAAAGAGACCACTACGCTGCACCTCACCAGATTCAGTCAATTGCTGAGAAGGAGAGGAGACATGGAAGGGAAAGCTCAAGCCGCACTATGTTGTCCGGCATGCTCCGGCCTGAAGATGGAATATCAGTACCACACTCCATCGGCCGACCACCTGGTGCACTGCCAGGATTGCCATGAATACGTCGGCATGTGGTTTACCCTGCGCCAGGAACTCGCGATCCAGAACACCAGCATGGCACTCCTCGCCCCCTCCCTCGCCAGCAACAGCCTCTATCGACGCGTAACGAGCGTTCCACAACAGGCGTGAGCCGCCGTCTGGATGCACGAGACACAGGAAAGCCCCGACATTCGTTCGGGGCTTTCCTGTGTCTGGGCCCCTGCCGTCACGTAAAGAGCACAGACAAGCAGCTGCCAGCGCCATGACAGGCGAAGCGTGAAGGAATAAGCAAGGACTGGTATTCGGGGCAGGGCTAGAGACAGACTGGGCGCGAGCGAAGAACCACGAGGAAGATGAATCGGTGGGAGCCAGAAACGCAAAAAGCCGCTCGAAAGCGACTTTTTCAATTCTGGTGCCGGTGGTCGGACTCGAACCGACACGCCTATTAAGCGGCGGATTTTGAATCCGCTGCGTCTACCAATTCCGCCACACCGGCAACGGAGCGAAATTATACGGGACATTGCGCCAAGGTCAACGAGTTTTGGCGTCAGATCAGACACATGGAGCGCTTCCTCACACCCCACGCCGCAGTGGACTGAGGCGTGTCGCCCGCAAACGGGTCTTCGCGTGGACGATGGCATTGGGTATCATGAGCGACCTTTTTCGTCTGCCCAGACAGCCAAGGCCTCGAGAGTGTCGCACCTGACTGCCCCACCTGCAGAGAAGGGAGTCATGCGCTCGCGACGAGAGCGTCAGGGTCTCAGGGCGGCATCTCCCCATTGTGCATGTACGCATGCCACGGAGCGCACCACGCGCCTCGTGCTATCAGAGTGTCAGGTTGGCCATGTCACGTATCGATTCCGGTGATGCCTCGGGCGTTGCCACACCTAATGACGCGCGCCCGATGCAGCGCAGCGATTACGATTTCAGCCTGCCGGATGAGCTGATTGCCCGTTACCCGTCAGAGCAACGCAGCGATTGCCGTCTGCTGCATCTGGATGGCAAGAGCGGCGAGATCGTGCACCGTCACTTCCCGGATCTGCTCGAGCAGCTGGAACCCGGCGATGTCGTGGTGTTCAACGACACCCGCGTGATCCCCGCGCGCCTGCATGGTCAGAAAGCCTCCGGCGGCAAGATCGAGATGCTGCTGGAGCGCCCGCTGGACGCCCATCGTGGCCTGGCGCACATCCGCTCCAGCAAGTCGCCCAAGCCGGGCACCGAGCTGATCTTCGAAGGCGGCATCACGGCCGTAGTCGAAGGCCGCCAGGAGGCGCTGTTCGAGCTGCGCTTCCACGGCGAGACGCCGATGATCGAGCTACTCAATCAGCATGGCCACATGCCGCTGCCGCCTTATATCACTCGGGATGACGAGCTGTCGGATCGCGAGCGCTATCAGACGGTCTATGCCAAGCGCGATGGTGCCGTGGCCGCCCCGACGGCGGGCCTGCACTTCGATGAGCCGATCATGGCCGCCATGGCCGAGAAAGGCATCGAGACCGCCTTCGTCACCCTGCACGTCGGTGCCGGTACCTTCCAGCCGGTGCGCGTCGACAGCATTCTCGAACACCACATGCACAGCGAGTGGATCGAGGTCGGCCAGGAAGCCTGCGACAAGATCGCCCGCGCCCGCGCCGCCGGTCGTCGCGTGGTCGCCGTCGGCACCACCAGCGTGCGCTGCCTCGAGAGCGCCGCCAAGGCCCACGCTGGTGAGCTGGCCCCCTACTCCGGCGACACCGACATCTTCATCTACCCGGGCTACGAATGGCAGGTAGTGGATCTGTTGATCACCAACTTCCATCTGCCGGAATCGACCCTGCTGATGCTGGTCTCGGCCTTCGCCGGCTACGAGCACACCAAGGCGGCCTATCAGACGGCGGTGGAAGAGCGCTACCAGTTCTTCAGCTATGGCGATGCCATGCTGCTGGAACGCGCCTGAACCCCCTTTTCTGACATGGCCCCGGCATTCGCCGAGGGCCGTGTCATGCGCAGTTAACGCGCCCCGCGCTATGCTGCGGCATAGTGGCATCGACACACCAGCTGCGGCCTGTTTCGCCGCCAAGCAAAGAGAGCACCATGCGTAAAGAATGCTTCATGAGCTTTGAAAAGCTCGCGACCGATGGCCGTGCACGTCGTGGCCGCATGACCTTCCCGCGCGGCACCGTGGAAACTCCGGCCTTCATGCCGGTGGGCACCTACGGCACCGTCAAGGGCATGACGCCGGAGTCCATCAAGGACATCGGCGCCGAGATCATCCTCGGCAACACCTTCCACCTGTGGCTGCGCCCGGGCACGGAAGTCATCGAAGCGCATGGCGATCTGCATGACTTCGCGCAGTGGGACAAGCCGATCCTGACCGATTCCGGCGGCTTCCAGGTCTTCTCGCTGGGCAAGACGCGCAAGATCACCGAACAGGGCGTTCACTTCCGCTCACCGGTCGATGGCTCCAAGGTCTTCATGGGCCCGGAAGAATCGATGGCGGTGCAGCGCTCGCTGGGCTCCGACATCGTGATGATCTTCGATGAGTGCACGCCGTATCCGGCTACCCATGATGAAGCGCGCAAGTCGATGGAGATGTCCCTGCGCTGGGCGCAGCGCTCCTACGACGCGCATGGCGACTCGCCGTCGGCGCTGTTCGGCATCATCCAGGGCGGCATGTACCCGGACCTGCGCGAGAAGTCCCTCGAGGGCCTCAAGAAGATCGATTTCGACGGCTACGCCATCGGCGGCCTGTCCGTGGGCGAGCCCAAGGACGAGATGATCAAGGTTCTCGACTACCTCCCCGAATGGATGCCGGAAGACAAGCCGCGCTATCTGATGGGCGTCGGCAAGCCGGAAGACCTCGTCGAGGGCGTGCGACGTGGCGTCGACATGTTCGATTGCGTGATGCCGACCCGCAACGCGCGCAACGGCCACCTGTTCACGCCGACGGGTACCGTCAAGATCCGCAACGCCGTCCACAAGCGTGACACCTCACCGCTGGACCCGGACTGCGATTGCTACACCTGCACCAATTTCTCGCGCGGCTATCTGCATCACCTTGATCGCTGTGGAGAAATGCTCGGCTCGATGCTCAACACCATCCACAATCTGCGCTACTACCAGACCGTGATGGCTGGTTTGCGCGGTGCAATTGAAGCGGGTACATTGCAGGACTTCGTGGAACAGTTCTATGCCGCGCGCGGCCTGCCGGTGCCGCCGCTGGCCGACTGATCGAGGCGAATGACGACCGGGGGCCAAATCCTCCGGTCGTCTTGATATTCGACTCGAGCCAGACGTGAAGAAGAGCCTGAATCACGCTCATTGCATAACAACAGTTCACTCGTAACCTCTGGAGATACACATGCTGGAATTCCTGATTCCTGCCGCACACGCGGAAGCCGAAGCGGCTGTCGCCGGCGGCGGCGCCATCGGCCAGATCGTCATGCTGGTCGGCTTCGTGGTCATTTTCTATTTCCTGCTCTGGCGTCCGCAGTCCAAGCGCGCCAAGGAACACAAGAACCTGATCGGCAATCTGGCCAAGGGTGACGAAGTCGTCATCGGTGGTGGCCTGGTTGGCCGCATCACCAAGGTCAGCGAGCAGTTCATCACCATGGAGCTGAACGAAGGCAACGAAGTCAACGTGCAGAAGTCTGCCGTGGCTGCAGTCCTGCCGAAGGGCACCATCAAGTCCATCTGATCCCTCCTGCTGCCGGCCCCTGTGCCGGCAGCATGCTTTTCTCTCCCGCTCCACCAAGGACAGGGCTGCCATGCTCAACCGCTATCCGCTTTGGAAGTACCTGGTGATCTGCCTGGTACTTGCCGTCGGCGTGATCTACGCATTGCCGAATCTCTACCCCGAAGACCCGGCTGTGCAGATCAGTGCCGCCAGCGGCGCCGAGGCCATCGACCAGCAAGACCTCGATCGCGCCACCAGTGCCCTCGAAAACGCCGGCATCACGCCCAAATCCGGGGAACTCAACGGTTCCACCGGCCTGATTCGCCTTACCAGCAACGACCAGCAGCTGCGCGCCAAGGAACTGATCAGCGAGACGCTCGGCGATGACGCCATCGTCGCGCTGAACCTGGCCGACGCCACGCCGTCGTGGCTGGCCAGCCTCGGTGCCTCACCGATGAAGCTGGGCCTTGACCTGCGTGGCGGTGTCCACTTCCAGCTGGAAGTCGACATGGACGCCGCGGTCAAGCAGCGCCTGGAAGTCAACGCCAGCGCCATCAAGGAAACCCTGCGCGAGGAGCGTATCCGCTACCGCGGCAGCGAAGTCGACGACGGTACCCTGAGCCTGACGTTCTCCGATGAGGAAGACCGTTCGAAGGCGCGCTCACTGATCTCGCGCGACTTCCAGAACTTCGAATACGACGAGCGCGATGTCGAGCGCGGGGCCGTACTGGACCTCACCCTGACCGCCGCCGCCGTCAAGGAGATTCAGGATTACGCGGTCAATCAGAACCTGACCACGATCCGCAATCGCGTCAACGAGCTGGGCGTGTCCGAGCCGCTGGTTCAGCGCCAGGGCCCGAACCGCATCGTGGTCGAGCTGCCGGGCGTGCAGGACACGGCCGCCGCCAAGCGCGTACTGGGTGCCACCGCCAACCTCGAATTCCGTCTGGAAGCGGCCAGCGACACGCCGGCCAGCGAGATGGAGAGCTTCGCGTTCCGCAACCAGCCCAGCCGCACCGCCAACATCATGAAGGACGTGATCATCAGCGGTGACAGCGTCTCCAGCGCCAGCACCAGCTTCGATGAAAGCGGCCGTCCGCAGGTCAACATCAACCTGGACGGTACCGGTGGCTCGATCATGAACCGCGTCACGCGTGCCGCGATCGGCCGCAACATGGCGGTGCTGTTCATCGAGCACAAGACCCGCACGCGCACCGTGATGGAAGACGGCGAGAAGGTCGAGAAGCGCATCCCGTATACAGAGAAGGGGCTGATCAGTCTGGCAACCATCCAGAGTGCACTGGGCAACAGCTTCCGCATCACCGGCCTCGACTCGCCGACGGAAGCCAAGGAGCTGTCGCTGCTGCTGCGTTCCGGCTCACTGGCCGCGCCGATCTACTTCGTGCAGGAACGCACCATCGGCCCGAGCCTCGGTGCCGAGAACATCTCGCGCGGCATCCTGTCCGTCGAGCTGGGCCTGCTGCTGGTCGTGCTGTTCATGCTGGCGCGCTACAAGGCCTTCGGTGTCGTCGCCAACGTGGCCCTGACCGCCAACCTGGCGATCCTGATTGCCGCGATGTCGATGCTGGGCGCCACCCTGACCCTGCCGGGAATCGCCGGTATCGTGCTGACGCTGGGCATGGCGGTGGATGCCAACGTGCTGATCTTCGAGCGTATCCGCGAGGAAATGCGCTCCAAGATGCCGCTGCATCAAGCCGTGCATACCGGCTTCGAGCGCGCCTTCACCTCCATCGTCGATGCCAACATCACCACCCTGCTGGTCGCGGTGATCCTGTTCTCCATCGGCAGTGGCCCGGTCAAGGGCTTCGCGGTGACGCTGTCCATCGGCATCCTGACGTCGATGTTCACGGCGATCATGGTCTCGCGCGGCATCATCAATCTTGCCATTGGCGGCAAGACACTCAAGAAACTCTGGATCTGAGGGGCCATCGTGATGCGACAGTTTGACTTCATGAGCAAGCGGCGCGCGGCCTTCATCGTCTCCATCGTGCTGACGATCGTGGCCATTGGCGCCCTTGTGATTCATGGCCTGAACCTGGGCCTCGACTTTACCGGCGGCACCCTGGTGGAAGTGAAATACCAGGCGGCACCGGCACTGGACAGCGTGCGCCAGACACTGGAAGCCGCCGGCTACAAGGATGTCTCGGTCCAGACCTTCGGTGCCAGCAACGAGATTCTGGTGCGTCTGCAGCAGAGCTTCGAAGCCGGCATCGGCAATGACATCGTGGCGCATCTGCAGGCCACCGGTGACAGCGTCAACCTGATCCGCGCCGAGTTCGTCGGCGCCCAGGTCGGTGATCAGCTGCGTGACCAGTCCGGTCTCGGCATGCTGCTCGCCCTGGCCGTGGTGATGGTCTACGTGGCCTTCCGCTTCCAGTACAAGTTCGCCCTCGGCGCACTCATCTCGCTGGGTCACGACGTCATCATCCTGCTGGGCATCTTCGCCCTGTTCGGACTCGACTTCGACCTGACGGTACTGGCCGCGGTGCTGGCCGTGATCGGCTACTCATTGAACGACACCATTATCGTCTACGACCGCATTCGCGAGAACATCCGCAAATCGCGTACCGATCACATGCCGTCGATCTTCAATGACGCCATCAACGCGACGCTGTCACGCACGCTGTCCACCTCCGGCACCACCTTGCTGGTGTTGCTGGCGCTGTACTTCCTCGGCGGCGACATGATCCACAACTTCGCCATCGCACTGATCATCGGTGTGGTCGCGGGGACCTTCTCGTCCATCTACGTGGCAGCGGCGCTGTTGCTGGTGGTCGGCCTGAAGCGTGTGGATCTGATCCCCCCGCCCAAGGAGCAGTTCGAGGACGGCGCGCCGTAAGCGCCTCCGCTCGTTCAGCTCGGCACGGATCGCCAGGCACGGATCGCCAGGCACAAAAAAACCCCACCTCATGCGAGGTGGGGTTTTTTTCGTTCTCCAGACGGCCCCGAAGGCTGTCAGGTCACGTCGTCTTGCAGGGTCTTACAGGTGCGGCTGCATGGTCTGCGCCAGCGCCTTGTACAGACGTGCGCCAGCGGCCATCAGGGTGCCTTCGGCAACCACGACCGGCGTGCCGTCGGCACTGCCTGCCAGAGCGCCACATTCCTTCAGGAACAGGCTGACGATCTCGCTGTCACCGGCATCCAGACCCAGCACATAGACGGCATCGACGCGGCCGGAAGCCAGCTCGAGCACGTCCAGCAGCGCACAGCCGCTGGTGCGCAGCATCTCGACCTGCGGGCCGACCTGCTGAACGATGGAGAGGTAGGTCGGCAGGTGACGCGGACGCTGCCAGCTTTCCGGCAGGCCCATCGCCAGACGCGCACCTTCGATGGAGGTGGCGTTGGTCACGCGGATACGGTGACCGGAGTGCTGGGCGCCACGACCGCGGCTGACGATGTACTCTTCGTCAGTGAACGGCGCGATGACCACGGCGTGCTCGGCACGGCCCTTGAACAGGCAGACCACGGACAGCGCGAAGCCGGAGGCCGCGGATGCCAGGTTGGAGTAACCGTGCACCGGCTCGATGCGCCAGTGGTAGTCAGAGCCCTGACCTTCACCATCGCGATGGTCGGTATAACGGCCGGAGAGACCGTGTTGCGGATAACCGCGCTCCAGCTGACGCACGATGTGCGCTTCGGCGCGACGTGCAGTGTCTGCAATGAAGGTGTCGAGATCGTTGTCGCCACGGGCGACTTCGATACGTTCACGAGCACGGACGAACTGCTCTGCGGCACCGCGTGCAGCACGCAGCGCAAATTGGACCATCGGATGCATGATCAAGGCCTTGACGAGTCGGGAGCTGTTAAAGAACGGGTGCCACGGCGCGTGAGACATCAACGCGGCGCAACACGGATCGAGCGAAACTGGGTGCAATCAGATCAGGCGGTCATGTAGCCCGTACAGGAATCCTGATACGGCGCGGGACGCGCTGCATAGTGCAATGTATGCAGGCTGCCAGCCGCCACAGCACGCGGCGCCAGCGAGGGCGAACACATGTTGCGACATGACGGGACGGCGTAGTCTATCAGAGCTCGGCTCGAGCTGCCATTACCTGCGGCCACCCTCTGCCTGCGCGTCGACTCCCTGCGCCCTGCCCGCGCGCGCCTCCCTCGCGCCGCTCTGGCCCTCAACACCGGCGGGAAACTGCTCCCTGACGCGGCTTCATGCTAGGATATCGGGTCCTGACGCGCGATTTATCGCTGAGTCTGCGTATGCGGATCACGCACTGCACCAGCCGCGTCGGCCGACCCGCCCTTCAATTGCTATCCTGGAAGTCCTCATGCTTGAACGTCTGCGCATTGTCCTGATTGGCACCAGCCATCCCGGCAACATTGGTGGTGCAGCCCGCGCCATGCTCAATATGGGCCTGGCCGATCTCGCACTGGTCGCGCCGCGATGTCAGGTGCAATGCCAGGAATCCGCCTCACGCGCCTCGGGTGCCGATGCACTCGTCGCCAGCGCCTCGGTGCACGAGACGCTGGAAGAGGCCGTGGCGGATTGCAGCCTGGTGGTCGGCTGCAGCGCACGTTCGCGCAACCTGCCGTGGCCGATGATCACGCCGCGCGCCTTCGGTGCCACCCTGGCCGATGAAGCCCGCCTGCCGGATGCCCGCGTGGCCATCGTCTTCGGCCGCGAGGATTCCGGGCTCTCCAATGAAGAGCTGCAGCGCTGCCACCGCCACGTGCATATCCCGACCAATCCGGATTTCAGCTCGCTGAATCTGGCCGCGGCGGTGCAGGTGCTGGCCTATGAGTGCCGCCAGGCGTGGCTGGCCGACCAGGAAGCCGCCGGCGAGACGCCGCGGGCCGAGGATGACCAGCCGTTCGGTATCGACTGGGACAGCCCGCTGGCCAGCCATGCCGACCTCGAGCGCCTGTTCGAGCATCTCGAGAAGACACTGATCAGCGTCGACTTCCTCGATCCGGAACAGCCGCGCCAGCTGATGGCACGCCTGCGTCGCCTCTATCTGCGCGCACGTCCGGACAGCATGGAAATCAACATTCTGCGCGGCATTCTTTCCGCGGTGGACAAGCAGGTTCGCCTGGCACAAGCCGACACGGCCAACCGCACTTCCTGAGGACACGCCATGTTCACTCGACTGCGTGAAGACATCGATAGCGTGTTTGCCCGTGATCCGGCGGCGCGCAACTTCTTTGAAGTCCTGACCAACTATCCGGGCCTGCATGCGCTGGTGGCCCATCGCATCAATCACTGGCTATGGCGTCACAACGCCAAATGGCTGGCGCGCACCGGCTCGACCCTGATGCGCTGGCTGACCGGCATCGAGATCCACCCGGGTGCCACCATCGGTCGTCGCTTCTTCATCGACCACGGCATGGGCGTCGTGATCGGCGAGACCGCCCTGATCGGCGATGACGTGACCCTCTATCACGGGGTCACTCTCGGCGGCACCACCTGGAACGCCGGCAAGCGCCACCCGACCCTCGGCGACGGTGTCATCGTCGGTGCCGGCGCCAAGATTCTCGGCCCGTTCACCGTCGGTGCCGGCGCCAAGGTCGGCTCCAATGCCGTGGTCACGCGTGAAGTGCCTGCCGGCGCCACCGTCGTCGGCATTCCCGGCAAGATCGTCAAACGTGCCGAGCCGGATGTGGCGGAGGAGCCGTCGGTCGACCCGGAAAGCCGCGAGGCCATGAAGGAGAAGTTCGGCTTCGATGCCTACGGCATGGGCCAGGACATGCCCGATCCGGTCGCGCGCTCCATGCACGCGATGCTCGATCACATGCATGCCGTGGACAAGCGCATCGAACAGATGTGCGGCACGCTGCGCAAGCTGGATGCCAGCTATCGCGCCGGGCGCCTGCCCGAGCTCGATGACGCCGACTTCGCCCAGCTGATCGATGAACTGGGGCCCTGCGGTGGCGAGACGACCGTCGCTGACGTGGCCGCGGCCCAGGGCAGCACCTCGCCCAAGGCCGGGGGCGCTGCGTCCAGCGCATCGCAGGGCACTGCCCCTGATGACCAGCCGCGCTCCGAGCAGACCTCGACCCAGCAGGCACCGACTGAGCAATCACCGACCGAGCAGGCAAGCGATACGCAGGAGCCCGCCGAACGTCAGCATGGCTAAAGTTGACCAATTCAGTCGGGATTGACCCCGCCAGACCACCCCACCATAATGGGGCGCATTGATACGCCGTCTCGCCAGAGGCGGCGACTACGCCCGGCCTCGTCCTCAACGTCGCAGGCTCCATCTGCTCACGGACTCTGTCATGCGCCTGACCACCAAGGGACGCTACGCCGTCACCGCGATGCTCGATCTGGCCCTGCATGCCAGTTGCGGCCCGACCTGTCTGGCCGATATTTCCGTACGCCAGGGCATCTCGCTGTCGTATCTGGAGCAACTGTTTGCACGTCTGCGGCGTGCAGGTCTGGTCAAGAGCGTGCGTGGCCCCGGTGGCGGTTATCTGCTGGATACCGAACTCGAGACCACCTCAGTGGCGTGCATCATCGACGCCGTCAACGAGTCAGTCGATGCCACACGCTGTCAGGGAATGTCGGACTGTCAGGCCGGTGACACCTGCCTGACGCACCATCTGTGGTGTGATCTGTCCGACGAGATCCACGGCTTTCTCGACGGCATCAGCCTGGCCGACCTGGTCGCGCGCGAAGAGATTCGCCAGATCGCCAGTCGTCAGCGCAAGGCGTGCGAGCCGACACCGATCACCGTCATGCAAGGCAGCTGAGCGGCGCTTGCCAGCCGAGGCGATGCTCGCCGCGCCCCGTCACCCTCGAGATAGCCTTCATCACGTTCACCGTCATCACTGTCTGTCGTGTCTTCAGGAAGTCACCATGTCCCAGCCGATCTACCTTGACTATGCTGCCACCACGCCCGTCGACCCGCGCGTCGCCGAGCTGATGATGCGTCACCTGACGCAGGACGGCACCTTCGCCAATCCGGCCTCGCGCAGTCACATGCCGGGCTGGCTGGCCGAGCAGGCCGTCGAGGGCGCACGTCGTCAGGTCGCCGAGCTGATCGGTGCCGACCCGCGCGAGATCGTCTGGACCAGCGGTGCCACCGAAGCCGACAACCTGGCGCTGACCGGCTACATGCGTGCCAATGCCGCGCGCGGCCGCCATCTGATCACCTCGACCATCGAGCACAAGGCGATTCTGGATACCGCCAGTGCGCTGGAAGCGGAAGGCTTCGAGGTGACGCGCATCGCGCCGCAGCCTGACGGCCGCATCAGCCCTGACAGCCTGCGCGACGCCCTGCGCAGCGACACCATCCTGGTATCGCTGATGGCGGTGAACAACGAGCTGGGCAGCCTGAATGACCTGGATGCGCTGGGCGACATCGCCCACTCGCATGGCGCGGCCTTCCATGTCGATGCCGCCCAGGCGCCTGGCAAGGTGCAGATAGATGTCAGCCGTCAGCCCATCGACCTGCTGTCGCTGTCCGCCCACAAGGCCTACGGCCCCAAGGGCATCGGCGCGCTGTACGTGCGTCGCCAGCCGCAGATCAAGGTCGATGCCCTGATCCACGGCGGCGGCCATGAGCGCGGCATGCGTTCCGGCACCCTGCCGACCCATCAGATCGTCGGCATGGGTGAGGCCTACCGCCTGAGCGCCGAGCAGTTCGACGCCGATCACCAGCACCTCGTCGCGCTGCGTGATCAGTTCATCGCCGGGCTTGCCGGCCTTGAAGGCGTGCACTTCAATACCGATATAGAGGTCAGCGCGCCCAACATCGTCAATCTCGCCTTCGAGGGCGTGGATGGCGAGGCGATGCTGATGGCGCTGCGCGGCATCGCGATTTCCACCGGCTCGGCCTGCAATTCCGCCAGTGTCGAACCGTCGTTCGTCCTCACCGGCATCGGGGTGCCCCGTCCGCTGGCGCTGGCATCACTGCGCTTCAGCTTCGGTCGTTTCACCACCGCTGCCGACATCGAATCCGCGCTCGGCGAACTCAGGCATGCCCTGACGTCGCTGCGCGCCTGACCCGGGAGACTGCTCATGGCACATCTGTCGATTTCCTCCTCCGCCGCCGACCAGATCCGCGTCGTGCTGGCCGAGCGCGGCCACGGCCTTGGCCTGCGTGTCTCGGTCAAGCCCAGCGGCTGCTCCGGCTACAGCTACGTGCTCGACTTCGCTGACGAGGTCAACGAGGAAGACGCCGTCTTCGTCGATCACGGCGCTACCGTCTATGTCGACACCGAAGCCCTCACCGTGCTCGACGGTTCCGAAGTGGACTACGTCAAGGACGGCCTGAACCGCTACTTCCGCTTCAACAACCCCAACGTCAAGGACGAGTGTGGTTGTGGCGAGAGCTTCAGCGTGTAGACCAGGCTTCAGCGTCTGAGACTGGCTTCAGCTTGTAAACAGAGCTTCAGCGTCCAGGCCAGACTCAACGTCCGAGCTGACCCTCAGCGCCTCGCCAGCCCATGCCGACGAGGCGCTTGCCATCTGCGCGTCATGCGACTCAGGCATGATGGATGCAGCCGGTGGCACTTGCCGCTATAATGCCGCCCACTTTTGTCGCGCGCATGCCGACAGAGCCCGTTTTCCGCCGTTCGGCATCTGCCGTGCGGCTCTTCAAAGCTTGTCTCAGGAGATTCACCATGACTCAGCGTACTCTGTCCATCATCAAGCCGGATGCCGTTGCCAAGAACGTGATCGGCGAAATCTACTCTCGCTTCGAGAAGGCCGGTCTGCAGATCGTCGCTTCCAAGATGGTTCACCTGTCCAAGGAACAGGCCGAAGGCTTCTACGCTGAGCACAGCGAACGTGGCTTCTTCGGTGAGCTGGTCGGCTTCATGACTTCCGGCCCGGTCATGATCCAGGTGCTGGAAGGCGAAGACGCCATCACCAAGAACCGCGACCTGATGGGCGCTACCAACCCGAAGGAAGCAGAAGCCGGCACCATCCGTGCAGACTTCGCTACTTCCATCGACGCCAACGCCGTTCACGGTTCTGACGCGCCGGAATCTGCTGCTCGCGAAATCGCCTACTTCTTCGGCGACAACGAAATCTGCCCGCGCGGTTGATTTCGCCTTGTACGACTGAGAAGCCCGGCCCTTCGGGGCACGCGCCTTTCCGCCGTGCATGACACGACGGCCCTGCCTGCGAGGCGGGGCCGTCGTGGTATCGGACGTGCTGAAGCGTCGTGCGACAGCATGCACCCCCTGAAGCAGATTCGACGCTTGAGCAGGTCCGATACGCTTTTCTGAAAGCCGCTGCAGCGCCCTCTCCCCACGCCATGTGACGCCAACGCGCACTGCGCTGATGATGAGAGCCTCTTGAGGTCTGCGAGCCATCGCCACCTCCGCTGACAGCGTCGCCCTGCAGACGTCTATCCTTTGTGTGACGCCTGCCCATCCCTGACACGACCGGCCCATACCATGACTGATACCACTGCAACTGCCACCGATGCCGCGGCCCCTGCCGCCGTCAAGCTCACCAACCTGCTGGGCCTGCCGCGCCCGGCGATGGAAGCCTTCTTCGAGAGCATCGGCGAGAAGAAATTCCGCGCCACCCAGGTGATGAAATGGATTCACCAGGAAGGCGTCGACAGCTTCGACGAGATGACCAACCTCGCCAAGCCGCTGCGCGAACGCCTCAAGCAGGTCGCCGAGATCCGTGCGCCGGGCATCGTCTATGAAGGCGAGTCCAAGGACGGCACCCGCAAGTGGGTGCTGGAAGTCAGCGATGGCAGCTACGTCGAGACCGTGCTGATCCCGTCCGAGAATGGCAACCGTCGCACCCTGTGCGTGTCTTCCCAGGTCGGTTGCTCGCTGGATTGCAGCTTCTGCTCCACCGGCAAGCAGGGCTTCGAGCGTGACCTGACCGCCGCCGAGATCATCGGCCAGGTGTGGGTCGCCACCCGTGGCGCCGAAGACCGCAAGGACACCCGCAAGCGTCCGGTCACCAACGTGGTGATGATGGGCATGGGCGAGCCGCTGATGAACTACGACAACGTCGTGCCGGCGATGAAGCTGATGCTGGACGACAACGCCTATGGCCTGTCCAAGCGTCGCGTCACTCTCTCCACCTCCGGTGTGGTGCCCAAGCTGGACCAGCTCGGTGACGAGATGGACGTCAGCCTGGCGATCTCGCTGCACGCGGCCAACGATGAACTGCGCAACGTGCTGGTGCCGATCAACCGCAAGTGGAACATCCGCGCGCTGCTCGACTCCTGCCATCGCTACCTGGCCAAGTGTGACGACGCGCGTATCGTCACCATCGAGTACACCCTGATCAAGGACGTCAACGACCAGATCCAGCACGCCGAGGAACTGGCCGCGCTGCTCGACGAGCTGCCGTGCAAGATCAACCTGATCCCGTTCAACCCGTTCCCGCATTCCGGTTACGAGAAGCCGTCACGCAACCAGGTGATGCGCTTCCAGCAGCGTCTCTATGAGCTGGGCTACACCGCACCGGTGCGCGCGACCCGTGGCGATGACATCGACGCCGCCTGTGGCCAGCTGGTCGGTCAGGTCAAGGACCGCACCCGTCGCGCCGAGCGTTACATCAACGCCATCCAGCTCGACGCCGACTGAGCGGCTGCCAGCCCTGACCTGACGCTATCGCCATAGCCATGCGCCGCCCTGCCACCTTGACTTGTGGCAGGTGCGGCGCTTTGATGGGGGCGCTTTTGTTGCCTGCCGCGACCCTCGCCCGCAGGCACATCATGAGCCTTCATTCACGCGAGGATTGCATGCCGAGTCGTCTGCCCCGTCATCGCACCAATGAGCATGACCCTGTCGCCCATCACTCTGTCGCACAGGGCACTGTCGCCCATGGCACTGTCGCACAGGGCCCCTGCCAGCATGATTCCCACACCCGCACCGCTGCTCGCGGCATCACTCGCCGCACCAGAGCCCTGCTGCTGTGCCTCGGATTTGCCGGCCTGACCCTCGCAGGCTGCGCGACACGCGTGGAAACCAACGACCCCTACGCCCCGCCGGATGACAACAAGGCCTCGAACGCCTACGTGGAACTCGGAGAGGCCTATCTGGGTCGTAATCAGCTGCAACGTGCCGACAGCGCCTTCCAGAAGGCACTCAAGCTGCAGAGCAGCAATGCCGAGGCCAAGGCCGGGCTGGCGATGATCTATCAGCGCCAGGGTGAGAACGTGCTCGCCGATGACTATTTCAATCAGGCCATTTCCAGCGATCCGTCCTTTACCCGTGCGCGCAACAACTACGCGGCCTTTCTCTACTCTCGCGGTGAATACGTCGAGGCCTGTCGGCAGCTCGAGATCGCGGCGGAAGACCTGACCTACGACAATCGTGGCCAGCTCTATACCAATCTGGGCCGCTGTCAGTTGCAGCTGGGCAAGACCAGCGAGGCCGCGAAGAGTTTCGAGCGCGCCGTCAAGATCAATCCGCGTGAGTCAGAGGCCTGGTTGGCGGTGGCACGCATGTCACATGACGCCGGCGACAATGACGCCGCCCAGTCGGCGCTGAGCCGCTACTTCCGTCTGTCAGGCACCGATAGTGACAGTCTCGCCCTGGCCGTCGATGTGGCCACGGCTCGCGGCGACAGCCGTCTGGCAGATCTCTACAGCCGTCAGCTGGAGCAGGTCATGACACGGGAATCCGGTCGCGCGGTGATTCGCACTCCCTGAACGAGGCGCAACGACGCCGCTGATGGCGCCACCTCACGGGCGGGGTCGCTGCAAGCAGGACCGAGAAGACCGAATTGCCGGTGAAAATCTCTGCGCGGGCTTGGTATAGTGCCGACGCGGACGAACGTGTGTTCGTGCGCGTCGATTGGCATGGGAGGTCATCGCTTTTCACGCTGCTCACTCGCATGATGATCAACGAGTCGTGCAGCACCCGGCCAATCGCGCGACAGCATCAGTCAGCATGCTCCAGCATCAGTGTCAGGAGCAGTTTCCCGCAGTACCGGAAGAGCGCCCGGATGTGCGTTCGGTAGACAGTTTTTCCTTACAAGGATGCGCCATGAGCGAACATCAACCCGCCCCTGATCAGCACGCCAGTGATGCACTGCCTGGCACGCGCCTCAAGCTGGAGCGCGAGCATCAGGGGTTGTCGCGTGATGAGGTGGCGACACAGCTCAACCTGCGCCCCAGCCTGGTCGATGACCTGGAACGCGACCACTACGACCAGATTCCCATCGCCGCGTACCGTCGCGGCTATCTGCGTGCCTATGCCCGCCTGCTGGGCATGGACGAGAAGGCGATCGTCGGGCAGTACAATGCCCAGTTCGGCACCACCGAAGCCGAGCGCTACACCCCCAGTTCCACGCCGTCGGTGCGCCCGCCGGGCAAGATGGGCAAGTACCTGTTCCGCCTCGTCAGCCTGCTGGTCATCGCCGGTCTGATCGGTCTCAGCTACGTGTGGTGGCAGAGTGGCGACTATGGCCGCACCTCGCCGGCGGAAACCTCCGCCCTCGAAGGTGGCAGCGATGCGGACAGCGCCGCACCGGTCGTGAACGCCGATGGCTCCATCGAGCTTTCGCTCTCGCAGTCCTCTGCCAGTGAAGCGGCGCCGTCCTCCACTGCTACCGCCACCGGTGATGCGTCTGCCGTCGAGGCAGCAACCTCGTCCGAGGCGACAGCGCAGAGTGCTGACGCGCTCGATACAGGCGCAACCGCGGCCGCGCCGGGCGCTGCAGAGGCTGGCACGTCAGCGTCTGACGCTGCCACGGATAGCGCCGCTGCCACTGACGTGAGTGCTGTCGCCGATGCCAGTGCCGACACCTCGCAAGAGAGCGCAGCAGAGGATGCTGCGCCGGCGGCAGACCCGCGCAAGCTCGAATTGACGTTCAACATCAATTCCTGGACCGACATTCGTGATGCCGATGGCAAGCGCCTGCTGCGCGGCAACAACGAGGCCGGCACCAGCACGACGCTGGAAGGCAAGCCGCCCTTCACGCTGACCATCGGCAATGCCTCTGGCGTCGAATTGCGTTACATGAATGAAGCGGTCGACCTCACGCGCGTCACGCGCGGCAGTGTCGCCAAACTTACCCTCGGTGAATGATCCGGAATCCCATGCATAGTCACTCCCCCATCAAGCGCCGCGTCTCGCGCAAGATTCATGTCGGCAATGTGGCCGTCGGCGGCGATGCACCGATTTCCGTGCAGAGCATGACCAACACCGACACCAACGATGTCGCCGCCACCGTCGCGCAGATCAAGCGCCTCGAGGATGCCGGAGCCGATATCGTGCGTGTCAGCGTGCCGGACATGGATGCCGCCGAAGCCTTCGGTCGCATCAAGCAGCAGAGCAACATCCCGCTGGTGGCCGACATCCACTTCGATTACAAGATCGCCCTGCGTGTGGCGGAACTTGGCGTCGATTGCCTGCGCATCAACCCGGGCAACATCGGTCGTGAAGACCGCGTGCGTGCCGTGGTCAGCGCCGCCCGCGACAACGGCATCCCGATCCGCATCGGCGTCAACGCAGGCTCCCTGGAAAAGGACCTGCAGAAGAAATACGGCGAACCGACGCCGGCGGCGCTGGTCGAATCTGCCATGCGTCACATCGACCACCTGGATCGCCTCGATTTCCAGGACTTCAAGGTCAGCGTCAAGGCCAGCGACGTGTTCATGGCCGTCGCCGCCTATCGTGACCTGGCAGCGCGCATCGAACAGCCGCTGCACCTGGGCATCACCGAAGCGGGCGGCTTGCGCTCGGGCACCGTCAAGTCTTCCATCGGCCTGGGCATGCTGCTGATGGATGGCATCGGTGACACCATCCGCGTATCGCTGGCAGCGGACCCGGTCGAGGAGATCAAGGTCGGCTTCGACATGCTCAAGAGCCTCAAGCTGCGCGCCAAGGGCATCAACTTCATTGCCTGTCCCAGCTGCTCGCGTCAGAATTTCGACGTCATCAAGACCATGAACGAGCTGGAGACACGTCTTGAAGACGTGATGACGCCGCTGAACGTCTCGGTCATCGGCTGTGTCGTCAATGGCCCCGGCGAAGCCAAGGAGACCGATGTCGGTCTGACCGGCGGCAGCCCCGCCAACCTGGTCTACCTGGACGGCAAGCCGGCCAGCAAGTTGACCAATGACACCCTGGTTGACGATCTTGAGCGACTCATCCGTGACAAGGTCGCGGAAAAAGAGGCCCGTGAGGCCGACACTATCATCCGCCAGAGCTGAGCTTGTCTCGGCTGGCTTGCGCGTCGTGATTGACGCGCCTTCGTCTCCCCACCCGCCTGCATGACCTCATGCGAGCGCCGTGGGGAGACGCGCAAGGATTCAGGAGAGAACGTTGAGTACCAAGATCCAGGCCATTCGTGGCATGAACGACCTGCTGCCGGACCAGTCACCGGTATGGCAATACTTCGAGCACCAGGTGGAAGCGCTGATGGGCCAGTACGGCTATCGCGAGATCCGCACCCCCATCGTCGAGCAGACCGCACTGTTCAAGCGCTCCATCGGCGAAGTCACCGACATCGTCGAGAAGGAGATGTACACCTTCGACGACCGTAACGGCGACAGCCTGACCCTGCGTCCGGAAGGCACCGCCAGCTGCGTGCGCATGGCGATGGAGAATGGCCTGGTCCACAACCAGATCCAGCGTCTGTGGTACACCGGCCCGATGTTCCGCCACGAGCGCCCGCAGAAGGGCCGTTATCGTCAGTTCCATCAGGTGGGCGTCGAAGCCTACGGCATGGAAGGCCCGGACATCGATGCCGAGATGATCCTGATCTCCGCGCGTCTGTGGCGCCAGCTGGGCCTGCTGGAGCACGTCACGCTCGAGCTCAACTCGCTGGGTAGCCTCGAGGCGCGTGCCGCCTATCGTGACCTGCTGGTCGAATACTTCGAACAGCACCTGGATGTCCTCGACGAAGACTCCAAGCGCCGTCTGCACAGCAACCCGCTGCGCATCCTCGACACCAAGAACCCGGACATGGCCGCCGTCGTCGACGCCGCACCGCGTCTGGGGGACCACCTGGATGAAGAGTCCCGCGTGCACTTCGAGGGCCTCAAGGCACGTCTCGACGCCGCCGGCATCGATTACGTCATCAACCCGCGCCTGGTGCGTGGCCTCGATTACTACTCGCGCAGTGTGTTCGAATGGACCACCACCGCGCTGGGCAGCCAGGGCACCGTGTGTGCCGGCGGCCGCTACGACAGCCTGTTCGAACAGCTGGGCGGCAAGCCGGTACCGGCGGTCGGCTTCGCGATGGGCGTCGAGCGCCTCATCCTGTTGCTCGAGACGCTGGAACTGGTACCGCAGGACGTCCGCGAGACCGTCGATGTCTATCTGATGTCGATGGGCGAGCAGGCCGAAGGCGAAGCCATGCGTCTGGCCGAAGAGCTGCGTACCGCCCTGCCCAATCTGCGTCTGGTGCTGCATTGCGGTGGCGGCAGCTTCAAGAGCCAGATGAAGAAGGCCGACAAGAGCGGTGCTCGCATCGCGCTGATTCTCGGTGAGAATGAAGTCATCGAAGGCACGGTGGCGCTCAAGTTCCTGCGCGAGGAACGCGACCAGGAAACGCTGAACCAGCGTGCGCTGGGCGAACGTCTCGACAGCGTCTTCGGCGCCTGAGACTGCCAATGAATATCGGGTGGAGAGCCAGCTCTCCGCCTCACGAATGCAAGTGCCGGCATGCCGGCCAGGTCAAGGAGACCGCCCGTGGCGGAAGAGCTCAGAAGCGAAGAAGAACAGCTTGAAGCCATCAAGCGTTGGTGGAGCGAGAACGGCAAGTCACTGATTGCCGGTGTCGTACTGGCCGGCGCCGGTGTCTTTGCCTTCAAGGCCTGGCAGAACTACGACGCCAGCCAGTCCGAAGCGGCCTCCGTGCGTTACCAGCAACTGATCAGCCTCGTCAGCCAGCCCAAGCTGGAAGACGCCGGCGTCAAGCAGGCGCGTACGCTGATCGGCGAACTGGAAAGCGAGCACGGCGACAGCCTCTACACCCAGATGGCGCACCTGCTGGATGCCAGCATGTCGGTCAAGGCCAACGATCTCGATGCAGCCGCCACGGCGCTGCAGAGCGTGATCGACAACAGCGATGACAGCTACCTGCAGGGGCTGGCCAGCCTGCGTCTGGCGCGCATCAATGTCGAGCGCGGCGACAACGACGCGGCACTCGTCCTGCTCAAGAGCCCGCCAGCGCCGCTGGCAGCGCAGGCGGCTGCGGTGCGTGGCGATGCCCTGGCCGCACAGGACAAGCGTGATGAGGCCATCGCCGCCTATCAGCAGGCCAGCACCCTGTCGCAGGAAAGTGGTCAGCCGGTCTACGGTCTCGACCTGAAACTCGCCGATCTGGCTGCGGAGTTTTCTTCATGAGCGTCACTCGTCGTCTGAGCGTACCGGCCTCGCTGCTGGCCGTGAGTCTGCTGGCCGGTTGCGCCAGCAGTGCCCAACCGGAATATGCGCCCAAGGAGCTGGTCGATTTCGATCGCCAGGTCGCGCTGGATTCCGTCTGGAGCGAATCGGTCGGCAATGGCCTTGGCCGTGCCCACTATCCGCTGTCACCGATCTTCGCCAACGACAAGCTGTTCGTCGGTGCCGAAGGCGGTGAGCTGGAAGCCCTCGCTGCCGACAGTGGCGACGACATCTGGCAGACACGGTTGCCGGCTGGCATCACCAGCGCACTGAATGCCGATGCCTCCCGCCTGTACGTCGGAACGCGCGATGGCAAGGTCAGTGCCGTCAGTCAGGAAGATGGCAGCATCGAATGGAGCACGCGTGTCTCCAGTGAAGTGCTGGCCGCGCCGCAGTACAACGACGAGCTGGTCGTGGTGCAGAGCGTCGATGGCACCGTGACCGCGCTAGATCGCTTCACCGGCGAAGAGCAGTGGGCCTACTCGGCCACGATTCCGGCCCTGACGCTGCGTGGCACCGGCGCGCCGCGCGTCATCCAGCCGGTCACCTTCGCGGGCTTCGCCAACGGCAAGCTGGTCACGCTCGACAACCGTTCAGGTCAGGAACTGTGGGACCTGCGCGTCGCCGTGCCGGCCGGGCGTACCGAGGTGGACCAGCTGGTCGATCTCGATGGCCAGCCGGTGCTGACCCAGGATGGTCGCCTGTTCGTCACCAGCTACAACGGTCGTCTGATCGCGCTGGACGCTCGCAACGGCGAGCCGCTGTGGGACAAGCCGTCCTCCAGCTATCTGACGCCCATCGTGGTCGGCGATTACCTGTTCAGCATCGACAATGCCAGCCATGTGCTGGCGATGGATGCCAACACGGGCAACGTGCTGTGGAAGTCCGAAGACCTGGAAGGCCGCTGGCTGACCTCTCCGGCCTTCGTCGATGGCAAGCTGGTGGTCGGTGACTACGAAGGCTATGTGCACCTGATCGACGCCCAGAGCGGCGAGATGGCCGGCCGCTATGACGTGGGGGGCGATGGCATCAGCATCACCCCGCTGACCGAAGGCAAGCGCATCTACGTCTACACCAACGATGGCGAGCTGACGGCGCTGGATCTCGAAGCACCGTAAGCCACTGATCGAGCGCGCATGTCAGCCTGCCCCGCAAGCTGACATGCGCATCGTTCAGCCCTCGTCACGACAACGGCAGCCATCTGGCTGCCGTTGTCGTAATGCGCCATTGGTAGCAACTCCCTGTCAATGCTAGAATGCTGCCCCCGCTGATCAGGCCTGCCGCACGATGCAGCCATTGATTCAGCCACGAGATCTTTCCGTCGACAGTGCTAACCCCCTGTCGGCGGACCATACTGGATGCATGCGACGCCTGCGTCGTCATCCAGTGCCCCAAGTCCGATATCATCGCTATCGCCCTGCCTGCACAAGGTGCTTTCCAGCCATCATGGTTCGAAGCAGACCGTACGGGGCCGGCATCGATGCTATCCCTGCGAATGCTGTGAGATTCCATGAACCCCGTGATCGCCCTGGTCGGCCGCCCGAATGTCGGCAAGTCGACGCTATTCAATCGCCTCACCAAGACCCGTGATGCTCTGGTCGCCGATTTCCCCGGCCTGACCCGTGACCGCAAGTACGGCACCGGCAAGGTCGGCGGCAAGCCCTACACCGTCATCGACACCGGCGGCATCAGCGGTGACGAGGAAGGCATCGACCTGATGATGGCCGGCCAGTCACTGGCCGCCATCGACGAAGCCGACATCGTGCTGTTCATGGTCGATGCGCGCGCCGGCCTGAACATGGCGGACGAGGCCATCGCCAATCACCTGCGCGTCAACCAGAAGAAGACCTGGCTGGTGGTCAACAAGACCGACGGCATGGACGAGGAGATCGGCAAGTCCGACTTCTGGACCCTGGGTCTGGGTGACCCGCGCGCCATCGCCGCCGAGCACGGCCGCAACGTCACCACGCTGCTGGAAGAGGTGCTCTCGCCCTACCCCGAAGTCGAGGAAGGCGAAGACGAGGACCTGCATCCGGAGCTGGATGATCGCGGCGTGCGCATCGGCATCATTGGTCGCCCGAACGTCGGCAAGTCGACGCTGGTCAATCGCCTGCTCGGCGAGGAGCGCGTGGTCGTCTATGACCAGGCCGGCACCACTACCGACGCCGTGGAAATTCCCTTCGAGCGTCGCGGCAAGCCTTACCTGCTGGTCGATACCGCCGGTATCCGTCGTCGCAAGAACGTGCGTGAAGTGGTGGAGAAGTTCTCCATCATCAAGACGCTGGAAGCGATCAAGAAGTGCAATGTCGCCGTGATGGTGCTCGATGCCCGCCAGGGACTCGTCGAGCAGGACCTGCACCTGCTGGACTTCGTGCTGACCAGCGGCCGCGCGCTGGTGCTGGTGGTCAACAAGTGGGATGGCCTGGAAAGCGAAGCCAAGGAGAAGATGCGCTCCGAGATCAAGCGTCGTCTGGGCTTTGCCGACTACGCCGACCTGCACTTCATCTCCGCGCTGCACGGCACTGCGGTGGGTGATCTCTACCCGTCCATCGACCGCGCCTTCGAAAGCGCCGTGGCCCGCTGGTCGACCAAGCGTCTGACCACTCTGCTGCAGGATGCCACCCAGGCGCACCAGCCGCCGATGGTCAACGGCCGTCGCATCAAGCTGCGCATGGCTCACCAGGGTGGCGCCAATCCGCCGCTGATCGTGGTGCACGGCAACCAGACCAACCGTCTGCCGGAAGCCTACAAGCGCTACCTGACCAACACCTTCCGCAAGGTGCTCAAGGTCAAGGGCACGCCGATGCGCTTCGAGTTCCGCTCCGGGGACAACCCCTTCGATGGCGCTCAGGGTGCTGACGACCGCGAGCGCGCGAAAGAGCGTTCACTGGCGCGCACCAAGGAAGCTCGCAAGGAACGCAAGCAGCGCCGTTGATGGCGTGAACTGCGCCCGTGCGTGACGGCAGGCCAGCGGATCTGATCCGCCAGCCTGCCCCATGAAAAAGCCGCCCCTGCAGATGACTGCAGGGGCGGCTTTTTCATGTCGCGAATACTGACGTCTCAAGCACCTCAAACGCCGCAATCATCTCAAGGGCGTCAAGCACCGGACTCACGCCTCCAGCGTCTTCTGCCCCGCCCAGAGATTGGCGAACTGCCAGGCGGCACGCCCGCTGCGCACCCCGCGCTGGGTGGCGTAGCGCAGCGCCTCGCCACGCGCGGCCTCATCGAAGCTGCCCGCGCCGAGACGCCATTCCACCCAATGCTGACAGGTCTCCAGATAGGCGTCCTGGTTGAAGGGATGGAAGGCCAGCCACAGGCCGAAGCGGTCTGACAGCGAGATCTTCTCTTCCACCGCATCGCCATGATGCAGCTCGCCATCGACGATGTGGGTGGCCTGGTTGTCGCTCATGTGCTCCGGCAGCAGATGACGACGGTTGGAGGTGGCATACAGCAGCACGTTCTCCGGCGGCCCCGTCAGAGTGCCATCCAGCACGCTCTTGAGCGCCTTGTAAGCATCATCGCTGCCCTCGAAGGACAGATCATCGCAATAGACGATGAAGCGATGCGGCTGCTGGGCCAGCTCGGCGACCAGCGCCGGCAGTGCCGGCAGGTCGTGGCGATCGATCTGGATCAGACGCAGCCCCTCACGGCCCAGGGTATTGAGCAGTGCGCGGACCAGCGATGACTTGCCGGTGCCACGGGCGCCCCACAGCAGCGCGTGGTTGGCCGGCTTGCCCGCAAGGAAGGCGCGGGTGTTGGCCAGCAGCTCGCGCTTCTGGCGTGCGATGCCGAGCAGATCCTCGAGAGTCAGGGCGTCACGCGGCGCGATAGGCGTCAGGCGCCCTCCCAGCGGGTGGCGGGTCCACAAGGCGGCGACATCGCGTGTCCAGTCCACCTCGACAGCCGTCGGCGGCAGCATCGGTTCGAGTCGGTCCAGCAGATGCGAGAGGCGGCGTTCAAACTCTGGCGACATGGTGATTCCCTGTCAGATACATGGGGTCCGGGCCGTGGCTGGCCCATCAGATCAAACCCAGTATCTCATGCCCGGCGGGGCCGTCTGGCATGACGATGCTGTGATCTCAGCAACGTATCATTTCGCTGACTGCACCACTGCGCCTATCCGGTTATGCTGTCTGCACGTTTCTTGCACGTTCAGCGTCCCCTGCCGTGCGCTCGAAGGTTGTCACGTCATCTTGCCAGGAGGCCCCAATGCCAGGATTGCTCGATCTCTCATCTCCCCGTGCCCTGCGTCGTCTGCTCCCGCTGGCGGCCCTTGCGGCGTCCGTCACCCTGAGTGCCTGCGCCAGCTCTCCGCTGGGCCGCAGCCAGCTGACCCTCTACTCGGACCAGGAACTGGAGAAGATGGGGGAAGCCAGCTTCAGCAAGTACCAGCAGGAGCTGCCGGTGGTGGAAGGGCGTCAGGATGCCTACGTCAGCTGCGTGGCGGATGCAGTGACCGCCAAGGTGCCCGCCAGCTATGGCATCAGCGGCTGGCAGGTCAAGGTATTCGAGGATGAGTCCGCCAATGCCTTCGCGCTGCCGGGCGGCTACATCGGCGTCAACACCGGGTTGCTTGAGGTCGCCGAGAATCAGGACCAGCTGGCAACCGTCATCGGCCACGAGATCGCCCACGTGCTGGCGCGCCACGCCAACGAACGCGTCTCGACCCAATCCTTGACCTCCGCCGGGCTGTCACTCACCCAGGCACTGGCCGGCCTCGAAGGCACCGGTGGCGATCAGCTCATGGGCCTGCTGGGCATGGGCGCGGAATATGGCGTGCTCAAGCCGTTCTCGCGCTCCCACGAGTCCGAAGCCGACCTGCTGGGGCTGGACCTGATGGCCGAAGCCGGCTTCGACCCGCGCGCCAGCATCAAGCTGTGGGCCAACATGAACGCTGCCGGTGGCGCCCAACCTCCGGTGTGGATGTCGACGCACCCGAGTGATGAGCAGCGCATGGCGGCCCTCAACGAGCGCCTCGAGACCGCTCTGCCGACCTATCAGCAGGCCCGCGCCGCCGGCGAGAAGCCCAACTGCGATCGTCTGCGCTGACCCCGCCAGTCTGGGGTGGCGTCATCATCCTCAGGTAACACACGCTCGCGCGGCCTTGGAGAACCTGGGGCTGCGCGAGCGCGCGGCCTTGGAGAACCTGGGGCTGCGCGAGCGCGCGGCGCGCTCTATCCAGCCGCCCTCTACTCTCTGGCTCTGCTCTCACTAGTCTGTCCTCTGATCTATCTCCCTTGACTATATAACGCTCTACCAGCTCCTCGCTTTACCGGCTTGACAGCCTGAATGTAAAAAGAAGCCGTCAAATGTGTCGATATCCGCGAATCATGTAACCGCATTGCTAATCTGGGATCACCTGCTCGCCTGCGCACTGCTCATGCAGACACTTCATGCACAGCGGCGCGAGCATATTCCCGACACTCGCTTGAGGATGCCTTACATGACTCGACACGCACTCATCATTGACGACGATCCGGATTTTCGTGAACTCATCAGCGGGCTGCTTTCCGCCCATGGCTTCGACTGCACGCAGAGCGAAGGGCTGCAGGACATCGCCTGCAACCCCGCCTGTCTGGAGACGGACCTCATCCTGGTGGACTACGAACTGGGCGACTTCACCGGCGATGATGTGCTCGGCTATCTGCGCGAGCGCAATGTCGAGGCAGGCATCATCCTGATGAGCGCCTGTCACAACGACGACATGCAAGCGATGGTCGCCAGGGGCAAGCGCAGCGGCCTGGAGATGCTGGGCCAGCTCGACAAGCCCTTCGATATCATGCACCTGGCCTCGCTACTGGCAGAGCTGGACAAGCAACGCAATCCGCTGTCACTCGATGAACTGGATGATGCCCTGACCGAGCGCCAGCTGCATCTCGTCTATCAGCCCAAGATCGACCTCGCCAGCGGCCAGCTCAGCGGCGCGGAAGCTCTCGTGCGCTGGCAGCATCCTCTGCGCGGCATGGTCATGCCCAACCAGTTCATCGCCCTGGCGGAACGCAGCAACCGTATCGAGGCACTCACCTGGCAGGTCATCGAGCATGGTTTCCGCCAGCAGGGCCAATGGCAGTCCCAGGGCCTTCACCTTGACCTCGCGCTCAATCTGTCACCCCAGCTGCTGCGCACCCGCGACATGCTGAAGACGCTGGATGCGCTGGCCAGTCAGCATCATGTCGATCCGCACTCCATCACGCTGGAGCTCACGGAGAGCTGCGGGATCGACTGCCTCACCTACGCTCGCCACCTGCTGAACGCCATTCGCGACCGCGGCTATCGCCTGGCGCTGGATGACTTCGGCACTGGTTTCTCCTCGATGATGCAGCTCTACAACCTGCCGTTCGACGAGTTGAAGATCGACCAATGCTTCGTCGGGCGCAGCGACAGCCACCCGGAAGCGCGCGCCATCACGCGTACCATCGTCGAGCTGGGCCAGCGTCTGAATCTCGCCGTGGTCGGCGAAGGCATCGAGACCGCGGAACAGCGCGATTACCTCTGCGATACCCGCTGCAATATCGGCCAGGGCTATCTGTTCGCGCGCCCCATGCCCGTCAGCGACTTCAATGCTTGGAGCCGCTGCCCGCCCAGCGCCGTCAATGCACTCAGCCAGCGCCACGTCTCCGCTGTCCATTGAGGAGACTGGCGTCCCGCCGCAGCGCAGCACAGACAGCGGGAATGCCGCAACTCCCCCACTCCACAGACGCCACCCATGTCATCATGGGTGGCGTCTGTGTCGTGAAGGCCAGGATGAAGAGAGCGAGAGAAGGCGGGAACAAGAGAACAAGAGGGACGCTAGTGAATGCTGTCGGCTGTCTATCACGCCATCACGTCCCAATACCGTCAGGAGAACAGATAGCCCTCTGCGAGGAGGCTGTCCCGCGTCGGCACACTCAAGGAGCGCAATGTGGCGACATGCTGATGTACTTGGGTCATGTCCTCGCTGCACACAGCCTCCTCCAGCGCCTTGGCGCCACTGGCTATGCCGCTGCATCCCAGCGAGGCTGACGCCCCCTTCAGGGAATGCGCCTCACGCTTGAGCTCGGTGAGATCCATCTGCTTCAGCAAGGTCATCATCACGTCGAGGCGTCCTTCGAGTCGCGTCAGGTAATTGCTCAGCAGTCGTGAATAGGCCTCGCCACTCAGGGTCGTGAGCAGCTCCTGACAGGTCGCGTGTTGCAGCAAGGAAGGCACGGCATCGGGCAGAGCGCGCGCGCCTGAGTCGTCAGTTGCCACATCGAACGCCGGAGCAGCGTCGATCTGCGCGTCCTGATCTTCAGTCGCTGACGAGCTGACGCCATCATCGCCTGGTGCCTGCGTGACGGTAGTCCGCTCGCCAGCCGAGTCCTCTGGCTTGTCTGGCTCGAGCGCCTTCTGCTGCGAATCAGACTTCTGTGAATCAGCCTCCTGTGAATCAGAGGCCTGCGAATCAGAGGCCTGGACCAGATACTGCTGCAGCACCCGATGCAGATCATCACGCGTGAACGGCTTGTGCAGCACCCCCTGCATGCCAGCCTCGATGCAGCGGCGGGCATCCTCCTGCATCACGTTGGCGGTCATCGCGATGATCGGCAGACGAGCGCTGGCGGGTTGCTCTGACTCGTGCTGACGCCAGCGACGTGTCGTCTCGACGCCATCCAGTACCGGCATCTGCATGTCCATGAACACCAGGTCGACATCGTTGCTAGCCTGCGCCAGCCATTCGAGTGCCTGTTCACCGTCTTCCACCACCGTGACCTGCTGCCCCAGATACTCGAGCATGGCCCGCGCCAGCGACTGATTGACCTCGTTGTCTTCCACCACCAGCACGCTTGCGTGGGGCAAGGGCGTGTCTCCCACCGCCTGCTGCGGGCAAGCCTCGGCGGCGGTCAATACCGGCAGCGGCACGCGGCACCAGAAGCGACTGCCGAGCCCGAGATGGCTCTCGACGCCGATCTCGCCGCCCATCGCCTCCACCAGTCGCTTGCAGATGGCAAGCCCGAGCCCGGTGCCTTCATGACGACGCGCAATCGAGGTATCCACCTGGGTGAAGGGGGCAAACAACTGGTTCACCTGGTCGGCGGCGATCCCGCAACCGCTGTCGTGAACCTCGAAATGAAGCGTCTCGCCGTCTTCCAGTGATGCCCTCAGCCGGATGGTGCCCTGGGGACAGAACTTGAAGGCGTTGTTGAGCAGGTTGGTCAGTACCTGACGCAGGCGATTGACGTCCCCCTTGACCCAGACGGGCAGGTCATCGGCACGTTCTTCGAGGAAGATGCGCGAGCATCCCTTGCCGGCATTGCCTGTCTGGCGATGGTAATGCGCGGCCAGGGAATCGAGGAATTCGGGCAGCGAGAAGCAGCGCTGATCCAGCTCCAGCTTGCCGGCTTCGATCTTGGAATAATCCAGCACATCATTGATGACGGCCTGTAGGCTCTCGGCACTCTGGCGCAGCATCGTCAGGTATTGCTGGCCACGCGGGGTCGAGACTTCCTCGCCGATGAGATCCGAGACGCCGACCATGCCATTGAGCGGGGTGCGAATCTCATGGCTCATGATCGCCATGAATTCCGACTTGGCACGACTGGCCGCCTGCGCCAGCTGCACCATGCCATCCAGTTCCTGGGTGCGCTCCTCCAGCTTGCGGGTCTTGTAGGCCCGTCCACGACTCTCGACGATCAGCGCGACCACCAGCACGATGCCGCTCAACGTCATCAGCAGCACCAGCGACAGCGCGAGGGCATACAGGTTGAGGAGCTCCGAGCGCTCCTTGGTGCGCTGGATAGCGGCCTCGGCATTGATGTTGAGCAGCAGCTCGCCGGTCTGCTCCTGAAGCGAGGCAAGCCGGCTGAGTATCTGCACATAGAGGGACGCATCACGCTCCTGACGACTCGCCAGGTCCATGATGGCGCTGTCCAGCACCTCGATTCTGGGCAGCATGGCCATCAGCTGGGCATGCAGGTCGGGCATCCCCGCCAGCATGCTGCCCAGTTGGCCGCTCTGCAGCAGCTGCACCCGGCTATAGAGGATGTCGAGCCGCAACAGCAGCTCGCTGTCATCCATCAAGGCGGGCGGCGTCGGGGTCTTCTGCTCCTCGGCCACCACCATGCGCAGCTCGCGCACTTCCCTGTCGAACTGATAGACCGCCCAGATCAGATTCTCACGCAGCTTGTGCTCGAGTGCCTGCTGACGCTGATAGACCAGAACGCCAGTCACCAATGCCGAGACGAAGAACAACGTCGCGGCAATGGCGATGGCGGTTCTGAAATGCAGAGAACGGAGTGGATTCATGCACGAGCATCCTGGCAGCGCTCATGAAACGGAGCAGGAGAGGCGGGTTCAGCGTTCGATGTCGATTCGCTTCACCTGCCAGACAGAGCGGGTCATGATTTCCTCGTTGAGGAGATCCGGCTGCTCACTGAAGGGGTAGATGATGAAGATGGGGCCATTGTCGCGTACACGCAGTCGCTTGCCATCGACTTCCATGGCCAGTATCACCGGATGATCGAAATAGTCCTGCACCGGCGCGGTGGCGGCGTAGTCGTTGAGCGCCACGATACGCATGGTGCCATCCTCGACGCCCACCGCCTCCATCAGCGCCGAACCGAGCGGACCGCTGAAGCTCACTTCGCCGTCATGCCAGGGGGTGGTGGTCACGGTCTCCCGTTGCGTCAGCGCCATGAGCATGGCGCGATCGAAATGCGCCTCGCCTCCGGCGTTGGCATGGGTGACATCCCCGGTGACGCGCAGCACCACCGGCCCCTGCGGTGCCTCCAGGGCCATGGCGAAGGGGCAAAACGACAGCGTCAGCAACAGAAGCCAGTGGCGCATGCGGGGTAAGGCCGTGGTGAGACATCGCAGGAGAATGAGAAGCGGCATGGGAAGACTCCAGGGGTCATGGACAACCATGGATGACGGCCGGAGATTCACCGTCTCGTTTCATCCTCGCCATTCACAGGCCAGCAGCGGCACCGCGCCATGAAGCAGCGAGAGGGGATGAACACGAGTATATGTCGCCATCGTCATGCCAAACGTGAACCATTGTGACGCGGTCTCACGCAAGAGACGCGTAGACTGCTTGCGATACCCACGCGGGGAGGCAGCGACATGCAAATCGGCATTCTGGAAGATGATCATGATCAACGTGATTACCTGACCCTGTGTCTCGAGGCCCAGGGACATGAGCTGGCAGGCTTCGAGCGCGCCAGCCAGTTGTTGCGCGCACTGCGCGAGCGCAGCTTCGACCTGCTGATCATCGACTGGCAACTGCCGGATGCCTGCGGCATGGAGCTGACGCGCACACTGCGCAGCGAGCACGGCTGGCGAGGGCTGATCCTGTTCATCACCGCAAGCCAGGGAGAGGAGGATGTCGTGCATGCACTTCAGCATGGCGCCGATGATTTCCTGGCCAAGCCGATCCGCCCTGCCGAGCTCACGGCGCGTGTGGAAGCACTGGGCAGGCGTTTCGTCACCTCCGATACCAATTACCTGCAGCCCAAGGTGGCCATCAGCGATCAATATCGGATCGAGCCGGATGAACACACCATCTGGTGCGGCGAGGAGCCGGTCGCCCTGACCCAGCGCGAATATCAGCTGGCCTCCCTGCTGCTGCGCCACGTCGGAGAGCTTTACTCACGCGCCTACCTGCTGGAGATGATCTGGGGGGTCAACGGGGACATCTCGACCCGTACGGTCGACACCCACGTCAGCCGCCTACGGCGCAAGCTGGGACTGAACGGCAGCCGTGGGCTCAGACTGAAAAGCGTCTATCAGTACGGATATCGGCTCGAATCCTGTGCCACGGCCCCCGTCAAGAGCAGCTGAGCGCCAACAGCGAGGCGTGAGCACGCTGGACCGTGGCCAACAAAAAAGGAGCGGGCGACTCTGTCGAGTCCCCCGCTCCTTTTCATCGTCTGTCGTCTGGCTGATCGTCTGACTGGTCGGCTAGCTGGTCATCTGGCTGCCCGTCTGGCGGCCATCTGAATCGACGTGCATGCCCGGCAAGCGTACGCGAATCACCCCTCCGCCAGCATCCTGCGCAACATGTCCGCCACTGGCCCCGTCTCCGGGCGCTTGTGACGCCACAGGAAGTAGGACTCGGCCGCCTGCTCCACCAGCATGCCGAGACCATCCTCGACCCGCGCGCCGCGCTCGCTGGCCCAGCGCATGAAGACGGTCGGCTCGGCGGCATACATCATGTCGTAGGCGAGCGCCTGCGGAGAGAACAGCGAATCCGGCAACGGCGGCAGCTCACCGCCCAGCGATGCACTGGTGCCATTGATGACCAGATCGAACTGACCCTCGATGGCCGCATAGCTGCCGCCGGACAGCAGGCAGCCTTGCCCCGCCAGGTCGGCGAAGTCCTCGGCCAGCGCGCTGGCCTTGGCGGCGGTGCGATTGGCGATCACCAATGCCGCCGGCTGCTTGGCCAGCAGAGGTTCCAGCACACCACGCACGGCGCCACCCGCGCCGAGAATCAGGATGCGCGCACCCTTGAGCGGCGCCTCGAGACGTTCGAGATCACGGGTCAGGCCGACACCATCGGTGGTATCGCCATACAGCTGACCGGTCTTGCCGAGCATCAGCGTATTGACGGCGCCGGCGCGACGAGCACGCGGGCTCAGCACATCGACCAGCCGGAAGGCCTGCTCCTTGAAGGGCATGGTGACATTCGCCCCCTGGCCACCTTCGGCGACGAACTCGGCCCAACCGGCCGCGAAGTCATCGACCGGCGCCAGTCGCGCTTCGTAGCTCAGCGAGTCCTTGAGCTGCTCAGCGAAGGAGCGATGAATCAACGGGGATTTCGAGTGGGCAATCGGGTTGCCGAATACAGCGTAACGGGACATCAGGACTCCGGGACAATCACAGAAAAGCGTCAGGTCAATGCGGCGATCAGGCCTCTTCGCCCAGCCAGTCGCGGGCATGCAGGAAGTCACGATACAGCACCGCTTCGGCACTGCCTTCCTCGGGCTCGTAGCCGTACTCCCAGTGCACCACCGGCGGCATCGACATCAGGATCGACTCGGTACGTCCGCCACTCTGCAGGCCAAACAGCGTGCCGCGGTCCCAGACCAGATTGAACTCCACGTAGCGCCCGCGACGATAGAGCTGGAAGTTGCGTTCACGCTCGCCATAGGCCGTGTCGCGGCGGCGCTCGACGATGGGCAGATAGGCCTCGAGGAAGCTATCGCCGACGGATTGCTGGAAGGCGAAGCAGCGTTCGAAGCCCCACTCGTTGAGGTCATCGAAGAACAGGCCACCCACGCCCCGCGTCTCGTCGCGGTGCTTGAGGTAGAAGTACTCGTCACACCAGGTCTTGTAACGCGGATAGACATCACTGCCGAAGGCGATGCAGGCATCGTAGGCCGTCTGGTGCCAGTGACGCGCGTCTTCTTCATGCGGGTAGAACGGCGTCAGATCGTAGCCGCCCCCGAACCACCATACCGGCGCTTCGCCCTCCTTCTCGGCGATGAAGAAGCGCACATTGCCATGGCTGGTCGGCACGTGCGGGTTGTGCGGATGCAGCACCCAGCTGACCCCGACGGCGTGGAAGCTGCGACCGGCCAGCTCCGGACGTACCGCCGTCGCGGAAGCCGGCAATTCATGCCCGAAGACATGCGAGAAGTTGACGCCACCCTTCTCGAACACGCCGCCATTCTCGATGACCCGTGAGCGACCACCGCCACCCTCGGCACGCTCCCAGCTGTCTTCACGGAAACTTGCCTGGCCATCGCAGGCTTGCAGCGCCTCGCACAGGCGGTCTTGCAGATCGAGCAGGTAGACCTTGACGTCTTCGAGATTGGCGTGGGCCACGATGCCTCCGGTAGAACGGGAATGAATGATGACGGGGCGACACCCGTCGTTGGCCGCTGCTGGCGGTGAACTGCCAGCTTACCGCGACACGCTGCGCTCGGCAGGTCGGAAAATGCCCCTCTTGGGCGCCTGGATGACGCGGCACTGATCTGGATCAACCCGAGGGGCGATCCTGCTGCTCAGGCGCGCAGCACCTTGCCGGTCGCGAGATCACGAATGGTGCTGGGACGCGGATTGCCGCCGAGCGGCCCTTCGAGGATCACGTCATTGACCAGCGCGTCGCCGAAGGCGTCACGCACCTCGTCTGCGGTCATGGCAGGCGATTCGCCTGCACGGTTGGCCGAGGTCGACACCAGCGGGCCGCCGAAGGCGGCGCACAATGCCTGGACCAGCGGATGATCGGTCACGCGCACGGCCAGGCTGACGTGTTCACCGCGCAGCAAGGGGTGCGCACGGCCATTGTCAGGCACCAGCCAGGTATAGGGTCCCGGCCAGCTGGCCAGCAGCTGCTCACGCTGCTCGACGGTGATTCCCGCCAACCAGGGTTCCAGCTGGGCGATATCACCGGCGATCAGGATCAAGCCCTTGGCGGCGTCGCGGGACTTGAGCTTGATCAGCCGAGCCAGGGCCTCACCATCGTCGGGATCACACCCCAGCCCCCAGACGGCCTCGGTGGGATAGGCAACGATGCCCCCATTGCGAAGACAGGCAGCGGCGCCGTCGAGGGCACGCTGATCCAGCGAAACATCACTGACATTCATGATCTGCTCGAACTCCTAGCTGCGGCAACACAATGGCGGCGATTCTAGCACGCTCACCGGCGCGAGACCGACGCTGCACATCGACGCAACACGGCGTCGCGTCGGGGTGGCATAGGCGCACCGCCCGGTTCACGGCATGATGAACGGGTCCATCGCCCTCAGGGTATTGCGAAACTGACGCAAAGGCTTGTTTCAAAAGACTATCGAGGTCATTTGAACGCTTTGCTGGACAGTCTCCAGCGCCGGGCCTGATGGCGTTTCACCCCCACTTTTCCTCCCCCTTTTCTTCAGACAAGGATGTGATCCATGCGTCGCGCTTTCTCACTGACCACCTCAGCCGCTCTACTGCTGGCATTGGCAGGCTGTGCCAGCTCTGGCACCCAGACGCCGACCGCGCCGGCGCCACGCCCTGCCCCGCTGCAGGATGCCGCGGCGCAGGCGCCCTTGAGCGACCAGACCATGCTGGCGACCCTGTGGATACAGCGCAGCGCGGAGTTTCATGCCCTGTCACTGCAAGCCTTCAACGTGGCCCACGACCGCCTGAATCTGGCACTGGCGCGTCGCCACGCGCAGGACAAGCCGCTGGCGGTGGTCGTCGATGTCGATGACACCGTGCTCGACACCACCAGCTACGGCGGCTGGGCACTGCGTGAAGGTCGTACCTACGACAGCCAGAGCTGGGCTGACTGGGTGGATGATGCCGTCTCCACTGCTTCACCGGGCGCCGTGGAGTTCCTCAACTACGCACACGCCAGCGGCGTCGATGTCTACTACATCACCAACCGCAAGGCGGCCGGCAAGCAGGCCACCATCGCCAATCTTGCCGCGCTGGGCTTCCCGCAGGCCAATGCCGAGCACGTGATGCCGCGCACCGACAGCTCCGACAAGACCGCACGCCGCGCGCGGGTCACGCAGGAGCATGACATCGCGCTGCTGATGGGCGATAACCTCGGCGATTTCGATCAGGCCTTCCAGCAGTCGACCACCCGCGCACGCAATGCCGAGGTCGCCCGCCAGGCGGATCAGTTCGGCCGTCGCTTCGTGCTGTTGCCCAACCCGACCTACGGCGAGTGGGAAGGCGTGCTCTACGATGGCAACTGGAGTGCCAGTGAGCGCGAGAAACGCGCCATGCGTGACGCGGCGCTCAATGCCTGGCAGCCCGAGAGCGGCAAGGTCAGCCTCGGCAAATGAGTTCAGGTTGCCGGCCTCCCGGATCATCACTGCCAGGTCGGCAATCTCGGATCATCACTGCCAGGTCGGCAATCTCGGATCATCACTGCCAGGTCGGCGACTTTTGCTCAGAACGTCAGAGCCGTTTCCAGCCGCCCGGTGCCTGCATGACTCGCCCCTCGAGCTCCAGTTCCAGCAACTGCATGCTCAGCTCGCTGACCGAGGTGCCGCTCAGCTCGACCAGCTTGTCCAGCGCCAGCGGCACGGCCCCCAGAAAGCACAATGGCGCCGCCTCCTGACTGACAGGGGGCGTGGCAGCGCGTGACGCTGGCGGCGCCAGGGACGGCAAGGGCAGTGATGTCGTGGGTGTCGCGAAGGTGGCGGTGGCTGTCGCTTGCCGAGCCGAAGTGACTGAGCGAGAGGCCGCAGAGCCGACAGCGGGCTGCCTGGATGACGCCACCCGGGACTGCGTTGACGGCTGCTCGGTCGAGTGAGCCGGCAACAGGTACTCGAGCTCCGCCAGCATGTCATCGACATCGCGTACCAGCGTCGCCCCCTGACGGATCAACTCCAGACAACCGCTGGCGGTGATGTCATCGATGCGTCCCGGCAGCGCGAACACCTCGCGATTCTGCTCCATCGCCAACCGGGCACTGACCAGCGAGCCACTGCGCAGCGTGGCTTCGACCACCAGCACGCCAAGTGACAGACCGGTGATCAGCCGATTGCGGCGGGGAAAGTGGCGCGCATGCGCGCCGGTGCCGGGCGGATGCTCCGAGAGCAGCAGACCGCCACCCTCCAGCAGCCGCTGGCGAAGATGATGATG
The DNA here is from genome assembly GCF_001306765.1 of Cobetia sp. UCD-24C. NCBI lineage: Bacteria > Pseudomonadati > Pseudomonadota > Gammaproteobacteria > Oceanospirillales > Halomonadaceae > Cobetia > Cobetia sp. UCD-24C. The sequence goes on along the minus strand of NZ_LJTD01000010.1, from coordinate 84,031 downwards.
CTGAGCGGGATAGACCACATCGACCCCACAGCCGAGCACCGCCAGCGTCGAGGGGTTGGCCGCATAGTCGTGCGCACCGAGACGCGCTGACGCCGCCAGGGCTCCCTGATGCGCCGCTGCATCGACCCCCAGCGCCAGCCCACTGGCGACACTCCAGCCACGTGAGACCAGCTCAGCCGCGAAGTCATGCGCATGCCGCAGGCCTGCCTGGCTCGCCTTGCGTGCGCCGACGATGGCCAGCATGGGCAACTCAAGCAGCGACTGCCGCCCCAGCGCCCAGAGCGCCAACGGCGGGTCCGGCAGGGTGTCGAGCATGGCTGGCCACCCGGGGTCCGCGGGGGTGAGCAGATGATAGCCCTGTGCCGGCGCATGCCAGGCAAGGTCTGCCATCACCTGCTCATGGAGCGGCGAGGATTCGGGGCGCTCGCACCACAGGCGCAGCGGTGCCGCGAGGCGTGGTGGCAATACCGCCAGCCAGCCCTGCGGCCAGTCGGCCCGCTCACGCAGCTTGGCCGCGGTATGCGTGCCAAAGCCCGGCAGGCGCGCCAGAAAGACGAAATCCGCCCGCGAGGGGCCGCGTTGTTCGACATCGATCGACACGCCACACCTCCCGAGCGGATTATTGACTCACCCTGGTTGTTAACTTCAGCACGACGAGTCGTTTCACCACGCCGATGCTTGAGGATGACAGAGGCTTTCGATCAGCCGTGGGGCTCCAGCAGCTTGTCACCGACGCTCAATGGGCGGCCGGCCTGCATCACCAGCGCGTAGCTGACCTTGTCGTAGATACGAAATACCATCACCAGGCCACCTTCCTCACCGGGCAGGGTGATCGGCTCGCCGGTGACGGGGTCGGTGATCGTCTCGCCGCGGCGCTCGATACCGAAGACGTACCCCGGCTGGATGCCTTCTCGGCTACCGCGATTGAGCGCGACGATGTCATTGCGACCGATGTTGCGCAGTCCATCGGGGGCCGCGAGGATGACGCCGCCCACATCTTCTTCGGGCGGCTGCGGCTGGAAGCTGGTGGTGATCGCACCACCGTCCGCCGGCAGCAGCAGATCGCCATTGAGAATCTCGCGATTGGCCGACAGTACGCGCAGCACGCCGATATCGCCTTCTCGGCGCTCAAGCTTGATGTCGCCGATGCTGATCATCTCCAGCCCCAGAAACTCCTGGGTGTCCGGGTCCAGATAGCGCTGGCCCTTGCGGTAGACGCTGTAGGTGTCATTGGCGGACCAGTTGCCGCGGGCGTAGATGGTATCGCCGGCACCGCTGATCAGGCGGGTGTCATCCCCGGCCACGATATAGGGCGCATCGGTGAGCAGCGCCGGGTCAATCACGCGATGCTCTTTCAAGAAGGCCGAAATCTTCTCCAGCGGAATCGGCGGCACCGCCTCGCGCTTGGGAATCTTGCGGATCTGGGGAGACAGCTTGACCACACCGCCCTGGCCGCGCTCCAGGCGCAGACGTGGCTCGCCATTCTCGTAGTAGAGCGAGATGCGATCGCCCGGATAGATCAGATGCGGATTCTTGATCTGCGGATTGGCGCGCCAGACTTCCGGCCACAGCCAAGGTTCACGCAGAAAGCGCCCGGAGATGTCCCAGAGCGTATCGCCACGCACCACCACGTAGGTGGAAGGTACGTCATCACGCACGGTTGCTGCCTGTGCCAGCGACATCCCTGCGCTTGCCCCCAGCGTCGCCATGCCGAGGAGTGCCGTAAAGACGGCATTGCCGACCAGTCGTTTCATGCCCATTCCTGCGTCCCTTGCGTTATTGCCACCCATCGCTCGGTGGTGATGGTCTTGTTCTGAACTCCGCACCGCGCAGACCCGCTCTGCCCCGCGCCTGGTGGCTGCTGACCCCTGTCCATCGCCATGTCAGATCAATCCTGACTATTGCCGCGATAGTAGCAGCATTGACGGCATTCGGTTCCGTTCCTCGCTTGCGCACACTACAATATCAGGCAAATCCTTTCTGACAGCACAACGGTAATTACACCAGCCATGGCCAAACGCGAAATCCTTGAATTCCCTGATGAGCGTCTGCGCAACGTTGCCGCCCCGATCGACACGATCGACGCCGAGCTGCAGACCCTGATCGACGACATGATCGAGACCATGTATGACGCCCGCGGCATCGGCCTCGCCGCGTCACAGGTCGACGAGCATCGCCGTCTCATCGTCATCGACGTCAGCGAAGATCAGTCCCAGCCGCTGGTGCTGATCAACCCGGAATACACCCCGATCGGTGATGAACAGCAACCGATGCAGGAAGGCTGCCTGTCGATTCCTGAATATTATGCCGAAGTCCCGCGCTATCTGAAGGTACGACTCAAGGCTCAGGACCGCAACGGCGATGCCTACGAACTGGAAGCCGATGGCCTGCTGGCACATTGCATCCAGCACGAGCACGACCACCTGCAAGGCAAGCTGTTCGTCGACTACCTCTCCCCGCTCAAGCGTGATCGGGTGATGAAGAAGATGCAGAAGCGTCACAAGCTGCAAGAAGCCTGATCCCTCACGCTCGGCCACACGGCCGATATTGAGCGCATGGCGGCACCGCACGAAGGCCGAGGGCAACCCCTCGGCCTTCGTGCGGTTACTGGTCCATCAGCCGCGTCTGTCGCGCTGGCCGTCCTGCCGCAACCGTCAGCACCTTGAGTACGGCCGCCTCCGTACTCCTACATGAGTCATAGCACATGTCGAAAGCCCTGCGCATCGCCTTTGCCGGCACCCCCGATTTCGCCGCCGAGTGTCTGTCCGCCCTGCTGGGCAGTCGCCACGAGATCATCAGTGTCCACACCCAGCCTGATCGCCCCTCCGGACGTGGTCGCAAGCTGACCCCGGGCCCCGTCAAGCAGCTGGCGCTCCAGCACGATATCCCCGTCCATCAGCCGCTCAACTTCAAGGACGAGGCCGATCGTCAGATCCTGCGCGACCTCGAGGCCGACATCATGGTGGTGGTGGCCTACGGGCTGATCCTGCCGCAGGCGGTGCTCGATATTCCGCGTCTGGGCTGTCTGAACATCCACGCCTCTCTGCTGCCGCGCTGGCGCGGTGCCGCGCCGATCCAGCGTGCCATCGAAGCCGGTGACAGCGAATCCGGCGTCACCATCATGCAGATGGATGCCGGCCTGGATACCGGTGACATGCTGCTGATCCGCCGCACCCCCATCACCGCCAGCACCACCGGTGGCGAGCTGCACGATGCGCTGGCGGCCCAGGGTGGCGAGGCCATCGTCACGGCTCTCGACGCCATCGCCGCCGGCGAACTGCCCGCGACCCGCCAGCCGGAAGACGGCGTGACCTACGCCGCCAAACTCTCCAAGGCCGAGGCCGAACTCGACTTCACCCGCCCTGCCGCCGAGCTGGACGCGCGCATCCGCGCCTTCAATCCGTGGCCGGTGGCCTGGACCCGCCTTGAAGGCGAGCCGCTGCGCCTGTGGATGTCCCGCACCGGCGAGCAACGCCTTGCGAGCAGCGTGACGCCCGGCACCCTGCTGGCGCCCGGCAAGGATTGCCTGCGCATCGCCTGCGGCGATGGCCATGAGGTGCTCGAGATCACTCGCGCCCAGCTGCCCGGCGCCAAGCCGCTGTCCGTCAAGGACCTGCTCAATTCCCGTGCTGCGCGCTTCCCCGAGGGCCTCGTCCTCGGCGCAGATCACGCCCCTGATACCGATTCCCAGACCGAGACTTCCGCATGAGCCAGTCAGACAACCCGTCCTCCAAGGGCAACGGCAAGAAGCGCAACTCCCTGCCGCCAGCCCGCAGCAAGGGCGGCGCTCACAAGCATGGCGGCGCCCGTCGCAAGCCTGACAATGCACCGGCCTCGCCGGGCGCTGCGGTGCGTGTCGCGGCCGCGCGGACGCTGGCCCCGGTGCTGGCCGCGCGTACCTCGCTGAACCTGGACAGCCTGCCGTCTGGCGTCGCCGGGCGTGATCAGGGCCTCTACAAGGCACTGTGCTTCGGCGTCTGCCGTCAGCTGCCGCGTCTGGATGCCTTGGCGGGCAAGCTGCTGAAGTCGTCCTTCAAGTCGCAGGATCAGGACATCCACGCCCTGCTGCTGCTCGGCCTCTATCAGCTGCTGTACATGCGCATCGCCCCGCACGCCGCCGTCGGTGAGACCGCTGGCGCCGCCCGTGGCCTGGGCAAGGGCTGGGCCACCGGCGTGCTCAACGCCTGTCTGCGTCGTTTCCAGCGTGAGCAGGAAGCGCTGGAAGCCGAGGTCGACAAGGACCCCGCCGTCGCCCTGTCCCACCCCCAGTGGCTGCTGGATACCTTCCAGCGCAACTGGCCGGACGACTGGCAGGCCATCGCCGAGGCCAACAACGCCCAGGCGCCGATGACGCTGCGCGTAAATGTCTCCGCCATCAGCCGCGACGACTACCTCGCCCAGCTGGCGGAAGCCGAGATCGAAGGCGTGGCCTGCCCGTTCGCCGAGCACGGCATCACCCTGACCAGCGCCTGCGATGTCAGCGCCCTGCCGGGCTTCGAGGAAGGCCTGGTCAGCGTGCAGGATGAAGCGGCACAGCTGGCCGGTCAGCTGCTGGCACCGGCCGTGACGGCCATCAACGCCGAGGGTGAAGGCGTGCGCCTGCTGGATGCCTGCACCGCGCCGGGCGGCAAGCTGGCGGACATGCTGGAGCGCTTCCCGGGCCTGGACGCCACCGCCATCGACATCGACGGCGAGCGCCTCGAGCGCGTGGAAGAGACGCTGGAGCGTCTCGAGCTGGGTGCCGGTGTCGTGTGTGCCGATGCCAGCGAACGCGATTGGTGGGACGGCGAAGCCTTCGACGTCATCCTGCTCGACGCGCCCTGTTCCGGCAGTGGCGTCATCCGCCGTCACCCGGACATCAAGCTGCTGCGTCGCCCGAACGACATCGGCGATCTGGCACGCCTGCAGGGCAAGCTGCTGGCCAATCTGTGGGGCATGCTCAAGCCCGGCGGCACCCTGGTCTACGGCACCTGCTCCATCATCACCCAGGAAAACGCCCGCGTGATGGACCGCTTCCTGGCCGCGACGCCGGACGCAAAGGCCGAGACCATCAAGGCCGACTGGGGCCGTGTTTCCGGTGCTGGCCGCCAGATGCTGCCACAGGTCAATGGCCACGACGGCTTCTACCTGGCCCACATCACCAAGGCCAGCGCCTGACCACAGCCAGGTGAGCCGTGTCGGCGCGACGTCCGTGATGACATGAGACGCCACGCCTGACATTCCCGGACAGCCGCGCCCCGACTCTCGGGGCGCGGCTGTCTTCCGTCCTGGCACTGGTTTATCCTGTGCCGACTGAGCAACAGCGGACGAGCCGGACATGAAAATCATCATTCTGGGCGCAGGTCAGGTCGGCGGTACGCTCGCCGAACACCTGGCCCATGAAGAAAATGACATCACGGTGGTGGATACCGACAGCGAACGGCTGCGCGAGCTTCACAACCGACTCGACATCCGCACGGTCACGGGGCCGGCGAGCTATCCGCAGATCCTGCGGCAGGCGGGTGGCGAGGATGCCGACATGCTGATCGCGGTGACCAACTCTGACGAGGTCAACATGATCGCCTGTCAGATCGCCCATAGCCTGTTTCACACGCCGACCAAGATCGCGCGCGTGCGCTCGACCGCCTATCTGACCCGCAAGGGCCTGTTCTCGCATGACGCCATCCCGGTCGACGTGCTGATCAGCCCCGAGCAGGTGGTGACGGACCACATCCGCCGCCTGATCGAATACCCCGGCGCCTTGCAGGTGCTCGACTTCGCCAATGGCGTCGCCCAGCTGGTCGCGGTCAAGGCCTATTACGGCGGGCCGCTGGTCGGTCAGGAGCTCGGTTTCCTGCGTCGCCACATGCCCAACGTGGATACTCGCGTCGCCGCCATCTATCGTCGCAACCGTCCGATCATCCCGCGCGGTGATACCGTGATCGAGGCCGATGACGAGGTGTTCTTCATCGCGGCACGCAAGGACATCCGCACCGTGATGGGCGAGCTGCGACGCGTCGATCGCAACTTCCGCCGGGTGGTGATCGCCGGTGGCGGCCATATCGGTGAGCGTCTGGCCGAGACGCTGGAGCACAGTCATCAGGTCAAGATCATCGAGCACTCGCTGGCGCGTTGCACCGATCTCTCCGAGCGCCTCGATCGCACCGTGGTCCTGCACGGCAGCGCCACCTCCAAGCGTCTGCTGCTGGAGGAGAACATCGAGGATTGCGACATCTTCTGCGCGCTGACCAACGACGACGAGGTCAACATCATGTCGTCGATGCTGGCCAAGCGACTCGGTGCCAAGAAGGTGCTGACGCTGATCAACAACGCGGCCTACGTGGACCTGGTGCAGGGCGGCGAGATCGACATCGCCATCTCGCCCCAGCAGGCGACCATCGGCGGCCTGCTGACCCACGTGCGCAAGGGTGACATCGTCAATGTCCACTCGCTGCGCCGTGGTGCGGCGGAGGCCATCGAGGCCATCGCCCACGGCGATGAGCGCTCCTCCAAGGTGGTAGGCCGACGCATCGAGGATATCAACCTGCCGGAGGGCACTACCATCGGTGCCGTGGTACGCGGCAAGGAAGTGCTGGTGGCGCATCATGACCTGGTGGTGGAGTCCAACGACCACGTCATCCTGTTCGTGGTCGACAAGCGTCGCATCCGCGAGGTGGAGCGTCTGTTCCAGGTCGGGTTGACCTTCTTCTGATGCCGGCCTCCATGACTTCCGCCCCGCGCCCGCCCCGAACGTCACTCGGCGGCCTCGCCACGCAGCGCCTCTCTCAGGGAGGCGCCGCATGAGCCTACGCGTGATCTCTCGCATCCTCGGTATCCTGCTGATGCTGTTCAGCCTGACGCTGGTGCCGCCGATGCTGATCTCGAGGGTCTTCGAGGACGACACCCTGAGCGCCTTCGCCGTGGCGATGGGCATCACCCTGCTGACCGGTTTCGCGCTCTTCTACCCCAATCGGCACGCCCGCAAGGAGCTGCGCAACCGCGATGGCTTCCTGATCACCGTGCTGTTCTGGACCGTGCTGGGGGCCTTCGGCTCGCTGCCCTTCCTGCTCGCCGAAGACCCGAACCTGACCATCATCGATGCCATGTTCGAGTCGTTCTCGGGGCTCACCACCACCGGCGCCACGGTGATGACGGGGCTCGATCTGCTGCCCCACTCCATCCTCTACTATCGCCAGCAGCTGCAATGGCTGGGCGGCATGGGGATCGTGGTACTGGCGGTGGCGATCCTGCCGACACTCGGCATCGGCGGCATGCAGCTCTACCGCACCGAGATTCCCGGCCCGCTGAAGGACTCCAAGCTGACGCCGCGCATCACCGAGACGGCCAAGGCGCTGTGGTACATCTACGCCGCACTGACGCTGGTGTGCTTCGCCAGTTACTGGGCGGCTGGCATGAGCTGGTTCGATGCCCTGGGCCACAGCTTCTCGACCGTCGCGGTCGGTGGCTTCTCGACCCACGATGCCAGCATCGGCTACTTCGATTCCGCCAGCATCGAGATGATCTGCGTGTTCTTCATGGTGGTGTCCTCGATCAGCTTCGGCCTGCACTTCGCCGCCTGGCGCGAGGGGCGCATCAGTCATTATCTGCGCGACCCGGAGACACGCTTCTTCCTGATCCTGCTGCTGATCCTGACCTGCGTCACCATCGCCGGCCTGCTGCTGACCGGCAGCTACGATGACAGCAAGGCACTGCGCCACGGCCTGTTCGAAGCCGTCTCGGTGGCCACCACCACCGGCTTCGGCGTCGCCGATTTCACCGGCTGGCCGGGCGTCTTGCCGATGATGCTGTTCATCGCCGCCTTCATCGGCGCCTGCTCCGGGTCCGCCGGTGGCGGCATGAAGGTCATCCGCATCCTGCTGATCCTCAAGCAGGGCGTGCGCGAGATCCATCGTCTGATCCACCCCAATGCCATCCTGTCGGTCAAGGTCGGCAAGATGCGCATCTCCGAGGGCGTGGCTGAGGCGGTGTGGGGGTTCTTCTCCGTCTACCTGATGCTGTTCGTGCTGATGATGCTGGGCATGCTGGCCACCGGGCTTGACCAGGTGACGGCGTGGTCAGCGGTCGGCTCGGCGCTCAACAATCTGGGGCCGGGGCTGGGTGAGGTCGCGACCCACTACGGCGATATCCCGGGGGCCGCCAAGGGCATCCTGATCCTCGCCATGCTGCTGGGGCGCCTGGAGATCTTCACCATCCTGGTGCTGTTCACGCCGGCCTTCTGGCGGCGCTGACAGCCGCGCTGATAGCCCCCCAGCGTGCCCAGAGCATCACCTTGAACGCAAACGCCCCCGCCGGAGGACTCCGACGGGGGCGTTTTTATTGTGGCGCTTCGACTATGACTCGCCGGTAGTGGCGTCACGGCGCGCCAGCAGGCGGCGCATCGGCGCGGTCGGCTCCAGCACATAGTGGATGCGGCTGGCACGATAGCAGTCGTTGAAGGCGTCGAAGTAGTCATCCAGCACGCTGGCCGCGTTCTCCTCCCCCGCCTGACGCAGCAGCTCCGCCGCCACTTCCGCCGTGCACAGGTGCGCCTCGGAGGCAGGCTTGCGCAGGTGATAGCGGGTCAGGCGCTGAGTGTGCAGCGGCAATACCGGCAGGCCGTCCAGATAAGGGCTCTTGCGGAAGATGCGCCGCGCCTGACGCCAGGTGCCATCGAGCAGGATGAACACCGGAATGCGTGCCTCGCCACTGGCGGTATGCGTCGCCACATCGGCGCCGACGCCGGCGATGGCATTCACGTCGACCACGCGATCGGCGTAGTCGGGCTGGTCATCCGGGAAGATGATGAAGGGCTGATAGCGCTCATCTTCCAGCAGTGCCAGCAGGCGTGGGTCCGGCTCGACGCGATACCAGCTGAAGACCTCGGTGCCCGCTAGCACATCCGAGATCAGGCGCCCGGTATTGGTCGGCTTGTAATGTTCCAGCGGATGGGTGATCAGCCAGAACTTGATCCGCGACTCGGCAGTGACCTGATAGGGACACAGGCAATTGAGCCTGGGCAGGCGGCACGCCTCACAGCGAATCACCTGACTGCCGCGCGCCTTGAACTCGCGGCGCGGATGCCGTCCGTGCCATGCCTCCGGCTCGCCACTGGGCAGCGTGGTGATACCACTGCCTGCGCCTGGCGCGACGGTATCGATTGCCACAGCGTCGCCATCGACGCTGGAGGCGACAGCGGAAGCAGATTGAGGCGCACAGGCGGCGATATCGTCGCCATCAGCCGGCGGGGGGCGGGAATCACACATGATGAGCAGTCAGAACCAAGGAAAAAGGGACGCGCATTCTAGCATGCGCGTCCCTTTCTCCCATTCTTCTGCCCCGACTCAGGTTGCCGATTCGCGGGATCAGACCTCGTAGCGGTGCTTGCTGCCGGTCACGAACTTGGGCGGACGACGCTTCCAGTAGCCTGCCAGCAGCGACCCCGAGACGTTGTGCCAGATGGAGAAGATCGCCCCCGGCAGCGCCGCCGTGGCGGAGAAGAACTGACTGGCCAGTGACGCCGCCAGGCCGGAATTCTGCATGCCGACCTCGATGGCGATGGTGCGCGAAGTGCGTTCATCCAGCCCGAACAGACGCGACAGGCCATAACCCGCGCTCAGGCCGATGGCATTGTGTGCCACGACTGCCAGCGCGACCAGCGGGCCCAGCGTGGCGAGTCGCCCGACGTTGAGCGAGACCACGATGGCGATGATCAGCACGATGGCCAGCATGGCCAGACTCGCCAATGCCGACTCCCACTCGCGGATCAGATCACGCGCGAAGTGGTGCACGACCACGCCGAGGACGATGGGGGCGACCACCAGCTTGGCGATGCTCAGCAGCATGCCGCTGACCGGCACGTTGATATCGGTGCCCAGCAGCCACCAGGTCAGCAGCGGCGTCATCACGATGGAGAGCAGCGTCGAGGCCATGGTCATCGAGACCGATAGCGCCACATGCCCGCCGGCCAGCCAGGTCATCACGTTGGAGGAGGTTCCCCCTGCCGTGGCGCCGACCAGCACCATGCCCACCGTCAGCGCCGGGTCCAGCCCCAAGAGGCGCGCGATCAGGAAGGCGGCCAGCGGCATCACGCTATATTGCAGCAGCAACCCAAGCGCGATCGGGCCGGGGCGACGTGCCACGCGTATGAAGTCGTCACGCGACAGGGTCAGGCCCATGGCGAACATGATCAGCGCCAGCAGAGGCTGAATGGTGTCCTTGAGCGCCACGAACGGCGTCGGAGCCACCACGGCGATGCCGGCAAAGACCAGCGCCCACAAGGGGAAGAAACGATTCAGCGTCTCGAACATGCTTTTCACTTTTCGGTCGCCCGGGGCATCGATTTCCCGGAAATTGCTGGCCCGTCTCCCATGGCAGGCCTGAAGGCGCGCATCATAACGTATCAGGCAGCCCCAGGTGGCCCTGATACAACCAATGGCGCACAAGGCGCGGTACCGCCTGACCGGCACTTTCGGCCAGCGGCAGCACGCCGGGCTCGGCCAGTTCATCGGCATTCGGGTCGACCAGCACGATGGGAGCGTCCAGCGGTGCTGCTGCATAGAGGTTGGACGCTGGCATGACCTTGAGCGAGGTGCCGACGATCAACAACAGGTCCGCCTCGGCGGCGATCTCCTCGGCGACCGCATAGAGCGGCACCGCCTCACCGAACCACACCACGTCCGGGCGCAGCTGACTGCCCTTGTCACACAGGTCCCCGAGGCGAATGCCGCCACGCGGCAAGGGGTAGCGCAGGCCGTGGTCGACGCTGGAGCGCGCCTTGAGAATCTCGCCATGCAGATGCACGACCTCGCGCGAGCCTGCTCGCTCGTGGAGGTCGTCGATGTTCTGGGTGATGACCGAGACGCGAAAGCCGTGCTGCTCCAGCTCAGCCAACGCCTTGTGGGCCGCGTTGGGCCTGGCACGGCGTACCTGGGTGCGGCGGTCATCGTAGAAGCGCAGCACCTGCTGGGGGTCACGTCGGAAGGCCTGCGGCGTCGCGATGTCTTCCAGACGATGCTCTTCCCACAGGCCATCCTCGGCGCGGAAGGTGCGCAGGCCGCTCTCGGCACTGATGCCGGCGCCACTCAACACGACCAGATGGCGTCCGTGACGTGCACCGGGGTCCTTGAAGCCTTCACTCATCTAGCACTCTCTCTGGCGTTGGACAGGATCGAACAGCGGGCATGGCGATCACACTCAGTCATCGATGAAGTCCTGACTGCGATCGACACCGAAGCGCCGCTTGTTGCGATAGGGATAGACATCGATCACGCGCCCTTGCGCGATGGCGTCCTGCAGGCCACGCCACCAGCTGGCCTGGAAGATCTCGGGATGCAGCTCATAGAACAGCTTGCGTAGCTGGAGGTCGGCAAACAGGAAGGGGCCGAACTCCTCGGGGAAGATGTCGTTGGGCCCCACCGAATACCAGGGCTCGCTGGCCAGTTCCTGCTCAGGGTAACGTGCCTCGGGAATCTCACGGAAGTTGCACTCGGTCAGGTAGCTGATCTCGTCGTAGTCATAGAAGACCACCCGCCCGTGGCGCGTGACGCCGAAGTTCTTGAGCAACATGTCGCCGGGGAAGATGTCAGCGGCAGCCAACTGCTTGATCGCATTACCATAATCATTGAGCACCGCGCGGGTTTCCTCGGCGTCACACTCCTCGAGATACAGGTTGAGCGGCGTCATCATGCGCTCGGTATAGCAGTGACGGATCAGCACCTTGTTGCCGCGCAGGCTGATCGACGAGCTGCATACCTCCAGCAGCTCGTCGAGGCAGGCCGGGTCGAAGTGGTCCTTGCCGACGGTGAAGTTCGAGAATTCCTGCGTATCGGCCAGTCGCCCGACCCGATCATGACGTTTGACCAGCCGGTACTTCTCGCGCACCTGGTCACGACTCATGTCCTTGCCGGGGGCGAAGCGGTCCTTGATCAGCTTGAACACCAGCCGGTAACTGGGCAGCACGAAGACCGCCATCACCATGCCGCGCACGCCGGGCGCGATGATGAACTGATCGGAGCGACTCGCCACATGCTGGTTGAGGCCGCGGAACAGCTCGGTCTTGCCATGCTTATAGAAGCCGATGGCGGCGTACAGCTCGCCGATGGGCTTCTCGGGCATCAGGGTCTGCAGGAACCCGACCACCTCGCTGGGCACTTCGATCTCGACCTGGAAATAGGCCCGCGTGAAGGAGAAGATGATCGAGACCTCTTCCGGCTCGATGATCACGGTATCCAGATAGACGCCATCGCGCTCGGTATGCAGCACCGGCAACACCAGCGGCAGGGTCTGGCCGCCGCCCTCGATGCGCCCGACCAGATAGGCCCCCTTGTTGCGATAGAAGACGCTGCGCAGCATCTCGAAGGCGGCGTCCGGCGCATCGCGCACCGCCTCAGGCAGCGTCGCGAGCAACATCTCGGCGCCCAGCGTCACATCGCGCCCCTGATGCTCGAAGGCGATCCCCAACGGCGCCTCGTTGAGCACGGATTCGAGTGCCCCGGCCCAGTCACCCTCGACCGGCACACGATGGCTGATGCTCAAGCCGGAATGGCGTGCCGGCCTCTGGCGGGATGGCGAGACGAACATCCAGTCATCGCGGATGTGACGATGGGAAAACACGCTGCAGAAGATGGAGTTGTAGAAGGTCTCGGCCAGCTTGTAGTCGAGGCGTTGATCGATCAGCGCCATGTACTGCCGCTTGGCCTCGCCCCACAGGGTGCACTCGCACAGGCGGTCGGGCTCGAAGGCACGCTCCAGCCGCTCCATGGTAGCGGCGACCTTCTCGTCGTAGAGGTTGATACGCGCGGCGGAGGCCTGCTGGGCTTCCCGCCAGTCGGCCTCGATGAAGCGGCGCCGCGCATCACTGGAGATCTGCTTGAAGCGTGATCGATATTCATCGAAGCCATGCAACACGGTCGCCGCCAGTCGCTGGCCCTGCTGGCCATTGCCGCGCTCGTCACTGTCCACATCATTGCCCATCGCCGCCTCCCTGCCCTTCAGTCACCTGACATGACCAAAGCATGCGGACTGTCGCGCCAGCAAGCGAGACGACAATGGTCGCGGGCCTTCAACCCTGACTCACGCTAGGTGCGCCATCCACCAGGGCCGGGATGGCAGCGGACCACCTGAAACGCAGAACGCCACCCCGCAAGCGAGGTGGCGTTCATGATGTCTGACGATAGCCTGGCGCGCGTGGCTTACAGCTCATGCCCCAGCGAGGCCGCCGAGTCAGCCAGCGGCTTGACGCGGCGCTCGGCCTCAAACAGGTCATCGGCCATGCCGGCCTGCTCGGAACTCATGTCCAGCGCATCGATGCGCGAGGCCTGGAAGCGGTCACGCTGCTCATCCAGGCCGGCGAAATCGAACAGATCACGGTCTGCCAGATGTGACGGCGCCACCGAGGTGACGGCATGAAACATGGTTTCCAGACGCCCTGGATGCTTCTTCTCCCAGTCCTGCAGCATCTCCTTGACCACCTGACGCTGCAGATTCTCCTGCGAGCCGCACAGGTTGCAGGGAATGATCGGAAACTCGCGCGCGTTGGAATAGGCCTCGATATCGGACTCACGGCAGTAGGCCAGCGGGCGAATCACGATATGGCGCTGGTCATCGGAGAGCAGCTTGGGCGGCATCGTCTTGAGCTTGCCACCGAAGAACATGTTCAGGAACAGCGTCTCGAGGATGTCGTCGCGGTGGTGACCGAGGGCGATCTTGGTCGCGCCGATCTCGGCGGCGAAGCCATACAGCGAGCCGCGACGCAGGCGCGAGCACAGCCCGCAGGTCGTCTTGCCCTCCGGCACCTTCTCCTTGACGATGGAATAGGTGTCGCGCTCGAGGATGTGGTACTCGACGCCCACCGACTCGAGCCATGCCGGCAGCACATGTTCCGGGAAACCGGGCTGCTTCTGGTCGAGATTCACTGCCACCAGCGTGAACTGCACCGGCGCATTGCGCTGCAGGTTCATCAGGATATCCAGCATGGTGTAGGAATCCTTGCCCCCGGACAGGCACACCATCACCTTGTCACCATCACGGATCATGCCGTAATCGGTGATGGCGGTACCGACATTGCGCCGCAGGCGCTTCTGCAACTTGTTCAGTTCGCGCTTGGCAGTGGCCGCATCAGTGGGGCTGGACGAAAGCTCGCTATCGGGTGTGAACATGGGGCATCAGGCTGGCAGTTTGGAAGGGTGCACAGTCTAGCATTGGCCAGTAGACGGTCACAGAGGCAGCGTGCTTCAGGCGGGGGTGCCTGCCCCTGTCGGGCCAGGTAGCGTGACGCCGACGCAAGATACGCCAACGCCCGCAGTCAGCGGGCGTTGGCGTGTGGCATGCGCCGTGGGGGACAGCGGCGCTTGCAGGAAGTCCGCGCAAGCTAGAAAAGGCGCAGGCTAGAACAGGCGCAGCACTTCCAGATAGCGGATCACCACCCCGCCCAGCATCACGAGGATACCGAAACGTTGCAGTCTGAATTCAAGCGCAGTGAGCGCAAGCTTGCGTGACCAGAACATCAGCACACCGCGCATGTCCTGTGTCCGGCGAATATAGAGGCCGTAGGCAAACAGCACGATGGCCAGGCCAAGAATCAACAGCGTATTGGTCGCGATCAGCATGTCGCACCTCGTGGGCAAGTACCCCTGAGTCATAAGGAAGGCAATCGTGGGCGGATGCCTTATCTGAAGCCGGGCCCCGAGCAGATGCCCGGGGCCCGACAGTCATCACCTGGCGCAGTGATGACGATCCTGAAGAGAATGATGCCGTCCTCAGGCCTGACAGAGGCTGGCTGACAGCAGGTCCGTATCACGCGTGGCCTTTGCTCGCTGTCGCCGCTTCATTATGGTTATCAAAGCTGCTCGGTCTTGCATCCTGCATGGCTTGGCCGTCCTGCTGGCCGGTAGTGCACTGGCGTGTAATCAGAGTCGACTTCTCGCCGCAGTGGGCGTGTCGTATGGCAGCCAGTGTGGACAAAGGCAGTGAGCCGGGCCATTGGACATTCCGGCAACAGACCTTGGAATAATAGCCTTGAGGATGATGTCGGCTGATGAGACGTCTGATACCGGGCCTGACACTCATCCAGCGCCTACTCAGAGCCTGCCCAGCGCCTGCCCAGGTCCCTGATATAAGCCCCTGCCAGAGCACCTTGAACAAGACCCGCTCAGGCTTGGCTGGCCAGCGAGGGCGACAGCGGTGCCTGCATCAGGCGCTGCGCCATCAGCGCACTGGTCACGGCGTCCCCCAGCGCAGTGTGGCGACCGATCACCGGCACGCCCAGGGCGTCAGCCATCGCCTCGAAGCGCAGGTCCGGGGCGGCGTCCGGCTGCTCATGCTTGCAGCGCCGGACGTAATCGCGCGCCAGATCATGACGCTGGTTGGGCAGATCAAAACCGAAGCGTGGCCGCAGGTGACGGTTGATCACCGCGACATCGAAGTCGATGCACCAGCCCACCAGCGGACGATTGCCGATGAACTCCAGCAGCTGTCGCAGCGCATCGCCCAGCGCTTCTCCGCCATGCAGATCGATACCGCGCAGGCGGTGGATGCGAATCGAGTCGCCCTGCAGCCCTTGCGGGCATTGCAGATAGAGCGACAGCGCGCTGGAGGTATGGATATGGCGCGCATCGAAACGCACTGCCGCCAGCGAGACCAGCTCGGCGTGGCCGACATCGAGACTGGTGGTCTCGCAGTCCAGCGCCACACGCTCCCCGCCCCGCTCGGCGGCATGCCAGGGACGGAAGAGCTCGGCGAACTCCCCCTGCGCATGACGACGACGATCACTGGCGCGTCTCAGTTGTTCGAACATGCCACCTCCCCTCGGCCCTGAGGCCGGTTCAGTATTCCAGGTGATAACGATGTGACAGGCGCTGCTTGAAGTCCTTGACCCGACTCAGGGCATCGCGCAAAAGATCACGCTCCAACGAGGACAGCGACTGGGTGATGATCAGGTTGCGACTCCCCGCCTCATGCGCCGCCGTGGTCTTGTCCTGGCCATCCCTTCGCGAGTCGCTAGCCCCGCCGGCGGCAGCGCCATGTTCATCCTCTTCCAGATGGCGCAGCTGCTGGCGCAGACGCAACTCGGCAAACAGGGACAACGCCTCGGCAAGGTCGGCGCTGTCGCTGGCCTCGATACGCCCATCACTGACCAGCGCCTCAAGCCGCGCGAAGGTGCCGGTGGCCATCACTCCGCGTTCCAGCGCCATGGTGCGAACGCCATGCACGATGGGGAAGATGCCGCCCTTCTTGATATCGATGCCGTGACGCGGCGAGCGCAAGGAGCCGAACAGCGTCAGCGGAGTCGAGAAATGCAGCGCCGGGCGCGCGAAGTGCGACAGCAGCAGTTCATCGCGCGTGGCGTGACGCACCAGGTGGCCGCGCAAGCTGTCGACCAGCGCTTCATTGCCGCCACTGGCGCGCGCATCGAAGACGATGGCCAGATTCATCAGCGCCTCGCCATCGCGCCCGGCGCACCAGCGTGCGATCTTGCCGCGCCAGCGCGACTCGGTGGCGACCCACTCCGGATTGGAGACCATGATGTTGCCCGGGCATGGTGGATAGCCGAGACCCGCCAGGGCGTCACTGAAGCGCTGCAGGGTGTCCTCGTTTTCGGGCCACTGGTGGCCATCGGCGATGATCAGCCCATTGTCCTGATCGGTCTTGAGGATCTGTTCGCCGCGCCCTTCGCTGCCCATCAGCATCAGGCAACTCGAGGCCCGGTGCTCCTCCGCCACCAGCATGGCGAAGGTGCGCTCGATCAGGCGCCCGTTGAGCGCACTCAACAGCGCCATCGCATGGCGCATGTGGACTCCCTGCATCGCCAGCGCCCTGACCATTTCCGGCAGACGCGCGCTGGCCTGCTCAAGCGCCGCCATGTCAGAGGCGCGCTCGATCTCGAGACTCACCAGCTGACTGCGATTGGAGAAGAACCCCAGCACGTCGGTCAGCTCGATGACCCCGACGACCGCCGCGTCAGGCGTCAGGCGCTCCTTGACCACGACCCGCGCGACCCGGTGGCGAGTCATCTGCACCAGCGCCTGAAACAGATATTCCTCCGCCGTGACCGCCACCAGCGCAAAGCTGCCCAGCGAGGCGAGCGGATGATTGGCAGCCAAACCCTGAATCACCAGCGCATTGAGCAGGTCCGTGCGCGTCACCACGCCCTGACGCCCCTCGACAGTGATGATCAGGCTGTCCGCCCCCGCCGTCTGCATGGCCTTGACGCCCTGCTCGATGCTGGCGCTGGCCGCCAGCTTGAGCGGCGGACGCATGCAGTCCATCACCCGCGCCAGCATGAAGCCCGCCTGGTCGCGACTCGCGCCCTGACGGGTGTCACGCTGCGCCGCCAGCAGCCGCGCCTTGTCGCTCAGGCTGTGCTGGAAGTACTCACCGAAGGCAGGACACTCGTCGCACAGCGAGAAGAACAGCTGTGCGGGCAGCTGGTAGCACAGCGTCTCCTGCTCGCAGACGAAGCGGGTGCGGCAATGGCCATTGAGCAGCGTCAGCGCCCCGAACAGGTCCCCCGCGGTGTAATGACCGATGCGCAGACTGACCCAGGCATCCAGCCCCTCGCGCTGCGCCTTGTCGAGCGTGGCGGCATCCGGCAGTGCCGAGTCGGCGGCCAGTTCCGCCACCTCGCCCTTGTGAATGATGTAGACCGCCTCACCGACGGCCCCCGGCACCAGCGGCTGCGCCAGTGCCTCGAAATAGTGAAGGTCCACCCCTTCGGCCAGCCGTTGCCGAAGACGCTCATCCAGCAGACTGAACGGCGGCTCCTCGAACGCGATATCCACCAGTGACGCTTGCATGACAGCGACTCCCCTCTGCGCGTGCAGCGCTGATCGATGCACGAGCCCTCAAACCACGAGGCCCCGCCTGCAGGTGCAAGACGGGGCTTCGGGAAACGGGGGCCTGTTCGCACCGATGCTGCGTGCTGCGCGAACAGGCCCTGCTGCCTGAATCAGTGATCCACTGCTGTTCCGGCCCCGCGCGGAACACGAATGTCCTCGACGATATGCTGGATGTGCTCGGGCGGCGGCGGGGTCATCTTGCAGACGATGACCGCGACGACGAAGTTGAGCACCATGCCCAGCGAGCCGATCCCCTCCGGCGACACACCCAGCAACCAGTTCTCGGCGCTGTTGAGTTCCGGCGAGATGAACTTGAAGTAGACGATGTAGCTGAAGGTGAACACCAGGCCGACCAGCATGCCCGCGATGGCACCTTCCTTGTTCATGCGCTTGGAGAATATCCCCAGCAGGATGACCGGGAAGAAGCTCGATGCCGCAAGCCCGAAGGCAAAGGCCACCACCTGCGCCACGAAGCCTGGCGGATTGATGCCGAAGTAGCCGGCGATCACGATGGCCACGGCCGCCGCCATGCGTGCCGCCATCAGTTCCTGCTTCTCGCTGATGTCTGGCTTGAAGGTCTTCTTGAGCAGGTCATGCGAGATGGCCGACGAGATGACCAGCAACAGACCGGCCGCCGTCGAGAGTGCTGCCGCCACCCCACCCGCCGCCACCAGCGCGATGACCCATGCCGGCAGGTTGCCGATCTCCGGGTTGGCCAGCACGATGATGTCGCGGTCGATGTAGACCTCGCTCTCGTTGTCGGTGGGCGTGTTGCTCACCAGACGCTGACCGTACTCACCGCGGGCCGCCTGACTGTCGGCGCTGCCTTCGTAGCTCGGCTTGCCCGCGAAGGGATCACCGCCACGCATCTGGATGATGCCGTCGCCATTCTTGTCGACCCAGCCGATCAGCCCGGTGTTCTCCCAGTTGTAGAACCAGCCCGGCAGCTCCTCATAGGCCGTCTCGTTGACGGTCTCGACCAGATTCACCCGCGCGAAGGCACCCACGGCCGGCGCAGTGGTGTAGAGCAGTGCGATGAAGAACAGCGCCCAACCGGCGGAGATACGTGCATCCTTGACCGTCGGCACCGTGAAGAAGCGCACGATGACGTGGGGCAGACCCGCGGTTCCGCACATCAGCGCGGCGGTGATGAAGAAGACATCGATGGTGGACTTGGAACCCTCGGTGTACTCGCGGAAGCCGAGATCGGTCACCACCTGATCGAGCTTGTGCAGCAGATAGACGCCGGTGTCATTGCCCTGGGCATCGACCAGGGTGCCGCCGAAACCGGTCTGCGGCAGCACGTGGCCCGTCATCATGATCGACAGGAACACCGCCGGCACCAAGAAGGCGAAGATCAGCACGCAGTACTGGGCCACCTGGGTATAGGTGATGCCCTTCATGCCGCCGAGTACCGCATAGAAGAAGACGATCGCCATGCCGATCACCACGCCGACGTTCACGTCCACCTCGAGGAAGCGCGCGAAGACGATGCCGGTACCGCGCATCTGACCGGCAACATAGGTGAAGGAAATGAAGATGACACAGACCACCGCCACGGTGCGCGCGACGCTGGAGTAGTAACGGTCACCGACGAAGTCCGGCACCGTGAACTTGCCGAACTTGCGCAGGTACGGCGCCAGCAGCATGGCCAGCAGGACGTAGCCGCCGGTCCAGCCCATCAGGTAGACGGAGGCGTCATAACCGACATAGGCGATGATGCCCGCCATCGAGATGAACGAGGCCGCCGACATCCAGTCAGCGGCGGTCGCTGCCCCGTTGGCGATGGGGTGAACGCCACCCCCGGCGACATAGAATTCCTTGGTGGAACCGGCTCGCGACCACACCGCGATCCCGATATAGAGCGCAAATGACGCGCCCACGAACAGATAGGTCAGCAGTTGAACATCCATTGGCAGTGTCCTTGGCGATATCGATCATATTATTCTTATTCACACAATGGCGCGGCACGACGAGCGGCCTGTGCCCGGCGTGTCACTGACTCATTGCTCGTGAACATCGAAGCGCTCATCGAGCTTGTTCATCGAACGGGCATACAGAATGATCAGCGCGAGGAAGAAGTAGATCGCTCCCTGTTGCGCAAACCAGAAGCCCAGCTTGAAACCGAAGAACTGGATGTTGTTCAGCACGTCCACCAGCAATATCCCGCATCCATAGGACACCACGAACCAGACCACGAGATAGCCCATGATCAGTTTGATATTGGCGGACCAATACGCCTTGGCATTCGCTTCCTTCATGATGGTGTTCTCGCATTGTTATTGTGATTGGCGAAGTGGAGTGATGGGCGATCCAGAGATCGATGACCACCTGTCAGCGGATGATCCTTTCTCGGCGGTTGATGGGTATTTCCTGCGCCTTTCAAGGCATGAAAGGAAACTTGGCGACTCGAATCTGACAGTAGACAAGGCCCTGCAACGCTGCAGGCTGACTTTAGTCGAGAATGTCAGCCATCCCTGATGGAGCAAAGTTGAGAACGATGCAATTCATTTGAAATCAACAAGTTGATTCATATCCTAAAGATGCAATCCCTTGGTCTATTGGCCAAATGGGCGAAGAATGATCGGCGATAGCTTCGACGTATTGCGCGCATGACATTGGCCAATGCCGGCAAACAGGCCCGTTGTGCAGACGCCATTTACCACTTCTTGAGGGCCGCCAGCGAGGCATCTGCGTGGCAATGGAAGACGGAGCCTCTTCCCCACGACTCTCAAGACGCCGAGTCTGTCATGCACAGTGCTTGGGACTCGTGGCGGGGCTGCGTAGAATGGCGCTTCCAGAGAGGAGAGCGACATGTTCCAGGGTTGGTGGCTGATCGCAGTGGCACTCGCATATATCGCGGTGCTGTTCACGATTGCATGGCGGGGGGATCGCAACGCCAAGAAACACGGGTCGCCGAATCGGCGCCCAGCGGTCTACAGTCTGGGGCTTGCGGTCTACTGCACCAGCTGGACCTTCTACGGTAGCGTCGGGCAGGCCGCGACCAGCGGCTGGAGTTATCTGAGCATCTTCATCGGGCCGATTCTGGCCTGTCTGCTGTTCTGGCCGATTCTGCTCAAGATGATTCGGGTCGCCAAACGCCAGAACATCACCTCGATTGCCGACTTCATCGCCTCGCGCTACGGCAAGACGCAGTCGCTGGCGGTGTTCGCCTCGCTGGTGGCCCTGGTCGGCACCCTGCCCTACATCGCCCTGCAGCTGAAGGCCGTCTCGAGTGCCTATCAGGTACTCACCGACACCAGCGATGTCACGCGAACCGCCTGGCTGGGCGATACCGCCTTCTATGTCGCGGCGATCATGGCGCTGTTCGCCATCCTGTTCGGCACCCGCCATACCGACGCCACCGAGCACCATGTCGGTCTGTTGCAGGCGATCGCCTTCGAATCGCTGGTCAAGCTGGTCGCCTTCCTGACCCTGGGCGTCTATGTCACCTGGGGCATGTTCAATGGCCTGGGCGATCTGTTCACCAAGGCTGATACCTATCTGGAGCTGCAACAGCAGCTGGAGACCCAGACCTTCGGCACCGGCTTCTGGGCCCAGACGCTGCTGGCGATGCTGGCGATCTTCTGCCTGCCGCGTCAGTTCCACGTCGCGGTGGTCGAGAACACCCACCACGATGACGCCCGGCGTGCGCGCTGGATGTTCCCGATCTATCTGGTCGCCATCTCCTTCTTCGTGCTGCCGATCGCCGCCGCCGGCCTGACCATGTTCCCCGACGGTTCGGTGTCACCGGACAGCTTCGTGCTGGCGCTGCCGATGGCGGCGGACCAGACCTGGCTGACCCTGCTGACCTTCATCGGCGGCTTCTCCGCCGCCACCGGCATGGTGATCGTCGCCGCCGTCGCGGTCTCGATCATGATCTCCAACGAGATCGTGATTCCGTTGCTGTTCCGCCTGCGCTGGTTCGATACCGAGGCGCGCGACTACAGCCATATCGTGTTGCTGGCGCGTCGTCTGACCATCGTGATGATCCTGGCGCTGGCCTACGGCTTCTATCTGCTGATCGCCGAATACAGCACCCTCTCGGCCATCGGCTTGCTGTCGTTTGCCGCCGTCGCCCAGTTCGCACCCTCGCTGATGGGTGGCCTCTACTGGAAGCGCGGCAACCGCCTCGGCGTCATCGTCGGTTTGAATGTCGGCTTCGCGGTCTGGGCCTGGACCCTGCTCGTGCCGGCACTGGCACAGGCGGGCCTGATGCCGACCGAGATCGTCAACCAAGGGCCGCTGGACATCGACTGGCTGTCGCCGCATGGCCTGTTCGGCTTCCGCTTCAATGACCCGCTGACCCACGGCGTGATGCTGTCGCTCGGCCTGAACCTGTTCTGCTACATCTTCGTCTCGCAGATGACGCCGCAGCGCGTGGTCGAGCGCATTCAGGCCTCGCTGTTCGTCGACAGTGTCGAGACCCGCCAGACCAGCGTCTCGCGCCCCTGGACCGGCTCCACCTCCGTCTCCGACCTGCGCGTCCTGTGCGAACGCTTCCTCAGCCACGAGCAGGTCGAGCGCGCCTTCGAGGACTACGCACGCCGCAGCGGCCAGCCGCTGGAGCTGCATGCACGCGCCTCCATCGACCTGATCCAGTTCACCGAACGCTTCCTGGCCTCGGTGCTCGGTGCCTCCTCGGCACGCATCGTCGTCAACTCGGCGCTGCAGGGCCGCGGCATCGGCATCTCGGATGTCATCTCCATCGTCGATGAAGCCTCGCAGGTGCTCGAATTCAACCGCGCCCTGCTGCAGGCGACCATCGAGAACATCCACCAGGGCATTAGCGTGGTCGACCAGCACATGCGCCTGGTGGTGTGGAACCAGCGCTACCTGGACATGTTCCGCTTCCCTGACAACCTGATTCGGGTCGGCGCCCCCATCGATCGCATCTTCCGCTACAACGCCCACAACGGCGAATACGGCCCGGGCGACCCCGAAGAGCACGTCGACCAGCTGCTGGATGCCATCCGCAACGGCGAGCCGCACCGCTACGTGCGCTATCGCCAGGATGACAGCGTGATGGAGATCCAGGGCAATCCGATGCCCGGTGGCGGCTTCGTCTACACCTATCAGGACATCACCCAGCAGAAGCGCACCGAAGAGGCGTTGATCCGCTCGGAAAACAACATCCGCATCTACACCGACAACGTGCCGGCGCTGATCGCCTACTTCGACAAGGAGTGTCGCTACCTCTTCACCAACCGTGCCTATGAAGCGGTGATGGGCATCGATCGTACCGCCGTGATCGGCGAGCCCGCCGAAGAAGCGATGCCGGAAGACATCTATCGCCAACGCGCACCGTGGATGACGCGCGCGCTGTCCGGTGAGCGCGTCTCCTTCGAGATCTCGCTGGAAGCCCCGGAAGGCGGTGTGCGCTACATGCTGGTCACCTATACGCCGCACTTCAGCACCAAGGGCAACATCCTCGGCTTCTTCGCGCTCTATCAGGACATCACCGAGCGACGCCTGGCGGAGATCGCCCTCAAGGAGACCAACGAGAACCTGGAGGAGCGCGTGCGCGTGCGTACCCAGGAGCTGTCACAGGTCAACGAGGCCCTGCGCACCGAGAACCGCGTGCGCGCCGAGGCCGAGCAGGCACTGCGTCAGGCCAAGCAGCTGGCCGAGGATGCCAACGCCTCCAAGACACGCTTCCTGGCCGCGGCCAGCCACGACCTGCTGCAGCCACTGAATGCGGCGCGTCTGTTCACCTCTGCCCTCGCCCAGCAGGTCGAAGGCGAGATGAAGACCACCACCAATCACATCGACAACTCGCTGCAGGCCGCCGAGGAACTGCTCAGCACCCTGCTCGACATCTCCAAGCTGGATGCCGGGGCACTGGCCCCACGCCGCAGCGTGTTCCGTCTCTCCGATATCCTCAAGCCGCTCAAGGCCGAGTTCGAGGTGATGGCGGAAGATCGCGGGCTGGACCTGAAAGTGGTGATGACGCAGCTGGCAGTGGATTCCGATGGCCAGATGCTCAGACGCATCGTGCAGAACTTCCTCTCCAACGCGGTGCGCTATACCCGTCAGGGCCATGTGCTGCTGGGCTGTCGCCGTCTGGGCGATCGCATTCGCATCGAGGTCTGGGACACCGGCCCCGGCATTCCCGAGTCGAAGCTGACCGAGATCTTCCAGGAATTCCGGCGTCTCGATCAGACCGAGCGCCACAAGGAAAGCGAGAAGGGGCTCGGCCTGGGACTGTCGATCGCCGAACGCATGAGCCGGGTGCTCGACCACCCGATCACGGTGCGCAGCTGGGTCGGCATCGGCACCGTCTTCGCCGTCAGCGTGCCGATCAGCAAGGACCTGCCGGCGGCCGAGCTGCCGGATGCCGTGCCGGCTCGCAAGCGCGCCGGCAACAAGCTGACCGGCACTCGCGTCCTGTGCATCGACAACGAAAGCCTGATTCTCGAGGGCATGAAGGCGATGCTGTCCGGCTGGGGGTGCGAGGTGTTCACGGCGACCTCGATCGGCGGCGCCAAGTCGGTGATCCGCAACCTGGATGGTGATCCGGATGCCATCCTCGCCGACTACCACCTCGACAACGAGGTGACTGGCCTGATGGCGCTGGATGCGCTGGATGAACGTCTGGCGGGCTCGGTGCCGGGCATCGTGATCACCGCCGACCGCACCGATGAGGTCGCCGAGGAAGTGCGCCGTGCGGGTTATCACCTGCTGCTCAAGCCGGTGCGACCCGCCGCGCTGCGTGCGCTGCTGACGCGCACCCTGCAGGCCAACCGCGCCGAGAAGCACACCAGTGGCGCGAGTGATGCCCCCGACGCCGCGACGGATGACCCAGCCCCCTGATCAGGCGGGCTGGCCTGTCGCTCTTTCGTCCTTAACTCATTTATCCATGACGCAAAAAGCCCGCCCTGTCAGCGACAGGGCGGGCTTTTTGTGGCTTGAAGGCGCGACTCTCGAGGAGAGCCTCAGCTCAAGCGCTGACGCAGGATCAGGAGCGGACTTTCGGCGGCTCGACTTCCAGACGCTGGGCCGCGATGACGGCCTGGGTGCGCGAATGCACGCCCAGCTTGCGCAGAATGGCAGTCACGTGGGCCTTGATGGTGGCCTCGGACACATTCAGCTCATAGGCGATCTGCTTGTTGAGCAGACCTTCCGTCAGCATGTTGAGCACGCGGAACTGCTGCGGCGTCAGTGACGCGATCGCCTCGGCGAAGCGCGATTCATCCTCGGAAGACTCGCCCATGGCCTCGGCGATATCCGTCGGCAGCCAGACCTCACCTTCGAGGATCTCGCCGATGGCTTCGGCGATGACGTCGAGGCTGGCGGACTTGGGAATGAAGCCGGAGGCCCCATAATCGATGGCGCGGCGCACCACGTAGGGTTCCTCGCTACCGGACACGACCGCCACCGGGATGTCCGGTGTCTGGCCACGCAACTGGATCAGACCGGAGAAGCCGTGGGCTCCCGGCATGTGCAGGTCCAACAGGATCAGGTCGGCATCGGGATGGCGGGCAACGACTTCGTTGGTCGCTTCCATGCTGTCAGCCTCGACGATCTCCGCCTGAGAGGCGACTTGTCTAAGCGCCTGGGTCAGTGCGGCACGAAAGAGCGGGTGATCGTCTGCAACGATGAACTTCTGGGCAAAGGCCATTGAGTCTCCTCCAAAACCCCGATGGTGATCATCACCGACCTTCCTGGCCGGTCAACAATCGCCGTTATTTTCTGGCATGTTACCCCATAAAACGTGCGTTTAACAAAGCAGCCCACCATCGGAAGATGTACTGATGTTTCGCTCGGGGAACACGAGTATCGCACGGATTGATGCCCGGCGAGCGAACAATCCGTGCGCTGATTCTGACAGCATCCTGGGGATGGTGAGTCAGACAACCCTACCCGCAACGCGACTGGCATGCCAGCCGATCAATGCGACACCGGCAATCAGCACGAAGCCGATCAGACTGGCGATATCCGGCACCTCCCCCCAGATGGCCCAGCCCGCCAGTGCCGAAAACACGATGGTGAGATAGGAATAGATCGACACTTCCCCCGCCGGTGCGAGGCGATAGGCGGTGGTCATCAGAATCTGACCGCCGGCCGCAAAGATGCCGATGCCCAGCAAGGCCAGCGCCTGAGGGCCGCTCGGCATCACCGGATTCATCAACATCGGCACCAATGTCACCACACTGGAGACCAGCGAGAAATGCAGCACGATGGTCGCCGAGGCCTCGCGCCCTCTCATCGCACGGATGAGCGTATAGGCCGCCCCCGCCAGCATTGCCGAACCCAGCCCGACCATGGCGGGCAACAATGCCTCCACTCCGCCCTCGGCAAATGCCAGTTGCGGCTTGATGACCAGCGCCGCGCCAGAAAAGGCGACCAGCATGCCGACCAGCCGCCAGCCACCAAGGCGCTCGGCCAGGAAGAGACCGGCGAACAGGCTGACGAAGAACGGCGATAGCTTATTCAGAATAGTCGCATCTGCCAGCAGCAGATGATCGATGGCGTAGAAGAAGCTCATCACGCCGCCGAGCCCGATCAGTGACCGCGCCATCAGCATCGGCTGGTGATGCCAATGGCCCAGCAGGCGCGCGCCCGCCATGCGCACCATCACCACCGCCACGCCGAGACTGACCAGGTTGCGCACGAAGACCTTCTCGAACAACGGCAGGTCGCCGCTCAGCTTGACCATCGCTCCCATCAGCGCGAACGAGATCGCCGACAGGCACATCAGGATGACGGCGCGAGGACGATTCTCGCCCTCAGTGGACGACGCGGCGGCGGGAGAACTGGCGGGAGAACTGGCTGGCTGAGAGGCGGGGCAGGATGCATCCGACTTGCCTGCTGACATGGGGGCGGCCTTGATCATGAATTGATTGGGGAAATGTGCAGCGAGGCGCGAACGGACTCCGCGGGCACATCCGCTGGCACATCCGCTGGCGCGTCATTATCAAGCCAGCGCCTCCTCGATGGCCAACCTTTCACGTCTCGCACAGCGCAAGAGCGCGGGCCAGGAATACGAATAGACAGATGCTCCCGGACAGGCGCACAAAAAAGCGCGGGAGCCAGGCTCCCGCGCTTCGCTGTCGCTGCGTGTCTTGTCAGGCCTCGAAGACCAGTACTCGACGCGTTCAGCGGTTGGCGCGCTGCTCGATCAGGTCATCCACCACTGACGGGTCCGCCAGGGTCGAGGTATCGCCGAGGCCGTCGGTCTCGTTGGCGGCGATCTTCCTGAGGATGCGGCGCATGATCTTGCCGGATCGCGTCTTGGGCAGCCCCGGCGCCCACTGGATGACATCCGGCGAGGCGATCGGGCCGATGTCCTTGCGCACCCACTGGGTCAGCGTCTTCTTGAGCTCATCACTGGCTTCGATGCCGTCGTTGAGCGTCACGTAGATGTAGATGCCCTGACCCTTGATGTCATGGGGATAGCCGACCACGGCGGCCTCGGCGACCGCTTCATGCGCGACCAGCGAGGACTCGATCTCGGCGGTGCCCATGCGGTGGCCAGAGACGTTGAGCACATCATCGACGCGCCCGGTGATCCAGTAGTAGCCATCCTCATCGCGACGACAGCCGTCACCGGTGAAGTACATGCCCGCATAGGTGGAGAAGTAGGTCTGCACGTAGCGTTCGTGATTGCCCCAGATCGAACGTGCCTGCCCCGGCCAGCTGTCGAGAATCACCAGGTTGCCTTCGGTCGCGCCCTCGAGGATATTGCCCTCGTTGTCGACCAGCGCCGGCTGCACACCG
Organism: Cobetia sp. UCD-24C; assembly: GCF_001306765.1. NCBI lineage: Bacteria > Pseudomonadati > Pseudomonadota > Gammaproteobacteria > Oceanospirillales > Halomonadaceae > Cobetia > Cobetia sp. UCD-24C. The sequence continues at coordinate 56,498 of NZ_LJTD01000010.1, read as the reverse complement.
AAGAACGGCAGCGTGGCTGAGCCCGGCTTGAGATCGGTCGCGCCCGGCAGCGGCGCGATCATGATGCCGCCGGTCTCGGTCTGCCACCAGGTGTCCACCAGCGGGCAATTGCCATTGCCGATCACGCGGTGGAACCACTCCCAGGCCTCGGGGTTGATCGGCTCGCCCACCGACCCGAGCAGCCGCAGGCTCGTGCGCGAGCTTGAGTCCATCACGCTGTCACCGTGTGCCATCAGCGCACGCACGGCGGTCGGGGCGGTATAGAGAATGTTGACCTGGTGCTTGTCGACGATCTCGCCGATGCGTCCGTGGGTCGGATAGCTGGGCACGCCCTCGAACATCAGCGTGGTCGCGCCATTGGCCAGCGGGCCGTAGACGATATAGCTGTGGCCCGTCACCCAGCCGACATCCGCCGTGCACCAGTAGATATCGCCATCGTGATAATCGAACACGTAGCGATGGGTCATCGCGGCATAGAGCAGATAACCGCCCGTGGTGTGCTTCAGGCCCTTGGGCGTGCCGGTGGAACCGGAGGTGTAGAGGATGAACAGCGGGTCTTCCGCGCCCATCGCCTCGGCCGGGCAGTCACTGGACTGACGGTCCACCAGCTCATGGAACCAGGCATCGCGGCTGCCCCAGTTCACCTCACCGCCGGTACGCCGCACCACCAGCACGTGGTCGACACAGTCGGTGCCATCACGCTCCAGCGCCTCATCGACGTTTTCCTTGAGCGGCACGCGCTTGCCACCCCGCAGTGACTCATCGGCGGTGATCACGATGCGCGAGCTGGAATCGACGATACGCCCCGCCAGCGCGTCCGGCGAGAAGCCACCGAACACCACCGAGTGCACGGCACCGATGCGCGTACAGGCCAGCATCGCCATCGCGGCTTCCGGAATCATCGGCATGTACAGCGTGACCACATCGCCCCGCTTGACGCCCAACTCCTTGAGGCCATTGGCAAACTGGCTGACACGCGCATGCAGCTCGCGATAGGTGATCGACTGGGACTCGTTCGGGTCGTCCCCTTCCCAGATGATGGCGACCTGATCGCCACGCTCGGCGAGGTGGCGATCGAGGCAGTTGTGCGCCACGTTGAGCTTGCCGTCCTCGAACCAGCGCACATCGACATCACCGGGGCCGAAGTTGGTATTGCGGATCACCGAGGGCGGATCGAACCAGTCCAGTGACTGTGCCTGCTCGGCCCAGAATGTCTCCGGCGCCTCGACGGACTGCTGATACATGGCCTGATAGCGCTCGCGGTCTGCCCAGGCGTGGGCGGCGACATCGGGAGTGACCGGATGAACCTTGGCATGTTCGCTCATGTGGCGTGACCTCTGACGGATTGGCTGGCGACTCGCTGTCCCACGCGGCATGCGTGAAGCGCAGGCGAGCCGAGGCAAGTCCATTTCAGCTTAAACCCAAGCATGGGGGGGCCACACACTAGACCTTGGTAGATAAATTTTTACTAATTATTTCAACTGTTTATCAACAAATTACACCAAGGTCACAGCGACGTTCGGAGGACAGAAACCGCCTGAAAAGACACCTTCTGGCGCGACTCGCACTTTGCAATGACGCGCCAGCGAGCGAAATGCGCCTCAACGCGCAGTCGACGCATTGCGCGCCGGATCATTCAATGGCCCGCTCAACTCCTGGCCACAGCGCCGACAGCGATAGCGGTGACCGCGCTGGGCATTGGCATGGCGTCGCGAGCTGAAATAGTGCGCGGTATCGCAGCCACAGCCATACGCCCAGGGCGTCGGACTGGCAGTCGAGACATCCATGCGATGCGTCACCTCCGGCGGGATGCCGTAGAGGTTGGTCATCACCTGCTGCCACTCGGGGCCATGCGGTTTGACACGCGTCTTGCCGGCGCGCTCGACCACCTCCATCACCACCCAGTGCGCGACCTCGTGGGGGACGGTCTGGCTGAGGAAGTGATGGCGGTTCTCGCTGAGCAGTTGCCAATTGAAGCGCAGCCGCTGGCGCGCCGAATCCGCCGTGCCCGCCGTGCGCCCCTTGAGGCGGCAGGAGACCGACGGCATGCGCAGCTCGGGGAACAGGGCGCGCGCGCGTGCCAGACATGCCAGCACCTGCGCCTCCAGCGTCGCGTGCAGGGCAGGCGCCGTCAGCGCCTCGAGCGCGGCGGCATCGGCCAGCGGCAGTGGCGTCGCGGGGGTCTCCCCCAGGCAGGCCAGAGCATGATCGGGCGCAAAACGGTGACGGCTGACGACACGACGAGTGGATGATGACATGACACGATGACCAGACAGCAGAGCGAAGGTATGGATGAGCCGATGACGAGCGAGCGTACCACTCCTCGAGGCGTGAAATGATACACTAGCGCCATTCACGCCTGCCCGGTTCCCCTTGGTTCACCCAGGTAGCCAGGCGGCACTGTTCGACTTCTCCCCTTATCGCACGTGAGACTCCCCCATGGCCGAGCCTGTCCAGACCCAGCCGCTGCTGGATGATGAATCCCTCGACATCCTCGACGAATTCCTCGAGTCCGACATCGTCGGCCCGGAAGCTCTCGATATCATCAGTGCGCATGGCTTCATGCTGGCACTGGCCATCGCACCGCGCGAAGTGCCCTCCAGCCTGTGGCTGCCGGAACTCTTCCAGGGGCAGCCAAGCTACGAAAGCCCGCAACAGGAAGCGGAAGTCGTCTCCCTGTTCGAGCAGATGCGCGCCAATGCCATCGATGCCCTCGAGCACGGCGTGCTGCCGGAACTGCTGTTCGAGCTGGAGCTGGGCGGTGCCGACCCGGTCGAGACGCCGATCGGCGACTGGTGTGCCGGCTTCATGGAAGGCGTGTTCATGGACGAGGAAGCCTGGTTCGGTACCCAGGAAGAGGCGGCCGCCGAACTGCTGCTGCCGTTCATGGCCATCTCCGGCGTATTCGACGATGAAGACCCGGAGATCGGTGAGCTGATCGCCGACCCGATCGGTGCCCAGCGCTTCGTCAACCAGCTGCCGGAACTGCTGCTGGATCTCTACCTGCTCTACCGTGTCCCGCCGGAAAGCCCCAAGCCGTCGCCGCGTCGCAAGGGTTCCGCCGCACCGGGCGCAGCCGGTATTCCGCGCAGCAAGCACGCCGGCAACAAGGGCACTGGCAAGGGTGGCAACAAGAACGGCGGCAAGGGCGGCGGCAAGAAGCGCTGAGCTCGCCATGGCGCTCTTAACGCCATGCAGCCTTGAAAATGACAACGCCGGGCGACCTCATGGGTCGTCCGGCGTTTTGGTTCCACTCAGCCGCGTCTGACAGCTGCGAGCCGCTCAGCGCAGCCGCGTCACCAGGCTATCCAGGGTGCCATAGCCCCACTCGCGACAGCGCTGCATCAGCGGCCGACGCTGCCAGGCGGCCTGGGTGATCTCGACACTGTGGGCGAAGTGATGCTCGAACAGCGTGGCGACGTCGGCGGCGAAGCGATGGTCCTGCACCTCCTGATTGGCCTCCAGATTCCACTGCAGGCTCCAATGATCGAAGTTGCACGATCCCAGCGTCACCCAGTCATCCGCCAGCGAGAACTTGGCATGCAGAAAGCGGGGCTGGAATTCATGGATACGCACGCCCGCCTTGAGCAGCCCGGCATAGAAGCGCTGCCCCGCCGAGCGCACGCCCGGGTGGTCATGATGCTGGCCGGCGATCAGCAATCGGACATCGACACCCCGGCGCGCCGCGCGCTTGAGACGCCGCCGCATGCTGAAGGTCGGCACGAAGTATGGCGTGCAGATCCACAGCCGCTTGCGTGAGCTACTGGCCTGATGCTGCAGGGAATGACGGATGGCCTGATAGCGGAAACCATGCCCCCAGACCACCCGCCCACGCATGCTCAGATAGCCCTCGACCCGGCACGCCCGCACATTGATGCTGCGCACCGCCAGTCGGCTGCCATGGCCACGACTGGCCGCGGAGTCCCACACGCGTGCGAACAGGCGCACCCAGTCACTGATGCACGGCCCCTCGATGCGTATCGCGACTTCCGACCAGGCCTCGGCGAAGACATCCACCGCACCGAAGCCGCCGGTAAAGCCCACCTCCCCATCGACCACCAGAAGCTTGCGATGGTCACGGGTCAGATTGCGCCCCAGCCGCCACCAGGAGAGCGGGTTGTAGATCCTGAGCTGGATATCGGCCTCGATCATGCGCTGGCGGTCAGCTTCCTCAAGGCCTAGCGAGCCGAAGCCGTCCAGCAGCACCAGCACCGTCACGCCGCGGCGGCGCGCGCCACACAGCGCATCGATCAGGACGCGACTGAGGTGGCCGCTCTCGGCCAGATACAGCTCGAGCAGGATGGAATGGCGCGCGGATTCCACCGCCTCCAGCATGCTGGGCAGAAACCGCGCGCCTTCCGGCAGCAAGGTGAATCGATTGCCTGATCGCCACATTCCCAGCATGCCTTGCCTCCCGTCATTTCCCTGCACGGCACGATACAGATGACGATGCCCATGACGGTGCACCGCCAGATGCTGCCACTGTGCGCTTCGTCACTACGCACTCAGTCACCAAGTACTCTGTTGCTACGTACTCAGTCACTACGTGCTCAGTCACCAAATACTCTGCCACGGCGTCTGCGGGCAGAATGCGTATAATGTTCAATATCATGCTCGCGCTGAGCGCTACCAGCCAGACCATGAAAACGTCGCAATCAACCCTCATTCATCGTCCCGATGCTTTATTCGTGAACGCCGACAGATTGTCGTTTCCGGTAGTCCGTCCTTGTCCACACCTGCGAGAGCCTCACCATGTCGCCAGTCACCTTAGTCTTGCGCCCGTTGCGCAATGTCAGTCGCCGTCTGCTGGACAAGTGGGTGGAGCTGCGCGCGGTGGAGCCCGACATCAATGCGTTGGACCACAGCGCCTTGAACCTCGACCCGACGCTGCCGGTGGTCTACGTCTTCCCGTACCAGGCATTGTCCGACGAGCTGGTGGTCGAGCAGCTGTGCGAGGCACGCGGCCTGCCCTCTCCGACCCTACCTCTGAGCATAGGCGACCTGCGCCTGAGCCACTCCCGCCTCCGTCTGTTGCGGCGCTCGCGCAGCGACAGGAGCCTGCTGTCACGCCGCTTGGCCAAGTTGATCGCCGCACTGGAAGACGCCCCGAGTGATGTCGAGGTGCAGCTGGTGCCGGTCAGCGTGTTCTGGGGGCGTGCCCCGGGCAAGGAATTCGGCTTCTGGAAGTTCATCTCCGCCGATAGCTGGCGCGTGACGGGCGTGCTGCGCCGCGCCATCGCGATTCTGGCGCATGGTCGTTCGGTGGATGTGCATTTCGGCCAGCCGCTCAGGCTGAACGAAGCGCTCAGGGAAGGCCCGCAGGACTCGGCGCTGGCGCACCGCCGCATCTCGCGCCTGCTGCGCGTGCACTTCCGGCGCGTGCGTACCCGCCTGCTGGGGCCAGACCTCTCCCACCGCCACACCATGATTCGCAACCTGCAGAAGGCGCCCGCCGTGCAGGACGTGATCAGCGAGCTGGCACGCGAGCAGAATCAGCCGCCGGCACGCCTGGAGAAGCGCGCCCTGCAGTATGGTCGCGAGATCGCCTCCAACATGGGCTATCCGGTGCAGCGCTTTCTGGCGCATGCCCTCAAGCGGCTGTGGCACAAGCTCTACGACGGCGTCGAGGTGCGTGGCATGTCGCAGGTCAAGGCGATCGCCGGCGACTGCGAGCTGATCTACGTGCCCTGTCATCGCAGCCATATCGACTACCTGCTGCTGTCCTACGTGCTGTTCCACGAGGGCCTGATGACGCCCCACGTCGCCGCGGGCAAGAATCTCGACATGCCGATCATCGGCCCGATCCTGCGCCGTGGCGGCGCCTTCTTCCTGCGCAGAAGCTTCCGCGGCAATCGCCTGTACGCCACCGTCTTCGACGAGTACGTGCACCAGCTGATCACCCGTGGCCACCCGCTGGAATACTTCATCGAGGGGGGGCGTTCACGCACCGGCCGCATGCTGCCCCCGCGTCCGGGCATGCTGGCGATGACCCTGCGCTCCTTCCTGCGTGATACACGCCGCGAGGTGGCCTTCGTGCCGGTCTACATCGGCTACGAGAAGGTCTTCGAGAGCCTGAGCTATCAGCGCGAGCTGTCGGGGGCCAGCAAGAAGAAGGAATCACCGCTGGACCTCATCCGCGTGCTCGGCCAGCTCAAGCAGCCCTTCGGCAAGGTCTACCTGAACATCGGCGAGCCGCTCAAGCTGGGCGAATGGCTGGATGACACCGCTCCGGACTGGAAGGCCAGCCGTCATCAGCGCCGCCCAGAATGGCTGACCCAGGCGGTGCCGCAACTGGGGCATGAAATCGCCACGCGCATCAATGCCGCCGCCGCGCTCAATCCGGTCTCGCTGACGGCGCTGGTGCTGCTGTCCACCGCCCACCACGCCATCGAGGCCAGCCTGCTGCAACGCCAGCTGGCGATGCTGGTGCGTCTCGCCGACAAGCTGCCGGGCCGCCATGACCACAGCCTGCCCGAGGGCACACCGGATGAGTGGGTCGCACACTGCGCCCATCTGGGGCTGGTCACCCTGCGCCCGCAGAGTCTTGGCGAGCTGGTGATCGCCACCCCGGAGCAGGCCAGTCTGCTGACCTGGTATCGCAACAACGTGCTGCACCTGCTGGCGCTGCCGGCGCTGATCGCCTTCGCCTTCCGCAATACGGCCCAGTACACCCTCGAGGCTCTGGAAGACCAGATCAGTCCCGCCTGGCCGCTGCTGGTGCGCGAGCTGTTCGTCCCCGAGGCCCCTGAGCTGAAGGCGGATATCGCCGCCACGCTGGCTCTGATGAGCGAGGAAGGCCTGCTGGAGCATCAAGCCGCGACTGGCGACACTCCGGAGCGCTGGTCACGTCCGGTGGCCAGCCAGGAGCCTTCCGAGCAGCTGCGCCTGCTGGCTCAGCCGGTACAACCGACGCTGGAACGCGGCTACCTGTTGATCGCCGCCCTGTTGCAGCACGGCAGCGGCACGCTGGACCGCGAGTCCCTCGAAAGTCATTCCGGCGCCCTGGCCGAACGCCTGACCCTGCTGTCGGGCCTCAATGCACCGGAGTTCTTCGACAAGCGTCTGTTCAGTGGCCTGCTCGATACGCTGCTGGAGCTGGAGTTCATCTGGCTGGAGAGCGGCCAGCTATGCTTCGGCGAAGCGCTGGAAGACCTGCAGGTGCACGGCCGCGATCTGTTCGATCCCGCCCTGCGCCACCGCCTGCAGCATGTACGCCTGCGCGACAGCGACAGCGACAGCGACAGCGACAGCGACAGCGACAGCGAGAACGAGAACGAGACAGAGAAAGAGAGCGACGCCCCGACTGAAGGCATGGACGAGGAGCAGCATCCTGCCCTCAGCGACAGCGAGCGAGCTGACGAAGCCGTGTCAGCAGACCACAAGGCGTCCGACACCTCTTCTCAGCGCGAATGAGATGATGGGCCGAGGCCCCTGGCGCAAAAAAAGCCCCCGCTCGCGATCTGATCGCGAGCGGGGGCTTTTGCGTTTGGCGGAGGCTGTTACATCGCTGACGCCATCGTCAGGCGTCAGCGCAGCGCCTGCTTCACATAGACGTCGTAGCGGCTGGTCTTCTCCTCGACCACATGACTCGGCGCGAGCCCGCCGATCGGTTCGGCCTTGCGTGGGCGCTTGACCACCACGCGATGCGTCGCGACCTCCAGCGCCGCCTCGAGCAGCGCCGGGGCATCCGCATCATCACCGGCCAAGGCACGGAAGACACGCATCTCCTTCTTGACCAGTGCCGACTTGTCACGGTGCGGGTACATCGGGTCGAGATGCACCACCTGAGGCGGTTGGTCCCACTGCGTCACCAGCTCCCCGAGCTCCCGCGTGGCATCGCCGTGCAGCGCCTGCATGCGCAGCGCGATGTCGCGAATCTCATCATCCGCGCAGCCCTGTGCCCGGGTCAGGCCATCGACCAGGATCGCCGCCGTAGCCGCCACGCGCTCGATCATCAATACCGGTGCCCCGAGACTCGCCAGCACGAAGGCATCGCGCCCGAGCCCTGCGGTGGCATCGACGATGCTCGGCAGTGCGCCTCGGTTCAGGCCACAGGCGCGTGCGATCAGCTGGTTGCGCCCCCCGCCGAAACGACGGCGATGATCGGCACGACCGGCGACGAAATCGACGCACAGCGGCTTGCCGTATTCGCGCTCGTCTCCAGCGATCACCAGGCGCGATGCGCCCTGCTCGTCCAGCGCCACCTCAAGCTTGAGCGCCGGCATCTCGTCATCTTCCCGCAGCGCGATACCGAAATGTGCCGCCAGCATGGCGAGTTCCGGGCGCGCCTGCAGCCGCGAACGGGCAATGGCGATCACGGGAGCGGCATCGGCCGCTGCATCATGGGCAGCAAGGGAGTCTTCGGGTGGCAGCATGGATGGGCTCTATGAGAAACGGTGAACTCAGAAAAAGGGAAACTCGCATGGCATGCGATCAGGCTGACAAACGCCGACGGCGCCGCAAGAGCGACGCCGTCAGAGGACAAGCTTACGTCATCGCGCGCATGGCTTACAGCAGCAACAGCATGCCGAACAGCATCATGCCCAGCAGCAGGCGATAGATGACGAAGGGCAGCATGCCGATGCTGTCGATGGCCTTGAGGAACAGCTTGATGCACACCAGAGCGGAGACGAAGGACAGCACCACGCCGAGGGCGACATCGAACAGCTGCGCCTCACTGCCGGTCTCGATCAGCTCCAGGCCCTTGAGCAGGCCCGCTGCCACGATCAGCGGAATCGACAGCAGGAAGGAGAAGCGCGCGGCGCTCTGACGCTCGAAGCCCAGCAGCAGCGCGGCGGTGATGGTGATGCCCGAACGCGAGGTGCCGGGAATCAGGGCCAGCGCCTGGAACAGGCCGATGATCAGCGCGCCCTTGAGCGTCAGCGTCGCCAGGTCACGCGTGCGTGCGCCCTTGACGTCCGCCCACCACAGCAGCAGACCGAAGACGATGGTGGTGGTACCGATCACCGCGATCGAGCGCCCGGCCGTTTCCACCACATCGCCCAGCAGGCCGCCGAAGATCACGGCCGGCAGCGTCGCCAGCAACACCGCCCAGCCCAGACGACTGTCTTCGGTCTGGCGCGCCGCCAGCGTACCGCCGCCACTGAACTGACCAAACCAGCCAGCGAGAATATTGGCGACATCCTTGCGGAAGGCCATCACCACGGCCAGCAAGGTACCGACGTGTACCGCGACATCAAACGCCAGCCCCTGGTCCGGCCAGCCGAACACCTGGGAGGGCAGAATCAGGTGGGCGGAGGAGGAAATTGGCAGAAATTCCGTCAGACCTTGAATGACGGCCAACGCCACCACATGCATGAGTTCCATGAAACATCCTTTTAAGAGAGACGGGCCTCAGTGGCCCACACGGACGACAGACATCGTCTGTGGCACTGCACGTGCCGTAGTGACAGAACAACGCTTTGCGTCAAGCCGCGCCGCGAGTGTCGAGCGCGACATGATGATGCGCGAACCTTATGTCAGCCTTGGCTGAACCCACGATGACGCAACGAGATGGCAATCCCTGGTGCCATCAGCGCCATGCCACCTCATTGCGCAGATAGACCGGCTGGGCCTCGACCGCCGACACCGCTTCACCGCGGGCATACGCCTGGGCGGCCAGCATCACCATGGCCTCGGCATCCGGTTGCGGCTCGGGCAGTTGCAGTGCCAGGCTGGCACGCACGCTCTCGGGTAGCTCGTCGTGCATCACCAGTCCCGAGCCGACCGCCAGCCAGTCATGCTCACGCAGCGCCGCAGGCAGCTCCAGCAGGCCCGGAGCGCAGACCTGCTCGGGTAGCACCTGCTCGACCTCGATCTCGCCGTCAGCGCGCGTCACGACGCGATAGGCGCCGGTGTAGAGCTCGCCCATGCGTGCATCCAGCATCGGCAGCACGAAACGCGCGTGATGCAGGCGGTGGGCCTGCAGTGACAGGGCCGCCAACGTCGAGACGCCGATCACCGGCACATCGAGACCGAAGGCGAGGCCCTGGATGGTGCCAGCGGCGATGCGCAACCCGGTGAACGAGCCCGGTCCGTGGCCATAGGCCAGGGCGTCGAGGTCATTGAGGGTCAGATCGGCAGCGGCCAGCAGCGCCTCGATCATCGGCATCATGCGCTGGGTGTGCTGACGGGGAGCCTCACAGCGCTCGGCAGTAACAACGCCGTCTTGCCACAGGGCAACGGAACAGGCGGAAGAGGATGCATCGATGGCCAGAAGCGTGGTCATGGGCGGTTCGTCGTCAGAAAAATGTGACGCGATTCTACCCGTCCCCCGCGGGCAGCAAAAGACGCAGGCTGTCCACGGCTGGTGTCGGCCGCGAGCGTCACTCCTGCTGCAACCCCCACGCCCACGCCGTCAAGCGGCCTGCCGCAACGCATCATTCCTGTTTCGCGCCAGTATGCGAAGAACAAAAAAACGCCCGCAGACAATGTCTACGGGCGTTCTTCGTCAGGCGGCCGGCTTCACCAGCGCGATCAGATCTGTTCCAACTGAGCCACCTGAGGCGTGCCGGGCAATCAGTGCTCCAGCGCGCTGACCAGCTGAGCACGAATGTCGTCGACGGAGCCGACGCCTTCGATGCGGTGGTAGGCCGGTGCCTGGGCATCGCCAGTGGCAGACCAGCTGGAGTAGTACTCGACCAGCGGTTCCGTCTGCTCGTGATAGACGGACAGACGGTTGCGCACGGTGGCTTCGCGGTCGTCTTCACGCTGGATCAGGGCTTCGCCAGTGACGTCGTCCTTGCCTTCTTCGCGCGGCGGGTTGTACTCGAGGTGGTAGACACGACCGGAGTCCGGGTGCACACGACGACCGGACAGACGCTTGACGATCTCTTCGTCAGCGACGGCGATCTCGACCACGTGGTCCAGCTTCACGCCGGCTTCCTTCATGGCGTCAGCCTGCGGAATGGTGCGCGGGAAGCCGTCGAACAGGAAGCCGTTCTCGCAATCGGGCTGGCTGATGCGCTCCTTGACCAGGGCGATGATGATCTCGTCGGACACCAGTCCGCCGGTATTCATGATCTCCTTGACCTTGAGTCCCAGCTCGCTGCCGGCCTTGACCGCGGCGCGCAGCATATCTCCGGTAGAGATCTGCGGGATGTTGAAACGCTCGCAGATGAACTGGGCCTGGGTGCCCTTGCCGGCGCCGGGGGCGCCCAACAGGATCAAACGCATCGGTACTGCTCCTTGAGTGTGCAAATGAAAAGCATCAAACGGGTGTAAAGGGTCATCTGGCGCTGGTGCACCTTGCCCTCGGCGGCAGATAGCCATCCAAGGCGCTCTGGTCGTCGACACGATCGAAATATAGCGGCGAAACTCGCGGCGTCGAGACGCTCGACTACCTCATGAGGGCCGAACGCATCGAGCGTATCGATGACCAGGATGAATATGGGCAGCGGACCAATATGTGCTGCGCAAAACGACGGCGCGCACGGATGATCTCATTATGTCATCGCCATGCAATGTAGAGCTGACGATACCGTTCACACGACGCCGGCACAAGCACACCAAAGGCGCGTATGCCGCCCTTTGGCACTGTTTTGGCGCGCAGGAGGGCCTGTCGCCCTCCTCGCCGGTTGCCGACCTGCCATACACGGCTGTCATGACACCAAAACGCCCCCTGCGGCACGCGGTCGCAGAGGGCGTCATTCCACTCACGCCGGGCCACCTTGCTCAGTCGCCGTGGCGTGATCAGGCTGAGTCATGTCAGCCGTTGCTGTGCCAATGTCTCACTCGGTGACGTCTTCCGCCTGGCTGCTGCGACGCAGACGCACTGCCTTGGCGCGCTTGCTGCGCAGACGGATGTTGAGCATTTCCACCGCCAGCGAGAAGGCCATCGCCACGTAGATATAGCCCTTGGGCACGTGGACACCGAAGCCTTCGACCATCAGCATCATGCCGACCATGATCAGGAAGGACAGCGCCAGCATCTTGATGGTCGGATGACGATCGACGAAATCGCCGATGGGCTTGGCGGCCACCATCATGATGCCCACCGAGATGACGATGGCGATGACCATCACCATCAGGTGGTCGACCATGCCCACCGCCGTGATCACCGAATCCAGCGAGAAGACGATGTCGATCAAGGCGATCTGGACCATGATTGCCATGAAGCTGGCGCTACCCTTCTTCGCGCCCTCTTCGGCGGGATCTTCGCCTTCCAGGTTGGCGTGGATCTCGTGGGTACTCTTGCCGAGCAGGAACAGGCCCCCGAAGACCAGAATCAGATCACGTCCCGAGAAACTGAAGTCGGCCACGCTGAACAGGGGCGCGGTCAATGACATCAGCCACGACAGCGACATCAACAGCACGATGCGCATGCCCATCGCCAGGCCCAGGCCGATCATGCGCCCGCGCTGACGCTGGGACTCGGGCAGCCGCGCGACCAGAATCGACAGGAAGATGATGTTGTCGATGCCCAGCACGATCTCAAGCGCGGTCAGGGTCGCCAGGGCTACCCATGCCGAAGGGTCCATCAACCATTCCATTGTCTTGCTCCTTGTGTGTTGCGAGAACCGGCCTTCCCGGGTCGTGCCAGCACGATGCGGCAGATCGCGGCAGGTTGGCGTGAAGCATCGCATGTTGTGCAGGGCAGCAACAGCGGTCGCCGCCCTGCCACGCCAACGGACATGCACAAAAAAACGGCCTCCCGAAGGAGGCCGTTATGTCAGCGAGGAGCGCCTTCACCTTCCAGGAAGGTCAAGGCACCCGCGCTTCATGCCACAGGCATCATCAGAGCAGCATGCGACGCACGTCGGTCAGCACCTGAGCCAGATACGCCGTGAAGCGTGCTGCATCCGCCCCGTTCACCGCACGGTGATCGTAGGACAGTGACAGCGGCATCATCAGACGCGGCTGGAAGGCAGCGCCGTCCCACACCGGCTTCATCTGCGCCTTGGAGACGCCCAGGATGGCGACTTCCGGCGTGTTGACGATCGGGGTGAAGGCTGTACCGCCAATGGAGCCAAGGCTCGAGATGGTGAAGCAACCACCGGTCATCTCTTCGCGCTTGAGCTTCTTGGTCTGCGCCTTCTTGGCCAGTTCCACGGACTCCTTGGCCAGGTCCAGCAGGCTCTTCTGATCCGCATTGCGGATCACCGGCACCATCAGGCCGTCCGGCGTATCCACCGCGATACCGATGTGCACGTACTTCTTGTGCACCAGGGTCTCGCCGTCGGCCTTGAGGCTGACGTTGAACTGCGGATACTTGGCCAGCGCGTGAGCCGCCGCCTTGATCATGAACGGCAGCGGCGTGAGCTTGGCACCTGCCGCTTCCGCCTCGGCCTTCATGGACTTGCGGAAGGCCTCGAGCTCGGTGATATCGGCTTCATCGAACTGGGTCACATGCGGGACGTTGAGCCAGCTGCGATGCAGGTTAGTGGCACCGGCCTTCATCAGGCGGCCCATCTTCTTCTCTTCGATCTCACCGAACTGGCTGAAGTCCTGATCCGGCACCTGCGGGATACCGGCACCGCCGGTGGCCTGCGCGGCAGGTGCTGCCGGTGCGGACTTGGCCTTCTGCATCATCTGCTTGACGTAGGCCTGGACATCTTCCTTCACCACACGGCCCTTCGGACCGCTGCCGGAGACATCCGCCAGGTCGACACCGAACTCACGTGCCAGCAGGCGAACCGCAGGTCCTGCGTGGACCTTGGCGCCCTTGCTCGGCTTGTGAGCGGCCATCTGGGCTTCCGGACTCGGCGCACCGGCCGGTGTCGGAGCCGGCTTCTGCTCGCTCTTCTCCGCCTTGGGCGCAGCCGGCGCTTCGGACTTGGCAGCCTTCGGCGCAGGCGCGGCACCCGCGACCTCGATGTAACCGATCAGGTCACCCTCGGAGACGGTGTCACCTTCCTTGACGGAAAGCTCCACCACCTTGCCCTTGTAGGGGCTCGGGATGTCCATGGTCGCCTTGTCGGACTCGAGCGTGATCAGCGCGTCTTCCTCGTTGACCTCGTCGCCGACGGCCACGGCCATCTCGATGATCGGCACGCTGTCGCTGCCGGACAGATCCGGGACACGCAATTCCTTGCGCTCCGGCTCGCCGGAGGCCGGCGCTTCTTCAGCAGCCGGTGCCTCGGAAGACGTGTCTTCAGAGGTGGACTCGGAGGAAGAAGCCTGCTCGGCCGGCGCGGAATCAGACGCGCTGTCGCCGCCTTCACCAGCGATTTCCATCTGACCGATGACATCACCGGAAGCGACGCTGTCGCCTTCCTTGACGGTCAGCTTGACGATCTTGCCCTTGTGCGGGCTCGGGACGTCCATGCTGGCCTTGTCGGATTCCAGCGTGATCAGCGCATCTTCGGCGTCGACTTCGTCACCTTCGGAGACGGCCATCTCGATGATCGGCACGGCTTCGGAGTCGCCCAGGTCCGGCACGACGATGTCGACGGTCTGGGTACCACCGGAAGCGGCCTTCGGTGCAGAAGCGTCTTCCTTCGGCGCTTGCTGCTCAGAGGCTTCCTGCTTGGGAGCCTCTTCCTTCGGCGCTTCCTGCTCGTCAGAAGCGTCAGAGGAGGTGTCACCACCGCCTTCGGCTTCCAGCTCCAGGATATCGTCGCCTTCGGAGACGGTGTCGCCTTCCTTGACGAGAATCTTCACCACCTTGCCGCCCTTCGGTGCCGGCACATCCATGCTGGCCTTGTCGGACTCAAGAGTGATCATGGTGTCTTCGGCGGAGATGACATCTCCCACCGCCACCGCTATCTCGATGATCTCGACATCGGAACTACCGCCAATGTCGGGAACCTTGATGATTTCGCTGCTCAAGATCGTGCTCCTTCCAAAACGTGCACGGGGAGCGGCACCCGAATCACCTGCGCATCATCATGATGTCGAGGAGGGAGTGCCGCTCGCCTGTTCCGCGATCTCCGCTCAGACGTTCAGCGGATTCGGCTTGTTGGGGTCGATGCCGTAGGTCTTGATCGCTTCCGCGACCACCTTGCGGTCGATCTCACCACGATCCGCCAGCGCCTTCAGGGCCTGGACGGTGACGAAGTTGCGGTCGACTTCGAAGAAGTGACGCAGCTTCTCGCGGGTATCGGAACGACCGAAACCGTCGGTACCGAGCACGTGATAGTCAGCCGGCACCCAGGCACGAACCTGGTCAGCAAACAGCTTCATGTAGTCAGTGGCAGCCACGACCGGGCCGTCACGTCCTTCCAGACACTGAGTGATGTGCGGCTTGGCCGGGGTCTCTTCCGGCTTGAGGAAGGCCTGACGATCCAGTTCCAGCGCTTCGCGACGCAGCTCGTTGAAGCTGGTGACGCTCCAGATGTCGGCGTCGACACCGTAGTCCTGCTTGAGCATCTCGGCGGCTGCCTCGACTTCACGCAGGATGGTGCCGGAACCCAGCAGCTGAACGCGTGCCTTGCCGTCCTTGCCGCCTTCCTTGAGCAGGTACATCCCCTTGATGATGTCCTCTGCGGGCACCGTCTCGAGTGCTGGCTGCTCGTAGTTCTCGTTCATTACCGCCAGGTAGTAGAAGACCGGCTCGTGCTGCTCGAACATGCGCTTCATGCCGTCCTGCACGATGACCGCCACTTCGTGAGCGTAGGTCGGGTCGTAGGTGCGGCAGTTCGGGATGGTCGAGGCCAGGATATGGCTGTGGCCATCCTGGTGCTGCAGACCTTCGCCGTTCAGGGTGGTACGACCGGCAGTGCCGCCGACCAGGAAGCCACGTGCCTGCAGGTCGCCTGCGGCCCACGCCAGGTCACCGATGCGCTGGAAGCCGAACATCGAGTAGTAGACGTAGAACGGCATCAGCGGCAGGTTGTGGTTGGCGTAGGACGTTGCCGCCGCCACCCACGCAGACATGGCGCCTGCTTCGGAGATACCTTCCTCGAGGACCTGACCTTTCTGGTCCTCGCGGTAATACATGATCTGACCCTTGTCGACCGGCTCGTACTTCTGGCCTGCCGCGGTGTAGATACCCAGCTGACGGAACATGCCTTCCATGCCGAAGGTACGCGCTTCGTCAGGAATGATCGGCACGACACGCTCGCCGAGGGTCTTGTGCTTGACCAGACCGTTGAGCACGCGCACGAAGGCCATGGTGGTGGACACTTCGCGGCCGTTGGAACCCTTGAGCTGGGACGCGAAGATCTTGTCGTCCAGCGGCGGGATTTCCAGCGTTTCATACTCGGTGCGACGCTGCGGCAGGTAGCCGTTCAGACGTTCGCGCATGAGGTGCATGTACTTCATTTCCGGGCTGTCGTCCGCCGGCTTGTAGTACGGCACTTCCTCGAGCTGCTCGTCGGTCAGCGGGATACCGAAGCGATCGCGGAATGTCTTCAGCGCTTCGTGTTCCATGGTCTTGACCTGGTGGGCTTCGTTGGCCGCTTCGCCATCGCCCATGCCCATGCCGTAACCCTTGACGGTGTGCGCCAGGATGACGGTCGGACGACCGTTGGCGTTGTTGACCGCCTCGTGATACGCCGCGTAGACCTTGTACGGGTCGTGGCCACCACGGTTCAGACGCCAGATATCGTCGTCTGACATGTCCTTGACCAGATCGGCCGTCTCCGGGTACTTGCCGAAGAAGTGCTCGCGCGTGTACGCGCCGCCATTGGCCTTGTAGTTCTGGTAGTCGCCGTCGACCGCTTCGTCCATGCGCTTCTGCAGGATGCCTTTCTTGTCCTGTTCGAAGAGCGGATCCCAGAAGCGACCCCAGGTGACCTTGAGCACGTTCCAGTCGGCACCACGGAAGACGCCTTCCAGCTCGTCCATGATGCGGCCGTTGCCGCGCACCGGACCGTCAAGACGCTGCAGGTTGCAGTTGATGACGAAGATCAGGTTGTCGAGGTTCTCGCGGCCAGCCAGCGAGATGGCACCCAGGGATTCCGGCTCGTCACACTCGCCGTCACCCATGAAGCACCACACCTTGCGGTCGTACATGGACTTCAACTCACGCGAGTTGAGGTACTTCATGACGTGCGCCTGGTAGATCGCCTGGATCGGGCCCAGACCCATGGAGACGGTCGGGAACTGCCAGTAATCCGGCATCAGCCACGGGTGCGGATAGGAAGACAGGCCGTTGCCGTCGACTTCCTGACGGAAGCTGTCCATCTGCTCCTGGCTGAGACGACCTTCCAGGAAGGAGCGGGCGTAGATGCCCGGCGCCACGTGACCCTGGATGTAAAGCAGATCGCCTTCGAAATCTCCTTCCGGTGCACGGAAGAAGTGGTTGAAGCCTACGTCGTAAAGCGTCGCACTGGACATGAAGCTCGAGATGTGACCGCCGAGGCCCTTGTGGGCACGGTTGTTGCGGATCACCTGAGCGATGGCGTTGTAACGGATAAGCGAACGGATACGACGCTCCATGAACAGGTCGCCCGGCATGCGCGCTTCGCGGTGCACGGGGATACTGTTGCGATGGGGCGTGGTCACCGAGAAGGGCACCTGATGGCCATCACGACGCAGGCGGTCAGCCAGGCGTGACATCAGGTACTGGGCACGATCCTCACCCTCACGATCCAGAACCGATTCCAGGGAGTCCAACCATTCCGTGGTTTCGATCGGATCGAGATCTTCTCTTGCCTCCAGACTCATAGACGTCTCTCCGAGTGAAGAAATTTTTTGTCAAACGTTTCGACGAACAGCGATATCGAAACCAGTGGCGCTCTTCAGTGTGGGCACGACCTTCTGAGTGGGTCGCATCTCCGATAGACCTGTCGTGACCGGGTCTTGCCGGCCGTCAATCTCGACGCGCATCCTGCGCCAAAGCAGGGCACAAGATGCAGTCATTTGGCGTGAAAGATACCGCAAACACCCCCGCGTGCCAATTCAGGGCAGCAAGACTCACCGGGCAGGTGCAAGGCTTGGCTGCCCCGCGGCAGCACTGGCCTCATGCGCCTTGCGGTCGGGACTCATACGCCAGACTGAGCCGCCCTCGATAGTCGTGATGTAGTAAAACTACCAACGCGCCCCGCCACTGGGCGTTTCCTGCCTGGAGACGCCACACAATGCTGCAATGCACCATCGCGAGGCACCTGCGACCTTAGTCCTGAATGTCGTCCAGCAGGCGATCGAAGTAAGCCCAATCGAAGGCCGGGCCAGGATCCGTCTTGCGCAACGGCGCAATCCGCGCATGCGAGGTGATGCGCTCGCGCGTCAGCGCGGGATAGCTCGCCATCAGGCCGGCCACGGTGCGTGCCAGGGTGCGATATTGGACATCGCGATAGGGATGCACCTCATCGCCCTCGAGCTCGATGCCGATGGTGAAGTCATTGAGCTCGACACGTTCACGCTGACCGTCATGCCAGCGCGAGCGACCGGCGTGCCAGGCACGACGATCGAAGGGCACGAACTGCACCAGGCGACCGTCTCGCTGGATCAGCACATGCGCCGAGACGCGCAGCTGATGGATATCGGCAAAGTAAGGGTGGGCGCCGGGATCGAGCTGATTGGTGAACAGCTGCTCGATGGCCGGGCCACCGAAGCGTCCGGGCGGCAGGCTGATGGAATGCAGCACCAGCGCCGAGACTTCTCCCTCGGGACGAGCATTGTGATTGGGAGACGGCACCTGACGGGCGCTCTCCAGCCAGTGCTCGGGGGTGACCGCCAGACGCGTCAGGTGGCCCGACCGCGGGGAAGAGGACAAGGGGGGCATCGAAGACTCCAGACGGGAAGGTCGTCGCACGCGGGGACTGACCGCTCGCGTGGCTTTTCCTATAATGGCGCACATTATGGCATGCTCGGCAGCCACGGGTCTGTGCCACTGCCCTGGCACACGCACAGACCCCGGCTCCGGCAGCACTCTTCGTACAAGGATCAGACGCGCATGAACTTCCACGACGCCCTCGCCGAGGATATCCGTACCAGCGCCGCCCGCCTGCTCGCCGAGGATGTCGGCGGTGGCGATATCACCGCCGAATTGATTCCGGAGCGCCAGTGGGCCAAGGCGCGCGTGATCAGTCGCGAACCGGCCATCCTGTGCGGTGTGCCCTGGGTCGATGAGCTGTTTCGTCGCCTCGATCCGCGCGTCAGCCTCAAGTGGCTGGCCAGCGACGGTGATCGCCTCGAGGCCGACGCGCCCTTCCTGGAGCTGGAAGGCCCGGCACGTTCGCTGCTGACCGGCGAGCGCGCGGCGCTCAACCTGCTGCAGACGCTCTCCGGCACCGCGACCCGCGCCAGCCACTATGCCTCGCTGGTCGAGGGCAGTGGCGTGCGCCTGCTCGATACCCGCAAGACCCTGCCGGGCATGCGTGTCGCCCAGAAGTACGCCGTCAGCTGCGGCGGTGGCCACAATCATCGCATCGGCCTCTATGACGCCTTCCTGATCAAGGAAAACCATATCGCCGCCTGTGGCAGCATCGCGGCGGCGGTGCGTGAGGCGCGCGACATCGCCTCCGACGTCACCTGCGAAGTGGAAGTCGAGAATTTCGAGGAGCTGGCCCAGGCGCTGGATGCCGGTGCCGACGTCATCATGCTCGACAACTTCGACAACGATCAGCTCATCGAGGCCGTGGCGCGCAACAAGGCGCATGCCAAGCCGGCCGTGCTGGAAGCCTCCGGCAACGTCAGCGAGGCGACCCTGCCGGGTATCGCCGCCACCGGCGTGGATTGCATCTCGATCGGCGCGCTGACCAAGGACGTGACCTCCATCGACCTGTCGATGCGCATCTACACTGTCGAGACCCGCTAGCCAACGACAGGGGAATGCCTTCCTGCTGGCCAGCTCCTGTCCTGCAGAGGTCGCCGCTGACGCCGGCCCATCTGTCACGACACATTGCCATGCCGCCAGGGAGGCGCCCCATGTCCCCGCCATCTTCTCATCAGCATCCGCCTGAAGCCCCCAGGGCATCAGGCGGCGGCTGGCAGACTCGCCGCTGGAGTCTCTACGCGCCGATCTATGACCGTGTGGCCGCTCGCATCCTGCGCTCCGCGCGGCGCGACGCCATCGCGACTCTCGATATCCAGGCAGGCACCCGCGTGCTGCTGCTCGGCGGTGGCACCGGGCTCGACCTGCCCTTCCTGCCCCGCGACATCGAACTCGAGGTGATCGACGCCTCCCCCGCCATGCTGCGCCGCTGTCGCGAGCGCGCCGAGACGCTGGGCTTCGATGCCAACGTCAAGCCGGGCGACGCCATGGCGCTCGACTTCCCCGATGGCTATTTCGATGTCGTCATCGCCCACCTGATCATCGCCGTGGTGCCCCAGCCCCAGCGCGCCTTCGATGAAGCGCTGCGCGTGCTGGCCAGCGATGGCGAGCTGTCGCTGCTCGACAAGGGCCTGCGCGGCAATCGCCCGGCCGGGCGACTGCGTCGTCTGCTCAATCCTCTGGCCCGGCTGGTGGCGACCAACCTCAATGTGCCGCTGGACAACCTGCTGGAGGGCCATGCGGTGCAGCGACTCGAGGACCGCGACCTCGGCCCCGGCGGGGCGTTGCGCCACATGCATCTGCGCAAGATCTGATCTGCACTGCCACTCCCCCCTTGCATTGCGCGTTCGGCATCGCCACGCAATGAGGACACCCGGATGACGAAAGCGACACGGCTCGAGGCACCTGACTGGGCTCTCGTCGCCGTCGCTCCCTGCAAGGAGGTTTGCATGCAGATTGATCTACGCGGCCGCAGCGCCATCATCAGTGGTTCCACTGCCGGTATCGGCTTCGCCATCGCCACCGGGCTTGCCCGCGCAGGCGCCAGCGTCACCTTGACCGGCCGCACCCAGGCGCGTGTGGATGAGGCCGTCACCAGCCTCAGAGACAAGGCCCCGGGCAGCGAGGTACAGGGCGTGGCCGCGGACCTGGGCACACGCGAAGGCTGCGACACGCTGATCCGCGCCGTGCCGGACACCGACATCCTGATCAACAATGTCGGCATCTTCGCCCCGCAGGATTTCTTCGACACCGACGACGACACCTGGGAGCAGTTCTTCCAGGTCAACGTGATGTCGGCGGTACGCCTGTCCCGCCACTATGCGCGCGGCATGAAGGAGCGCGACTGGGGCCGCATCCAGTTCCTGTCCAGCGAATCGGCGCTCAACATCCCCAGCGAGATGGTCCACTACGGCATGACCAAGTCTGCGGTGCAGTCCGTCTCGCGCGGGCTCGCCAAGGTGCTGTCCGGCACCCGCGTGACCGTCAACGCCATCCTGCCGGGGCCGACCCGCTCCGAGGGCGTACTCGAGATACTCAAGCAGAACGCCGAGGAGCAAGGCAGGTCACTTGAAGAGGTTGAGGCCGACTTCGTCAAGCAGGCCCGCCCGACCTCCATCCTGCAGCGCCTGGCAAGCCCCGAGGAAGTCGCCAACATGAGCGTCTACGCCGCCTCCGAACAGGCCAGCGCCACCACCGGCGCCGCATTGCGTGTGGAAGGCGGCATCGTCGATACCATGGCGTGATCGCTGACCTGTCTGCCGGCCTGATCCGTCTGCCGGCCTGTTCTGTCTGGCCTGCGATCAGGACTTTAAGTCCGGGCTTGAGAACAGAACAGAACGCAATGGACATCGTCCCAGATGCAAGAAGCCCCCACCGGGCGACCGGTGGGGGCTTCTTCATGTTCAGCATCACAGTGCTGTGCGCTTCACTCGTCTAGGCGCTTCACTCGTCGAGGCGTTTCTCGAAGCGCTCGCGCTTGAGACAGATGCCATCGCGCTTGACATGCTCAAGCCCCAGGCTGTGCCAGCCACGGCGGGCCAGGCCCGGCGACAGCGTCAGACTGGCCTCCAGACTCATCACGCGCACCTTGCGCTCGCGCAGGTCGCGCTCGGCCGCCGCCAGCAACTGGCTGCCGATGCCCTGCCCCATCAGACTCGGATAGACGTAAAGCATCTCGATGCGTGCCAGCGGCCATTCGGGGGCGTACTCGCAGAAGCCGATACAGCGGCCATCACGCTCCGCTACCAGCACCTCGAAGCGATGCTGACGCGCGGCCCAGCGCTCGGCGTCGCGCGGGACACGCGCGGCCCACTGCTGGCGCTGCGCCAGATCATAGTGACCGGCAGCGCCCTGCATGACGGCCTGGTAGAACACCTCGGCCTGGTCCGCGGCATGCTGCGGCTGCGCCGGCACGATATGAACACGCTCCCTGGCCACTTCACGGCTATCGGTCTGGCTGTGCAATCGTTCGTCCTCCTTGTGTCCTCGAACGAGGACGATGTATACATGGAAAACCTGACAGGCTCACGGCTGACACCTGTCACTGAAGCTCCCTGCTCAGCCGCTGAAGGAAATCTCATCGAAGCGGCTGGCCCGGGGGTGATCTCCCGTGACCATGTCCGGCTCCCGCACCAGCTGCCAGGTATGGAAGCCGGCGGCAGCGGCGGCGTCCAGCTCGGCGACGACATCCGACAGGAACAGGATCTCCGCGCCCGGAATGCCCAGCTGACCGGCGATGCGGCGATAGCTCTCGGCTTCCTGCTTGGGGCCCGTGGTGGTGTCGAAGTAGCCGGCAAACAGCGGAGTCAGATCGCCGACATCGGAATGCCCGAACAACAGCTTCTGGGCCTGGATGGAGCCTGAAGAGTAGACATACAAGGACAGTCCGCGTTCCTTCCAGTCACGCAATCCCTTCACGGCATCGGGATAGACATGGCCGGTGAAGTCGCCGTCCGCGTAGCCCTGTGCCCAGACCATGCCCTGCAGTGCCTTGAGCGGCGTGGCCTTGCGGTCGGCGTCGATCCAGCCTTCCAGAATGGCGATCACGGCCTCGAGATCGGCCGCGGGCGCCTCGGCCAGCTCGCGGGTAGCGGTCAGCTGCTCGGCGACGTCCTCACGCTCGGCGTTGGCACGCACGAAATCGCCCAGATTGGCGCGCGCATAGGGGAACAGCACCTGATGCACGAAGCGAATCGAGCCGGTCGTGCCCTCGATGTCGGTGACGATGGCGCGAATCATGCGGACTCCTGGGAATGCGGGGCTGCGGTCTGGGTAAAGTGCTCGGCCAACGCTTCATGACGCGGGAAGCGGGCGGCGATGTCGTTGTCGGTGAATTTGGCGATCCAGCCTTCCGGATTGGTGAACAGGCGGATGGCGGTGAAGTCCGGCGTCGGCCCCATGTCGAACCAGTGCGGCGTGCCGGCCGGTACGGCGATCAGGTCATCCTTCTCGCAACCGACCGCCAGCACGCGCTCGCCCAGATGCAGGTAAAAGATGCCGCTGCCGCGCACGAAGAAGCGCACCTCGTGCTCCGCGTGGCGGTGCTCATCGAGGAACTTGCCGCGCAGGGCGTCGCGGTCAGGGTGATCCGGCGTCAGGCCGATCACGTCGGCGGTGACGAAGCCGTTCTCGGACTTGAGACGCGCGACATCGTCGGCGTAGGCCGCCAGCACCTGGGTCTGGTCGGTGGGGTCACTCATCTCGCAGCCCGCCGTCCAGCGCTCGAAGCGAATGCCTTCAGCCTCGAGTTCGCTGGCGATCTGCGCGCCATCATTGGTGATCAACTGCGGACGCGAGGCGTCCTGCTCGGCGTAGATGGCCAGAAAGCTCATCGCTGTCTCCTCAGTTCCAGTTCACAACCCATCAGGAAATCGAGCGCTTCGACATGGCGGCGGCAGGCCGTCATGCTGCTGGCCCAGGTGTAGAGGCCATGGCCGCGAATCAGGTAGCCGTGCAGACCGGCATCGGCGGCCAGGCGGGCGCGTACGTCCAACGCCAGCGCATCGATATCCTGAGTATTGTCGAAGACGGCCAGACGTACCGCCGTCTCATGACTCTTGACGCCTTCCAGCGCCTTGTTGAGCTCGAAACTCTCCAGGCTCAGGGTGTCGCCCTCATGGCACAGCGACAGCACGGTGGCGGCCCAGGAGTGAGTATGCAGAATCGCCTGCGCGTGGGGCAGGTCTTCGTAGAGCTGGCCATGCAGGCGCGCCTCGTCAGAGGCCTTGCGGGAAGTGCCCTGCAGCCTGACGGCAAAATCGCTGACCAGAATATCGCCACTGGTCAGGCGGCCCTTGTGGCAGCCCGAGGCGGTGACCGCCATCAGGCGATCACTGAGACGACAGGAGAAGTTGCCACCGGTGGCCGGTACCTGCCCGGCAGCGTCCAGCGCCTGACCGGCCTCGATCAACTGTTGGCTCGCCAGTGCAAGGCGGTCGAGGTCCAGTGTCGACGGCAGGCCGTCGGCAGCGGCAATGGCGATAGGGTCTGACATGATCAAAGTTGCCCTCAAGAGTCGCGCGGGGCTTTCACGCCCCGTCGCCAGCATCACGATTCAGCGCCACGTGGCGCTGCTCTCGCGGCAGACTACACAAGCCGACCCAGTGAGACCAGTCATGCCGTGCGACGACGGGCATGGCATCATGGCGACCTGGAATGTCACGCGACATTCTGCGCCATCATCACTTCAGCCTCTGCCACGGTCTTGCCATGTCCTCTTCCGATCAGCCCGCCAGCCCCCATCCGACCGCCGACACGACCGAGCGCCCGATGAGCGATGCCGCACTGGCCAGACGCATGCCGCTGCTGCCCCCTCATCTGCGTGAGCAGGCCATGACACTGGGGCAACAGACCATGCAGCCGGTGGGCATCATCGAGAGCTGCTACCCGGACAAGTTCGGCATTCCCCGCCAGCCGGGTCTGGCACGCCATGCCACCGCCATCCTGCACCTGCTGCCGCCCTTCGATGACCCGGACTGCGTGCGCGACATCGACGGCTTCAGCCACCTGTGGATCCACTTCCTGTTCCACGCCAGCCCCACACGCTGGACGCCGCTGATCCGCCCGCCACGCCTGGGTGGCAATGCACGCACCGGCGTGTTCGCCTCGCGCAGTACCCATCGTCCCAACCGACTGGGCCAGTCGGTGGTCGAGCTTGCAGGCGTCGAGACAGGCGCCAGCGACAGGCCGGGGGGCAGACAGACGGGCAGGCACAGCGGCGTGCGCCTGCTGCTGCGCGGCCATGACCTGCTGGATGGCACGCCGGTGATGGACATCAAGCCCTATCTGCCGTGGGTCGATGCCGTGCCCCAGGCACGTGCCGGTTACGCGCCTGCCCCGCCGCCACGCCATGCCGTCATGTTCAGTGACGAGGCCGAGCAGCAGCTTGAACAGCGCTCCGACAGTGCCACGCTGCGCGCCCTGATCGAGGAAGTGCTCGCCCAGGACCCGCGCCCCGCCTATCACGCCGCCAGGCCCGCCGATGGCAAGCGCCAGTATGGCGTGCGGCTGGTGGACGTGGATGTGCGCTTCACGGCCCGCACGCAACCCGATGGCTCCTTGACGATGGAGGTCGCGGCCATCGTGACCGTCTGATCAAGCCCTTGCGCGAGCCAGGGCAGCACCTTGCCCAGTGGGGGTCAACGCCTTGCATGAAGCGGATCGAAGGATTGAGCGCGCCAGATCAAGACAATGCCAGATTGGATTGGCAAACCGTCACGAGACCCGACCATACTGGGCGTGCGTTCCTTCATCTCCACTCGTTTCACCGGGAGTCCGCCGCATGAGTATCCGTCTGCTTGCCTTTGCCGCCAGTACCCGCAAGGCCTCCGTCAATCGACGCCTGATCGAGCGCCTGGCGCACCACGCCCGGCAGGAAGGTGCCGAGGTCAGTCTGCTCGATCTCAACGACTTCCCGATGCCGCTCTACGATGGCGACAGCGAAGAGGCCAATGGCCGTCCCGCCAGCGCCGACCGCCTGCAGGAGATGCTGGCCAGCCATCAGGGGCTGTTGCTGGCGACGCCGGAATACAACGGCTTCTTCAGCCCGCTGCTCAAGAACACCTTCGACTGGCTGTCACGCCCGGCGGCGGATGGCCAGAGCGGCATGGACGCCCTGCGCGGCATGCCGGTCGGCATCGTCTCGGCCTCACCCGGTGCCATGGGCGGCATGCGGGCGTTGCCCTTCGTGCGCCTGTACCTGAACAACCTCGGCATGCTGGTCGCGCCCCAGCAGATCGCGGTCTCGCGTGCCGCCAGCGCCTTCCACGAGGATGGCAGCCTGGATGACGAAGGCCAGGACCACGCTCTCGCGGCTGTCGCCCGCCAGGTGATCGACCTGGCCAGCTTGCGCGCCTCCTGAAGCGCCACGCCTCTTTCCTCACAGCCACGTTCCCGGCCAGACACTTGGCGCCTGCCAAACAAGAACGGCCCCCTGCCATTGGCAGGGGGCCGTTCCTTGATGCGCTGTCTGTGACGTCAGAGCGTCAGTGCATCACCTCAGGCTTAGACCCAGATTCAGGCTCAGGCCGAGAAATCGATACCGATACGGCGACCGACTTCCTCGTAGGCTTCAATCACGCCGCCCAGGCCCTGACGGAAGCGGTCCTTGTCTAGCTTCTCGCGCGTCTCGGCATCCCACAGACGGCAGCCGTCCGGCGAGAATTCGTCACCCAGCACGACTTCACCCTTGAAGACGCCGAACTCGAGCTTGTAGTCGACCAGCAGGATGCCGCCGTCGAGGAACAGCTGCTTGAGGATGTCGTTGACCTGGAAGGTCAGTTCCTTGGCGCGCGCCAGGTGCTTGGGCTCTGCCCAACCGAAGGTCTCGACCAGCGACTCGTTGATCATCGGGTCGCCCTTCTCGTCGTTCTTGAGGAACAGCTCGAAGGTCGGCGGATTGAGCTCGATGCCTTCCTCGACACCCAGACGACGCACCAGTGAGCCGGCGGAGATGTTACGCACCACGCACTCCACCGCCATCATGTCGAGACGCTTGACCAGACATTCGTTGTCGCTGACCAGACGCTCGAAGTGGGTCGGGATACCGGCCGCCTTGAGTTTCTCCATGATGAAGGCATTGAACTTGTTGTTGACCATGCCCTTGCGATCCAGCTGCTCGATACGCTTGCCGTCGAAGGCGCTGGTGTCGTCGCGGAATTCCAGCAGCAGAAGATCCGGGTCGTCAGTGACGAAGACGGATTTGGCCTTGCCAGCGTAGAGCTCTTCACGCTTTTCCATGAGATTCCCCCTGATGACGCTAGACGCGTCGAGTGTTGAGGCGGTCGACGATGAATCGATCACGCTTGAGTCTGTCACGCCCAGTCGAGAAGGACCGTGGCGTTGGTGTATGGCGTGATTCGAGAGCTGTCCATCTGGTCAGCTCATCCAGAATCACAAACGCCCGATCGCGAAGCGACCGGGCGTCATGAATATCAGGCGATGGCCTGCCAGCCAAAGCCGCTGTCCTGCGCGGCGATGATCAGGCGACTATCGTCATCCGCAAGCCAGGGGGCCAGTGCCTCCCGGGCCAATGACGGATGGTTGTTGCTCTCCGACAGGTGCGAGGCCACCAGCCGCTGCAGGCGCGCCAGCCCCAGATAGGGCAAGGCGGCACACGCCTGGGCATTGGCCAGGTGACCGAGCCGCCCCCCGACCCGCCGCTTGAGGCTGGGCGGATACGGCCCGCTGGCCAGCATCTGCGGATCGTGGTTGAACTCCATCACCAGTGCGTCGCAATCGGCAAAGCACTGCAGCACATGCTCACTGACGTGGCCGAGATCGGTCAGCACGCCGAGGCGACGCGTGGCCGTCTCACCGCGCCGGTTGAAGACGAACTGCACCGGCTCGCGCGCATCGTGGGGCACCGTGACCGGCAGAATCTCGAGATCCTTGATCGCGAACTCCTGCTGCGGCGTGATCAGATGCCGACTCGGCAGCGCGCCGAGCTTCTTGGCACGCCCGGCAAGCCAGGTGCCGGTGGTCAGATGCACCGGCACACCATGGCGACGCGCCAGCGGCCCCACGCCGCTCAGGTGATCACCATGTTCATGCGTGACCAGCACGGCGTCCAGCTGCGAGGGATGCACCCCGAGGCGCGCCAGGCGGGCCTCGGTCTCCTTGAGGGTGAAGCCGCAATCGACCAGCACCAGTGCCTCGCGAGTGCGGATCAGCGTGCCGTTGCCCTTGCTGCCGCTGCCCAGCGAAGCCATCGCCATCACGCCCTGGGCGTCGTCACTCGGCCCACGGGCGGCCGTCAGGCCAGCCGCCAGCGCCCCACTGCCTGCCACCGGGAGGGGGATCTGAAACGACGCAGCCGCCTCACCCGACGAGTCGTCAGATGAGGCGGCGCAAGGCGTGTCGAGCCACATGCTCAGCGCAGTGTCGACGCCACGGCGTCGAGCAGCTCACGCGCCAGTGCCGGCGTGGTCTCTTCACCATCGGCACGGGTCGCCGTGACCAGAGTGTGGTCATTCTCGGCGCGCAGCTTGAGTACCATCGGCACCGGGTCACCATCGCCGCCGATACCCAACCAGCCGCCATCACGCTCTTCACGCGGGATGTAATCGACCATGAACTCGCCACGCGAGCGGTCCTGATCGGTCAGCGTCTGGTAGTCGGTGTTGAAGTTCTTCTGCAGCTGATAGAGCAGCTCGGCCCAGCTGCGCTCGGTATCCAGCGCCAGGTCGACCTGCCAGGTGCCATCGCGGCCTTCCAGGCGCACGCGGTCATCACGACTGAGCGACTGGGCCGCCAGCGAGACGCCGCTATCGGCGGAAGACGCGGCCAGATAGCCGCTCAGCGCGTTCAGGCAGCTGCCGGCGACATCGCCGCCCTGCTGACAACGCACTTCGGAGGCATCGGCACGCAGCCCCTGGCTGACGCTGATGATGCCCTGGGCCGTGGTGATCTCGCCCTTGCCGGCATCGATGCTCTGCACATCCAGGCCCTGGTCGCGCACGAAGGACTGCAGACGTGTCCACACCGCTGCCGGCGCGGCGTTCACGGCCAGCCAGCGGGCATCGCCACTCTGACGCATGGCGACGAACTCACGCCCGCCCTGCTCGCTGGTCGCCAGCGGCTGGGGACGCGGTGCCTCGAAGTCGTCGCTGGCCAGGAAGTCACTGCTGGCCTGCGGCACCGGCATGGAATCCTGGTAATCACCACGATTGATCGTGTCCGGCAGCTCCAGCGGCGGCGCGATGCTGGCATCGGCATACTCGCTGTTGCGATCGTAGTAGTAGCCATCACTGGAACAGCCTGCGACCGCGAGCGCCGTCAGCAGGGCCAGTGGCACGAAACGCTGACTCATCAGTTGAGCACCTCGGCCAGTTGCAGTGCTTCCTCAACCGTGGAGTGATACTGCTCGGACAGCCAGGTCAGCGGCAGACGCACGCCGGATTCCGGCGACAGGCCCATGCGGTGCATGGCGAACTTGACCGGGATCGGGTTGGACTCGACGCCCATCGCGGAGTGCAGCGGCATCAGGCGCGTGTTGATCTGGTGAGCGCGCTCGGCATCGCCGGCCACGGCGGCTTCACACATCTCGTGCATCAGGCGCGGCGCGACGTTGGCCGTCACGGAGATATCGCCGTGGCCGCCCATCAGGATGAAGTCACAGGCCGTGGGGTCATCGCCGGAGTAGAGCGCGAAGTCAGTGCCCTTGAGGCGGTCGATCAGTTCCTGACCGCGCTCCAGGTTGCCGGTGGCATCCTTGAGGCCGACGATGTTGTCGAGCTCGGCGAGGCGGAAGACCGTCTCGTTGTAGATATCGGAGCAGGTACGACCCGGCACGTTGTAGAGAATGACCGGGATACCGGCCTGCTCGGCGACGGCCTTGAAGTGCTGGTAGAGCCCTTCCTGGGTCGGCTTGTTGTAGTACGGCGCCACGGAGAGGCAGTAATCCGCACCGACTTCCTTGGCGTAGCGAGCCAGCTCGACCGCTTCGGAGGTGGCGTTGGCGCCCGTGCCGGCGATGACCGGAATCTTGCCGGCGACCGTCTCGACCACACAGCGGATGACATCGAAGTGCTCCGCGAAGGACATGGTGGTCGGCTCGCCGGTAGTGCCGGCGGCGACGATGGCATCGGTGCCATTTTCGAGGTGGAAGGCGACCAGCTGGCGCAGGGCGTCCCAGTCGATCTCGCCGGTGGCCTTCATCGGGGTCGCCAGTGCGACAATGCTACCTGTGATCATCCCTCGAATTCTCCTCTGGTGCCTGATGCGCCAGGCGTGTCCCTGTGCTGTTGAAACAGCAGATCCCGGGGACAGACATCTGACATAGATTGGTTGACGCAGGACTCTGATTGCGTGGGCACGCCGACACGCGAGTCGCGCCAAGGGTGATGATGTTACAAAGACCATCGAAGCCTGTACAGACGCCATCTGCACCGGTTGTGCAAAGCGATGGATTCCCTCGCCTGTCCACGGGACAGATGCACGCCGGACGGGCCCGATGACGCCGGTCGCCAAGGCGGTGAAACACAAGAGTTCTGCCCCGTCTTTGACAAGTTCGGGCACCCTGCGTGTAATGCAGGACATACCGCAGAACCGGGCAAGCGCGATGCCCATGACTGCCGGTTTTTTTCCTCATTCCACACTGTCAGCCGCCACATGGCCGTCAGTCATCGCCAGGAGAGCACGATGAGCGTCAGCCTCGGTCAGCCAATTCCCGATTTTACCGCACAAGCCACCAGTGACACCGAAGTCACCCCGGCGAGCCTCAAGGGCAAGCAAGCCGTCATCTATTTCTACCCGAAGGACCACACGCCGGGCTGTACCACCGAAGGCGGTGACTTCCGCGACAACCTCGAGGAATTCGAAGCGGCCAACACCGTGATTCTCGGCGTCTCCCGCGACAGCCTGCGCACCCACGAGAACTTCCGCGCGAAACAGGGCTACCCGTTCGAGCTGATCAGCGATCCGGACGAGACCCTGTGCAAGATCTTTGACGTCATTCACATGAAGAAATTCATGGGCAAGGAAAGTCTCGGCGTGGTGCGCTCCACCTTCCTGATCGACGCCGACGGCAATCTGGCCCGCGAATGGCGTGGCGTGAAGGTCAAGGGCCATGTCGAGGAAGTGCTGGAAGCCGCCCGCGAGCTCAACGCTGACCGCTAGTCTCGAATGGCAGCAGCTCGTGGAGAAACAGCTGAGCAGAGAGCGCCTGTGCGCCAGCCGCCTCAACAATGAAAAAAGCCCCGCCGATTGGCGGGGCTTTTTCGATCAGGCGCTCTTGTCCGCGACCCGATTCTCCTCGGCGCGCGCCCGGCGCGGCCAGGCATAGAGCAGCGACTTCATCAGGGTCGCCAGCGGGATGGCGAAGAACACCCCCCAGAAGCCCCAGATGCCGCCGAAGAACAGCACCGCGAGGATGATCGCCACCGGATGCAGATTGACCGCCTCCGAGAACAGCAGCGGCACCAGCACGTTGCCATCCAGCGCCTGGATGATGCCGTAGGCGATCATCACGTACATGAAGGTATCGCCCAGTCCGTAATGGAACCCGGCGACGGCGGCGACCGGCAAGGTCGCCCCTGCCGCGCCGATGTAGGGAATCAGCACCGAGAAGCCGACCACGATCGCCAGCAGCGCCGAATACGGCAGCCCGAAGGCGACGAAGGTGACATAGCTGACGCCGCCGACGATGACGATCTCGATCACCTTGCCGCGCACGAAGTTGGCGATCTGGTCATCCATCTCGTTCCAGACCCGGCTCATCAGCAGGCGCTTGCGTGGCAGCAGCGCCAGCGTGAAGTCCACCAGCCGCTCGCGGTCCTTGAGCATGAAGAACACCAGGATCGGCACCAGCACCAGGTAGATCACCACGCCCATCAGGTTGCCCAGCGACGCCAGCGACAGCGATACCGCGCGCTGCCCGAACTGGGTCAGCTCTCGTCCGGCGGCGCCGACCCACTGCTGGACCTGCTCCGGCGTGATCAGGCCGGGGAAGCGCTCCTGCAACTCGCCCAGCCAGCGCTGCCCGGAGGCGAACATGCCGGGAATCTCCTGGATCAGGTTGGCCAGCTGATGCCAGACCAGCGGCAGCAGAATCAGCGCACTGGCCAGCATGATGCCCATGAACACCAGCGTCATCAGGCTGACCGCCGCCAGGCGCGGCAGGCCACGGCGCTCCATCCAGCTCACGCCGCTCTGCAGCAGGAAGGCGACGATCAGGGCGGTGAAGAATGGCGCCAGCATGCTGCCGAGCAGAATGACGGCGGCGAACACCAGCACCAGCACCAGAAACAGCACCACCGCTTCTTCATCGGAGAAATAGCGCTCGATCCAGCCACGCAACAACGTCTTCATGGTCATGACGGATCTTCCTCGCACAGCGCCTTGATCACGAAGCGATAATCGCCCTCTGGCGTCTCTTCACGCGAGACCAGCGCGTGATCGCTCAGCGCCAGATAGGCAGGGATGTCGCCCCAGGCGCCGGCGTCGCTGGCGAGGACCTCGAGTTGCTCGCCGGCACTCATGCCAGCCAGTTTGAGCTTGGTGCGCAGCAGCGGCAACGGACAGTGCAGGCCGCGCGCATCCAGCGTCTGCAGGTGGGTATCGGCCGTGGAGTCAGCCATCGGATTCGCAGTCTCAGCGCCAGGTCGTTCGAATGCCATCTGCCCTTCCGTTCTCGTTATGATGTTCTGCCGCACGCCATGGAGGGTGCAGCTTGAAAACGCCCCGATTTAAGGGCACCTTGCCTGACAAAGCAACTTTCCGCCCTGCGCGGCTGCGTCTTGCCCGGACTCGCGCAGGGCCGTCAACGCCAGTGCGGCGCCCGGCAATCCTGCGAGCCGACCGCACCTTGCGCCATATCGAAGAGGATTGCCTGCATGTCGTTGCTGCCCCCCTTGAGCGGACGCGTCCGCATCGGACGCCGCGGGCTTGCCACCCTGTCGAGCGCCCTGCTCGGCCTGTTGCTGATGGGCGCGCCGGTCGCCAGTGCGCCGGCCGCATCCCACAACGACTATGGACTGCCTGACCTGGGGAGTGCGAGTGGCGGCATCTCCAGCAACGATGAATATCGTATCGGTCGCGCCTGGCTGCGTCAGTTCCGCACCCATGTGCGTGAATGGGATGATCCCATCACTCTGGACTGGATCGGTAGCATCGTGCGTCAACTGGCGCCGTGGAGCGAGCTGGATGACCGCAATTTCATCATCACGCTGGTCGCCAGCAGCCAGCTGAACGCCTTCGCGGTGCCCGGCGGCGTGGTCGGCGTCAATACGGGCCTGTTCGCCTTCGCGCCGGACCGCGACGCCTTCGCCTCGGTACTCGCCCACGAACTGGGCCACCTCTCCCAGCATCACTTCGCGCGCAACATGGAGCGCCAGGCCGAGACCCGCCTGCCGACACTGGCCGGCTTCCTCGCCGGCATGGTCATCGCGGCGGGCGGAGGCGGTTCAGCGGGCATCGCGACCATGGCCGGCACCCAGGCCGCTGCCATTTCCGATCAGCTGGCCTATTCGCGCCGCTTCGAGCAGGAGGCCGACCGCGTCGGCATCGATGCGCTGTCACGCGCCGGCTTCGACCCCGAAGCCATGCCGCGCATGTTCCGCGCCATGCAACGCATGGCCAGCCTGCAGGGCGGCAATGCACCGGAATTTCTGCTCACGCACCCGGTGACCGAGGCGCGCATCGGCGACACCCAGGCCCGTGCCGACGCCATGCAGAAGGTGACACCCGACCCGCTCGCGCAGCTCGCCTACGCGATGATCCGTGCCCGCGCCTTGCTGGCGTTCAATCTGCGCCAGCCCGAGCAGGGACTGACGACACTGCGTGAAGACAACCCCGACCCCGACGCGATTGCCTACTATCAGGCGCTGGCCGCGGCGGAGCACAACCAGGTCGACAAGGCGCTGGCCGCGCTGGATCGCCTGCATGACAAGCATCCTGACCTGACCCTGATCAGCGCCAGCGCGGTCGAGGTCGCGCGGGATGCCCGGCGTTATGAGGAGGCGACCCGCCGCGCCAGACGCCTGCTGCGCCTGCAACCCGACTACCTGCCGACCCGGCTGGCCATGGCGGAAGTCGCGCTGCAACAGGACCCCGCCGCCGCGCGCCAGCAGCTGGAAGACATGCGCCGCGATCATCCCGATGACCCCAAGGTCTGGAGCCTGGCCTCCGAAGCCAGTGGGCGCAGCGGCCACACCGCCGAGGCCTTCCTGTATCGCGCCGAATTCGACCAGCTGGAGGGCCGCATGGACAAGGCCTTCGCTCAGCTCAAGCTGGCCGACGAGGCCGCGCGCAAGAACGGCGACTTCAGCATGGCCAACCGTATCAGTTCACGCCGGGAAGACTTCAAGCGCTATCGCAACGCCATCGAGGAGTTCTGAGGCACGCTCCCTCTCGCAGCACCAGGCAAACAAAAACCGCCGCCCCGGGGAATCGGGAGCGGCGGTTCTGGTTCATGCAGGCAGCAATCGGTGGCGATCAGCGTCAGCGCTCAGCCGCGATTGAATTCCAGCATCCGCGTCAACGGCTTCAGGGCGCGCTCACGCAGGTCATCATCGACGAAGACTTCCTCGGCATTGGCTTGCGCCGGATCGCGACGCAGCACGGCGGCCAGATTCTCCAGGCCGTTCATCGCCATCCACGGGCAGTGCGCACAGCTCTTGCAGGTCGCGCCATTGCCGGCGGTCGGCGCCTCGTACAGCTGCTTGTGCGGCGCGGCCTGCTGCATCTTGAAGAAGATGCCACGATCGGTCGCGACGATCAGCTGCTGATTCTCGAGCTCGACGGCGGCCTTGATCAGCTGCGAGGTGGAACCGACCACATCGGCCAGCTCGACCACCGACTGCGGTGATTCCGGGTGCACCAGCACCGCGGCGTCCGGGTAGACCTTGAGCAGGTCACTGATGCCCTGGGCGCGGAACTCGTCGTGGACGATACAGGCACCGTCCCACAGCAGCATGTCGGCCCCAGTCTGCTTCTGCACGTAAGCGCCCAGATGCTTGTCCGGCGCCCAGATCAGCTTCTCGCCCCGGGCGTGCAGGTGCTCGATGACATCGACGGCGATCGAGGAGGTCACCACCCAGTCGGCGCGCGCCTTCACGGCCGCCGAGGTATTGGCGTACACCACCACGGTGCGGTCGGGATGGGCATCACAGAAGGCCGCGAACTCGTCTTCCGGGCAGCCGAGGTCCAGCGAGCAGGTCGCCTCCAGCGTCGGCATCAGCACGCGCTTCTCCGGCGACAGGATCTTGGAGGTCTCGCCCATGAAGCGCACCCCGGCGACGATCAGTGTCGAGGCGTCATGGCGAGCGCCGAAGCGTGCCATCTCGAGCGAGTCGGCCACGCAGCCGCCGGTTTCCTCGGCCAGCTGCTGGATGGCGTCGTCACAATAGTAATGCGCGACCAGTGCGGCATCACGCTCGATGAGCAGCTGCTTGATCTCGTCGATCAGCGCGGCATCTTCGGCGGCGGGGCGTGTCGGGCAGTAAGCGCGGGCCAGATGCTCGCGCACCTGCTCACGGACGGCATTGTGGGCCTCACGACCCGGCATGGCATTAGTCAGGCTGTTCATGTGTCTCTCACCTAGCCCACAGGGGCTCCCCCTGTGCTGAGTGGGTCAGGACTCGGCCCGGGCACGAACGGCCCGTGGCGGCCCTGCCAGCGCTGCAGCTGGGCTCCCCAGACTGCGGCGTGTGCCTTGGGCGTCTATCGCCCGCAGCGTCGTCCGCACTGGGCGGACATGAGCCTTGGCTCGCCCACAAGGATACGCCTGGCGCGATCGCGGCTCCAGTCGACTTGGGGGCAACGGACTCTTTCCTTTCGCGTAACAAAAATTGCCCCGCGCCAATGAAGGCACGGGGCAAGATCTGGTGGGTCGTGAGGGATTCGAACCTTCGACCAATTGGTTAAAAGCCAACTGCTCTACCACTGAGCTAACGACCCAAAACTGGGTGGCGGATGGTGGGTCGTGAGGGATTCGAACCTTCGACCAATTGGTTAAAAGCCAACTGCTCTACCACTGAGCTAACGACCCGCCGCCGGGTGCTTTGCAAGAGACCATTCCAGAGAATGGTGGGTCGTGAGGGATTCGAACCTTCGACCAATTGGTTAAAAGCCAACTGCTCTACCACTGAGCTAACGACCCTTGCGAAGCGGGACGTAAGATACCGCCGATCCCGTTTCGACGCAAGCCTTTTGCAAAAAAACTTCAAGCAAATGACCAGCTTGTCCGCTGGCACCTCGCGAAACGCCCGCGCCAGCGCGCGGCCAGCCCCTGTGACAAAGACCCGCAAGCCCGCGATGGGCGCGGGCTTGCGGGTTACCACTTAGGTCGCACGAGCTTGTGGCATGTCCACGAGCTTATGCCATATCAGTGAATGACGGCATGTTGCCGCCCTCACCGACTGCGCCATCAGCGCGGCTTGCGCGTACGCTGCGGCGGCTTCTTCATGGCGCGCACCGGACGACGCTTCTGCTTGTCGCGGCTCCAGCGATTCTGCTCGTCCGGCGTCAGGGCCGGCGCCTTGCGATGCTCGAGACCTGCCAGCGTGGACAGTTCATCGATCTCGCTCTGCTCCATCTCCACCCACTCACCGGCGCGAGCGCGCTTGTCGAGGAAGATGTTGCCGTAGCGCACGCGCTTCAGGCGGCTGACGGTCAGCCCCTGGGAGTCCCACAGACGGCGAACCTCACGGTTGCGGCCTTCCATGATCACGACGTGGAACCAGCTGTTGATGCCTTCACCACCGAATTCCTGCACATCGGTGAAGCGTGCCGGGCCATCTTCGAGCATCACGCCATTGACCATGTTGACGACGTGCTCACGCTTGACCTCACCCATGACACGCACGGCGTACTCACGCTCGATCTGGGTCGACGGGTGCATCAGACGGTTGGCCAGCTCACCATCGGTGGTGAACAGCAACAGACCGCTGGTGTTGATGTCGAGACGACCGATCGCGATCCAGCGCTCGCCCTTCAGACGCGGCAGACGCTCGAAGACGGTGCGGCGGCCTTCCGGGTCCTTGCGCGTGCACAGCTCACCTTCCGGCTTGTTGTACATGATGACGCGACGCGCCGTCTCTTCGGCGCCCTTCAGGCTCTGCGGACGATCATCGAGGCTGACCTGGTCACGCGGGCCGACGCGATCGCCCAGCTGGGCGACCTTGCCGTTGACCTTGACGCGACCGGCGCTGATGGCGACTTCCATCTCACGGCGGGAGCCGAGACCGGAGCGCGCCAGCACCTTCTGCAGTTTCTCGTCTTCAACCAGCTTGTCGCCCTTGGCCTGCGGCGGCAGCGGACGCAGTTCCGGCGCGTCGGCGGCGGCCGGCTTCTTGCCGACATTGGCCTTGCTGCCACGCGTGGACTTGCCGGTATCACGGGTCGGGCGAGCCTGCTCGCCACGCTTGTCGGCAGCATCCGCCGCGCTTTTGTCCGCGACGTTCTTGTCCGCGAAGGCCTTGCCGGTCACGGCCTTGCCACCGGCGTGTTTGCCGCCAGCCTGCTTGTTGCCTGCCTGGCTGCTGCCGGGGCGAGAGGTCTTGCGCTTATCAGAGTCTGTCTTGCTCATGACATGAACCATTTCATCTATAGGAGTTTCGCCTACGCAGGGTCGTCATCATCGACGGTCCCGGCAGCGGAGGAGTCGTGCGGCTGCGCATCGGCAGCGTCGTCATCCTCGTCTGCACCGCGCAAACGTTGGCTGAGGCGCGCTTCGAGTGTGGCGAAGTCGAACCCCGAGCCGGTGGACGCCATCCCGGCGTGATCATTTTCCGCCTGTGAGGCGGAGGGTGCTGCTGTGTTCGGTGTGTCAGCCGAGGCGCCGGAGGTATCGAGTGCGCGCATCTTCAGCGCCTCTTCCAGCTGCTCGGCGGTGACGTCCGGCGGTTGCCAGTCATCGGGCACCGGGGTGCCAGTGTCGGTCTCAATACCTGACTCAAGACCTGTCTCAGCGCCTGACTCAGTCTTTCCCCCAGTCTTTTCCCCAGTCTCTGCGTCAGGTGCTGACTCAAGCGCTGTCTCACGCTCTGGATCAGCCCCCGCATCAGCGCCGTCTGCCGGTGCCTCCTCCGCCTCGCCGTCCGGGTCATCCGGCAATGGCAAGGTCTGAGAGGGCGGCACATCATACAGGTCTGCCTCGAGCTGTTCGAGTCCTTCGAAGCCTTTCAGTTCATGCACCGGCGGCAGCTCTTCCAGCGTCTTGAGCCCGAAGTCATCGAGGAACTGACGCGTGGTGGCGAATACCGCCGGACGCCCCGGCACATCACGGTGGCCGACCACTCTCACCCAGCCGCGCTCGACCAGGGTACGCATGATCGAGGAGCTGACCGTCACGCCACGCACCTGCTCGATATCGCCGCGGGTCACCGGTTGACGATAGGCCACCAGCGCCAGGGTCTCCAGCAAGGCGCGTGAATAACGTTGCGGGCGCTCTTCCCACAGCCGCGATACCCAGGGGGAATACTGCTGGCGCACGCGCAGCCGCCAGCCACTGGCGGTCTCGATCAGCTCCAGCGCGCTCTTGTCGGCCGGGTGACGCGCTTCCAGCTTGCCCAACGCCTCGCGCAGCGCAGGCCTGGTCGGGCTTGAATACTCATCGAACAGACCGGCCAGGCGCTCAAGCGTCAGCGGCTCGCCGACGGCCAGCAGGGCCGCTTCGATGATCTGGTCCAGCGGGACATCGCGCAAACTCATGACGCCGCGTTCTCCTGCTCGTCGGATGGGGGAAAGGAAGGTGACGTCTGCGCATCATCGGACGCTGCGTCATCGTACGCTGCGTCATCGAACGCCCCCTGATCGGCCGCCACCTCGTCTTCGTCGGCGAATTCCAGCGCCAGCCAGTCCTCGTCATCCTCGGGGTCCGGTTCCGGCGTGCGGGCGCGCACGTGAATCGGTGACAGCGGCGCGTTCTGGACGATCTCGATCATCGACTCCTTGGCCAGCTCCAGAATCGCCATGAAGCTGACCACCACCCCGGCACGCCCTTCCTCGAGCGTGAACAGCTTCTCGAAGGGCGTGAAGTGCTCATGGGTCAACAGATTCATGATCGCCAGCATGCGCTCGCGAGTCGACATCACCTCACGCGAGATGGTGTGCGCCTGGACGAGGTCCGCCTGACGCAGGAGACCGGACAACGCGCCGAGCAATTCCGACAGGTCGACATCAGGGTGCACCACCCGCGTCTCGAGTTCGGGCAGGTCTGCCGTGGCCACGAACCAGTCGCGGCCCTGACGCGGCATCTCATCCAGCCCTTCGGCGGCCAGCTTGGTCTGCTCGTATTCCTGCAGGCGGCGAATCAGCTCGGCGCGCGGGTCCTCTTCCTCGTCGTCATCACTCGCCTTGGGCTGACGCGGCAGCAGGCTGCGCGACTTGATCTCCGCCAGCATCGCGGCCATCAGCAGGTATTCACCGGCCAGATCGATCTGCATGGCGTGCATCAGCTCGACATACTCGATGTACTGATGGGTGATGGCCGCGACATTGATGGCGAGGATATCGAGATTCTGGCGACGGATGAGGTAGAGCAGCAGATCCAGCGGCCCCTCGAAGGTCTCGAGAAAGACACGCAGCGCCTCCGGCGGGATGTACAGGTCCTGCGGCATCTCGGTGAGCGCGGTGTCGTTGACGCGCGCCAGCACCGTCGACGCCGCCGTCGGGGGCGTGACGAGAGGTGCGGGCTGATGCCCGTCGGTGAGGGCAAAACTGGCGCCATCGAGCAGGTCGCTCATGACATCTCCTGCAGGAGGCGGGTGAAGGTGGGTCTGGGGGACGGGCATTCTAGCGGCTCGCGCCCCATCCCCCAAGTCTTTACGCCGCCGGTGATACGCCGGTGCCGCGCTCGACGCCGCCCGTGTCTAGCGATAGGTCAGGCCGATCACGCGCCGCAGCTCATCCAGGGTGTCACGCACGGTGTCGCGGGCCCGCTCGGCGCCTTCAGTCATCATGGTGCGCACCTTGCCATGCTCCCCTTCCAGCGCCTCGGCACGCTCGCGAATCGGCGTCAGCGCCGCGTCGACATGCTCGATCAGACAGCCCTTGCAGTCCAGGCAGCCGATGCTGGCATCACGGCAGCCCTCCTCCACCCACTGGCGGTCCGAGGCGGGCGTGAAGCTTTCATGCAGCGTCCACAGCGGGCAGCGCTGCGGGTCGCCGGGGTCCTTGCGGCGCACGCGCGCAGGGTCGGTGGGCATCTCGCGCACGCAGGCCGCGATATCGTCGCGCCCGCTGCGCAGGAAGATGGCGTCTTCCCGTGCGGCCTTGTGTGTCTTGAGCTCCATGCCCAGCAGCGGCTCGACCTCGCCCTGCCAGTGTTCCGGCTCGCCGAGGATGCGCCGCCCGCCGCCTTCCAGATAGCCGAGCAGGCGCTCCTGCTGGTTGCGGTTGAGCTTGCTGGTCTCGGCCAGCAGGCCACGCGCGCGCTCGAAGGCCTCGAGATCGCCCTCTTCCTGATAGTCGCTCAACCATTCGCGATACAGGCGACCGCTCTTCTTGCCCAGGCGCGCGATGGCGCGTTCGGCCTGCTCCTCGAAGCCGGCATCGCGGCCATAGCGATGATTGAAGCGTCGGGCGACCTCACGGGTGAACTCGATATGCGCACGCTGCTCGGGGCCGGCGGGCACCACCTGCCCCCGCAGCGCCAGAATGTCGGCCGCCTGCATCAGAGGCGCACCGAGCATGGCCAGGCTGGCACCCTGCTGCTCCCTGAGCCCGGCGACCATCTCGCGGTAGCTGGGCAGACGCTCCAGCCAGGCCTTGGGCGTGACGCTGGCCAGGATCATGTGCACATCGGTCAGCTCCGGCACCCACGACTGGATGAACAGGGTAGCGACCTTGGGGTTGACCCCACAGGCGAGACAGTCGATCACCATCGCCCAGCTGTACTGCTCGATCTCGTGAGGCGCGTGACCGCTGACCGCCAGCGCGTTCCAGTCGGCGACCAGAAAATAGGCATCATGATGGTATTGCAGCTCGGTCCAGCGCCGGATCACTGATTGATAGTGTCCGAGTTGCAGGTGTCCGGTGGGGCGTAAGCCGGACACCAGCCTGGCCGAGGTATCGGTGGCACTCACCTTGTGAGTTCTCCCTGAGGCGTATGAAGCCGCCAGTCTAGCAACCCGAGGCCCCGATCAGCATCCCCGCGACGTCGTGTCCCTGACAACATGCGCCACGCGACCGGATCACGCAGCGGCCAGCGCGCCTGTCAGCCGGCGGCGATACCGGTGCGATAGCGCCCGGCGTAGTCGAACAGCTTGTCGCGGATCTGCCAGTAACGCCCGCTCTTGCGCCCGATGACGAAGTCCGGCGCCTTGAGACGCTCCTCGCCTGCCAGCACCTCGGCGATGTCCTTCGGCGCCCAGTCACTGCCCGGCGCGCGCAGATGACGCGAGAGGAAGCTCAAGCGGAAGGCGTGACGCTGGGCGGAGGTCTCGAGCGCGAACCACTCGGACAGATCGGTGCCATCCTCGTCGTAATAGGTCACCTTCAAGCGTGGCAGGCCGCGCCCGTTGCGCGCCTCCTCCAGCTGCCAGCCGCTGACGCGCAGCACCCGTGCATCACGAAGCTTGAGCGCATCGCGCAGCTTGTCATCCGGATCGACCAGTCGTGCCTGACAGGCATGACAATGGCGTGCGGCGATGTCATTGGCCTCGCCACACTGCGGACAGGCCTTGGCGCGATAACGGAAGTCGCACTGCACCAGCGGCCTGCCCTCACCCTCCGGCGACTCGACCAGCCCCTGACACCGGCGCCCGAAGTGCTCGACCACCAGCTCACCATCCTTGCGTCCCCAGAACAGATTGGCATTGCCGCATACCGGGCACTCGACCTGCACGATCTCGGTGTCGCCGGCCGGCTTCGGCGTCGCCACCTCCGGCGCGTAGAGGTCCCAGGGATTGCCGGCGTAGTCGAGAATCAGACAGTCCGTCTTGCCGGGGCTCAGACGCAGGCCGCGCCCGACGATCTGCTGATAGAGACTGACGGATTCCGTGGGCCGCAGGATGGCGATCAGATCGACATGCGGCGCATCGAAGCCGGTGGTGAGCACCGCCACATTGACCAGATACTTGAGCTGCTGGGCCTTGAAGGCATTGATCAGCCGCTCGCGCTCCTCGCCGGGGGTCTCACCGGTGATCAGCGCCGCCTCGCCGTCAGGCAGGAGTGCGGTGACTTCCTCGGCATGCTCGACGGTGGAGCAGAACACCATCACGCCGCGCCGCTCGCGTGCCTGGGCGACGATATCCAGCACGATGCCCGGCGTCGCGCGCGAGCCCTGCACCACTTCGTTGAGCTCCGCCTCCTGGAAGCTGCCGCCGATACCGGGCGCCAGCTGCGAGAAGTCATAGCGCGCCACCGCGACATCGACGCGCCGCGGCTCACTCAGAAAGCCCTGCCGCACCATCAGGCGCAGCGGCTGCTCGAAGACGCAATCACGGAAGAAGCAGTCATCATCACCGCGCACCATGCCGTGATAGTGACGATGGAAGATGAAGCCCTGACCGAGACGATACGGCGTCGCCGTCAGCCCCAGCACCTTGAGGCGCGGATTGTGCTCACGCAGATGATTGATGACCTTGCGATAGCTGGCGTCCTTCTCCAGCGAGACCCGGTGGCACTCATCGATCACCAGCAGCGTGAAGGGCGCCGCCTGTGCATCAGCCGCCTGTTCCTCAGGCGTGAAGGCATCGAGGTTGCGCACCACTGACTGCACCGAGCCGAACACCACCTGACGCGAGGCCTGCTTGCGCTTGAGGCCGGCACTGAAGATGTCGGCGTCCTTGCCATAGGATTCGTACTTGGCGTGGTTCTGCTCGACCAGCTCGCGCACATGCGCCAGCACCAGCACACGGCCACGCGCGATACGCGCAAGCTCCGCGATCACCAATGACTTGCCGCTGCCGGTGGGCAGCACGATCACCGCCGCCTCATCACTGCGACGAAAGTGCTCGACGGTACGCCGCACGGCCTCCTGCTGATACGGACGCAGCTCAAACATGC
Organism: Cobetia sp. UCD-24C; assembly: GCF_001306765.1. NCBI lineage: Bacteria > Pseudomonadati > Pseudomonadota > Gammaproteobacteria > Oceanospirillales > Halomonadaceae > Cobetia > Cobetia sp. UCD-24C. The sequence goes on along the minus strand of NZ_LJTD01000010.1, from coordinate 13,948 downwards.
AGCGCCGTCCAGCAAGACACATGAGTGGGAGCGCTGCCGGCAGGCAGGCCCAGGGAAGTGATGGCTGACAGGGGCGTGAGGGCTGACAGGAACATTGACATCAAGGGGCCGCCGAATCGCAGGAAGGGACAATGTCCCCATTATCCGCATCAGCGACTGCAGCGGCAAAGTGGGTGTGGATAACCTGAGCCCGCCAACCTTGGCCCGTAAGTCTTGGCCCGTCAGGATCAGAAGCGCGGCGCGCGCCCCTCGAGCTTGGCCTTGATGCACTCGGTCTGCTCCGCGCGCCCCAGCAGCGAGGACTGCAGCTCTGCCTCAAGCGCCAGCGCCTCGGCTTCCGGCGCAGCGAGGGCCTCGTCATAGAGACGCGTGATCGCGCGGATGGCGCTGGGAGAGCGCCCGGCAATCTGGCGCGCCAAGGCCAAGGCCTCCTCCTGCGGGCTGGAGATGATGCGCGTGACCAGGCCGGCGCTCTGCGCCTCGTTGGCCTCGACCTTGCGCCCGCTCCACGTCAACTCGTGCAGCCAGTCCGGTCGCACGCCACGCGCGGTGACGCTGATGCCCATGTCCGGAATGATGCCCCAGTCGATCTCGAGCACCGCCAGACGCGCATCAGGATCACACAGGCGGATGTCCGCCCCCAGCGCGATCTGCAGGCCGCCACCGAAGACATTGCCATGCAAGGCGGCGATGACCGGCACCCCGACATCTTGCCAGCCCAGCGCCAGCTGCTGCACGGTATTGCGCTGCGGCGCACAGCCATTGGCCCCCGCGACCAGCAACTGCGGTACGCGGGCGGCGTCGCCCATGATGGCGGCGATATCCAGCCCCGCACAGAAACTGGGCCCCTCGCCGGACAGCACGATGGCGCGCAGGCCTGACTCCCGAGCGCGGGCATGCAGCTCCTGCTGTACCGCCAGCAGGGCATCGATCATCTTCCAGTCGATGCCGTTGTGCTTGTCAGGGCGATTGAGGCGCACGTCGGCGACATGCTCACTGATCGAGAGGGTCACATAACGTTCAGGCGTGAGGTGGGTAGCGTCAGACATGGCGGTCTCCCTGCGACGGATAACGAGCAAGCACGCGCTCGAACGATTTCACGACAGTGCCGAGCGATGGCACTCGTCCAGTGATAAACCCAAAAGGCGCAGGCAACCACACTGCGTTCGTCGAGCTGCCCGCGGGCATGACTCGCTACGTCTCAGTGTGACTGCCTGCGCCCGGTTGTTGAACGGTCGTTTGGTCGCAGAGATGACGATTGTCTACTCGCGCTTGGCGCCCGAGACCTCTGACAGCGATCGCGGCTGGAAGCTCTCGGCCTGGGCCATCGCCCAGACACGACGATAGAAGGGATAATCGTCCCCTTGCGTCAGCAGTGCGCCCTTGGTCAGGAAGGGATGCAGGTGCGAGAACAGCTTGACCTCATTCTCGGAGACACGGTGCACCAGGTGGTCCGGGGTGATCTGCCAGGGCGTGTGCAGGCCCGCCGCCGACAGGATCTCGGCCAGCGCATGCAGGGTGTTGTGATGGAAGTGACGCACCTGATCGGCCTTGTCTTCCACGACCAGCGATTTCTGGCGCAGATCATCCTGGGTGGCGATCCCCGTCGGGCACTTGTTGGTGTGACAGCTCAGTGACTGGATGCAGCCCAGCGCGAACATGTAACCGCGTGCGGCATTGACCCAGTCCGCGCCCAGTGCCATCACGCAGGCGATATCGAAGGCACTGATGATCTTGCCGCTGACCCCGATGCGCACCTCATCACGCAGCCCTGCGCCCACCAGCGAGTTGTGGACGAATTGCAGCCCTTCACGCAGCGGGGTGCCGAGGTGGTCGGTGAATTCGGTCGGCGCGGCGCCGGTGCCGCCCTCACTGCCATCGACGACGATGAAATCGGGCACGATCCCGGTCTCGAGCATCGCCTTGACGATGGCCATGAACTCCCACGGCTGACCGAGGCACAGCTTGAAGCCCACCGGCTTGCCACCCGACAGCTCGCGCAGGCGCTGGATGAAACTCAACAGCTCAAGCGGTGTGGAGAACTCACCATGGTTGGAGGGCGAGATGCAATCCTTGCCCATCGGAATCCCGCGCGTCTCGGCGATCTCCTCGCTGATCTTGCTGGCTGGCAATACGCCCCCGTGGCCGGGTTTGGCACCCTGGCTGAGCTTGATCTCAATCATCTTGACCTGCTCGCTGGCCGTCTGGCGGGCGAACTTCTCGCCATCGAAGCGCCCTTCCTCGTCGCGGCAGCCGAAGTAGCCACTGCCCAGCTCCCAGATCAGATCGCCCTCGAATTCGCGGTGATAGGGGCTGATGCTGCCTTCGCCGGTGTCATGGGCGAAGTTACCCAGCCTGGCGCCCTTGTTCAGGGCGCGGATGGCATTGGCGCTCAAGGAGCCGAAGCTCATCGCCGAGATATTGAACAGCGAGGCATTGTAGGGATGCGAGCACTGGGAGTTGCCGACGTTGAGACGAAAGCCCTTGGGGTCCGGCACGCTCGAGGTCTGCATGGAGTGTCCAATGAACTCATAGCTGTCGGAATAGACATCGAGCAAGGTGCCGAACGGCTGGGAGGAATTGTGCTGACGGCCACGCGCATAGACCAGCTCGCGCTGCTTGTGGGAAAACGGCAGCTGATCGGTGTCCGACTCGAACAGGTACTGACGCATTTCCGGACGCAGCGCCTTGAACAGATAACGCATGTTGCCGATCACCGGGTAGTTGCGACGCACGGCGTAATCCGGCTGCTGCATGTCGTAGATGCCGACGGCGACCAGAAAGGCCATCAGCAGCGTCAGCGGCCATATCCAGGGCGTCAGCTCCGACAGCCCCAGGCAGACCAGCAAGCCGAGGACACAAAGCCCGAATACGGAGTAGCGAGGTAACAGCGACCATTTCAGTTTCATCAAAGCTTCCTTTGCCAGCGAACAGCAATGTCAGGGCTGTCGTTGTGGGAGGGTCAGGGGTTGCGTCCAGTGCAGCGGCTACGGAACACGCCATGCCTGTCAGGGAGGCATCATCATCGATAGCGATGGCGACATCACGATGACGCCAACCTGCCGCATGCCGGGCCGACTGTCCTGCCCAACGGTGGAATCCGCTGTTGAGCCAGTCGCACCACGATGCTCTCGGCATGTCTATAAACAAGAAGACGCCTTCGTGGCGTGAACCACGAAGGCGTCTCCCGTTACTGCATTTCGCCACTGGTGGCGTGCGCCAGCCTCATCGACCGAGGAGGCCGAGTCGCTGGCGCGTCACGTCGCTCAGTCAACCCAGCGACGGGCATTGCGGAACATGCGCAACCAGGCGCCATCCTGCTGCCAGTCGTCCGGACGCCAGGAGTTGGTGACGGCACGCGCCACGCGCTCCGGGTGCGGCATCATGATGGTCACGCGACCATCATCGGTGGTCAGGCCGGTGATGCCGGACGGCGAGCCGTTCGGGTTGGCCGGATAGCGCGTGGTGGTCTGGCCGTAGTTGTCGACGTAGCGCAGCGCGACCTGGCCGCTGCTCTGCATCTTGCGCAGGTGAGCGCTGTCGCGGAACTCGGCACGCCCTTCGCCATGTGCGATGGCGATCGGCAGGCGCGAGCCTTCCATACCATCGAGGAACAGCGAGGCGCTCTTCTCGACTTCGACCATCGCGACACGCGCCTCGAACTGCTCGGACTCGTTGCGCACGAAGCGCGGCCAGGCCTCGGCACCCGGGATCAGCTCCTTGAGCTGGGAGAGCATCTGGCAACCGTTGCAGACGCCCAGCGCGAAGCTGTCGTCACGGTTGAAGAAGCGCTCGAACTGCTCACGCGCACGCGCATTGAACAGCACCGACTTGGCCCAGCCACCGCCGGCGCCCAGCACGTCACCGTAGGAGAAGCCGCCACAGGCGACCAGGCCCCGCATGGTGTCCAGATCGACACGCCCTTCGAGGATGTCGCTCATGTGGACATCGACAGCCTCGAAACCGGCACGGTCGAAGCTTGCCGCCATCTCGAGCTGACCATTGACGCCCTGCTCGCGCAGGATCGCCATGCGCGGACGTGCACCGGTGTTCAGGTACGGCGCTGCGATATCCTCGTTGACGTCGAAGGTGGCCTGGGCGGTAAGGCCCGGGTCACGCACGTCGTTGATGGACTCGAATTCGCTCTTCGCGCAATCGGCGTTGTCACGTGCGGCCTGCATGCGATAGCTGGTCTCGGCCCACAGGCGCTCGGCACTGGCGCGGGTGGTGGAGAGCAGGTTCTGGCCCAGCAGCGTGATGTTGATCTGCTCATCGGCACGCGGCGTGGCGATCACGCCACTGTGCTCGAGGCCCACGGCCTTGAGCTCGGCGAGGATGGACTCGGTATGCTCGCGACGCACCTGCACCACGGCACCCAGCTCTTCGGCGAACAGCGCGCCGGTGGCCTGACCCGGCTCGGCGGCGGTCCAGTCGAGGGAGATGTCGAGACCGACACGTCCCGCGAAGGACATTTCCATCAAGGTGGTCAGCAGACCACCGTCGCTGCGGTCGTGATAGGCCAGCAGCTTGCCTTCGACGTTGAAGCGCTGGATGGCCTCGAAGAAGTGCTTGAGGTCTTCGGGCTTGGCAAGATCCGGCGCTTCGTTGCCGACCTGACCATAGACCTGCGCCAGCGCGGAGCCACCGAGACGGTGAGCGCCATGGCCGAGATCGATCAGGATCAGGTCCGTCTCCACGGCCTCGCCATTCAGCGTGCGACGCAGCTGCGGCGTGAGGGTACGCATGGCATCGGTGACCGGCGCGAAGCCTGTCATCACCAGCGACAGCGGCGCGGTGATCGACTTGTCTTCGCCGTTCTCGTCCTGCCAGGCGGTGCGCATGGACATGGAGTCCTTGCCGACCGGGATGGTCAGGTCCAGCGCCGGGCACAGTTCCATGCCGACGGCGTGGACGGCCTCGTAGAGCGCCTGATTCTCGCCGGTGTGATCGGCAGCGCTCATCCAGTTGGCGGACAGCTTGATGTCAGACAGCTTGGCGATCGGCGCGGCGGCCAGGTTGGTGATCACCTCGGCCACGGCCAGACGCGCGGACGCCGCCGGCGAGATCAGCGCGACCGGCGTACGCTCGCCCATCGCCATCGCTTCACCGACATGGCTGTCGAGGGAGCTGGTGGTGACGGCGCAATCGGCCACCGGCACCTGCCACGGACCGACCATCTGGTCGCGCGCGACCATGCCGGTGATCGAGCGGTCGCCGATGGTGATCAGAAATTTCTTGGAGGCGACGGTGGGCAGCTGCAGCACACGGGTCATCGCTTCGCGCGGGTCGAGGTTGTCGAGACCCAGCGCCGGCAGCTCCAGCGTCTGGCGCTCGAAGCTGCGTGACATCTTGGGCGGCTTGCCGAACAGCACGTCCATCGGCAGATCGACCGGACGCGTATCGAAGTGGCCATCCTTGACGACCAGCTCGTGCTCCTCGAGGGCTTCACCGACCACGGCGTACAGGCAACGCTCACGCTCACACAGGGCTTCGAAGGTGGCCAGATTCTCCGGTGCCACCGCCAGCACGTAACGTTCCTGGGATTCGTTGCACCAGATTTCCAGCGGGCTCATGCCGGATTCGGCGCTCGGCACGGCGCGCAGATCGAACAGGCCACCGCGACCGCCATCCTTGACCAGCTCCGGCAGTGCGTTGGACAGACCGCCCGCGCCGACGTCGTGGATGAAGCAGATCGGGTTCTTGTCATCCAGCGCCCAGCAGCGATCGATGACTTCCTGCACGCGACGCTCCATCTCGGCGTTGTCACGCTGCACGGAGGCGAAATCGAGGTCTTCGCTGGAGCTGCCGGAGGCCATGGAAGAGGCAGCACCGCCGCCCAGACCGATCAGCATCGCCGGGCCGCCCATCACGATCAGCTTGGCGCCGACCGGAATATCGCCCTTCTCGACGTGCTGGCTGCGGATGTTGCCGTAACCGCCGGCGAGCATGATCGGCTTGTGATAGCCACGACGCTCGATGCCGCCGGCACCGAAGGCATCCTGCTCGTATGTACGGAAGTAGCCGTTGAGGTTGGGACGGCCGAATTCGTTGTTGAACGCAGCGCCACCGATCGGGCCTTCGAGCATGATGTCGTAGGCGGTCTTGATGCGCTCCGGCTTGCCGTAATCGTGCTCCCACGGCTGTTCGAAGCCCGGGATACGCAGGTTGGAGACGCTGAAGCCGGTCAGGCCCGCTTTCGGCTTGGAGCCGACACCGGTCGCGCCTTCATCACGGATCTCGCCACCGGCACCGGTCGCGGCGCCCGGATAGGGAGCGATGGCGGTCGGGTGGTTGTGGGTCTCGACCTTCATCAGGATGTTGATCGGTTCCTGATGGTAGCGATAGATATGGCCTTCGCCTGTCGGGAAGTAACGCCCGGCAGTCGGACCTTCCATCACGGCGGCGTTGTCACTGTAGGCGGACAGCACGCCATCCGGATGATGCTGGTAGGTGTTCTTGATCATCTTGAACAGCGAGTGCGACTGCGCTTCGCCGTCGATGGTCCAGTCCGCATTGAAGATCTTGTGGCGGCAATGCTCGGAGTTCGCCTGAGCGAACATCATCAGTTCGATGTCGGCAGGATTGCGGCCCAGAGTCTTGAAGGACTCGACCAGATAATCGATCTCGTCATCCGCCAGTGCCAGACCCAGGCTACCGTTGGCCTTGGCCAGGGCTTCGCGGCCACCGCCGAGGATGTCGACATGGGCAAGCTTGGCAGGTGCCTGATGCTGGAACAGACGTGCCGCGTCCTGAGTACGGGTCAATACCGTCTCGGTCATGCGGTCGTGCAGTCGGGAGGACAGCGTGGCGAAGAGCTCTTCGCTCAGGGGCGCGTCCAGCTTGATGCGGTAGGCGATGCCACGCTCGAGGCGGCGGACTTGCGGCAAGCCGCAGTTGGCGGCGATATCCGTGGCCTTGGAAGACCAGGGAGACAGCGTGCCGAGGCGGGGGATGACGAGGAAGAGATGTCCTTCCGGAGCGCTCTCGTCACGACTGGGGCCGTAGTCCAGCAGGCGCTCCAGTGTTGTCCGATCGGAACTGCTCAGTTCACCATCGACCTCGGCCAGATGAAGGTACTCGGCATGAAGAGATTCCACCTCCGGCACCAGCTCGCGTAACGAAGCCAGTAGACGGGTGTGACGGAAGGCGGAAAGGGCAGGCGCGCCTCGCAGTTCGAGCATGGTCAGGGAAAGCCTCTGAAGCAGCGTGAACGGACAACCGCCAAACGGCGGCAGCAAGCGCATATCATACGTGAAAGGCGAGCCTTAACGAAGCCCGCAGGCGACATGCGTTGGATGACAGTGTGTTGAGCTGCCGGTATGGTGGAAGCCCTGCCGTGAATGATGCTGACGCATGCTCAAGACTTCGCCCTCTTCTCTCATTCCGCCCGTGCGACAGCTGCTGCGCCACGCGCGGCGTTTCCTCGTCGCGGCGCTGGCCCTCGCCTTGCTGATACTGCCCGAGCGCACCCTCATCGAGATGCCCACGCGGCTGGACGATGTCCGCGCGCGCGACTTCATTCAGGTCGCCACGCGCAATACTCCCACGACCTTCTATCGTGGCCGTCAGGGGCCTACCGGTTTCGAATACGAGCTGGCACGGGACTTCGCCGATTATCTTGGCGTGAGTCTGTCGATGGATTCCGAGCACAATATCGAGAGCCTGACCCAGAGCGTACTCAATGATCAGGCCGATCTTGCGGCCGCGACCCTGCCGTTGGATCTCTCCGAACAGGACCTGCGCTTCTCGCGTCCCATCCTCGAATTGCAGGCGATGGTGGTCTATCGGCGCGGCATGCATCCGCCCAAGGAATTGAAGGACCTGGTCGGCAAGCGCATCGGCGTCATCAAGGGCGCCGGCACCAGCCTGGTACTGCGCGAAGTCCAGCAGGACATCCCCGAGCTCAGCTGGAAGGAAACCGGCGAGCTTGAGGTGGCGGACCTGCTGCAACGCATCGAGGAAGACAAGCTGGATGCGGCGGTCGTCTATGCCCATCAATTCAAGCTCAATCGCCTGTTCTTCCCCAATGTGGAGAACGGCTTCGACGTGGGCGATCCTCTGACCCTGGCCTGGGCCTTCCCCGCGCATGGCGACATCTCATTGCTGACCGCCGCCAATGATTTTCTCGAGACACGCCGCCAGGATGGCACCCTCGATCAATTGGTCGAGCGCTATTTCGGCCATGATGACTATCTCGAGTATGTCGGCGCACGCACCTTCATCCGCCAGGCACGCGACCGCCTGCCGCGCTATATCGATACCTTCAAGGAAGCCGCACGCGAAACCGGCATCGACTGGAAACTGCTGGCCGCCACGGGCTATCAGGAATCGCACTGGCAGCCCAAGGCCACCTCTCCCACAGGGGTGCGCGGCCTGATGATGCTGACCAATGTGACGGCGCGCGAAATGAAGATCGCCAACCGTTTGGACCCCGTTCAGAGCATCGATGGTGGCTCACGCTATCTTGTGAGTATAAAGGGACGCTTGCCGGACGAGATCAAGGAACCGGATCGCACCTGGATGACGCTGGCGGCCTACAATGTCGGCCTGGGGCACCTGTTTGACGCCAGACGAATCGTGAAGATGAAGGGCGGCGACCCGAATCGCTGGAAGGATGTCCGCGAAGCCCTGCCCTTGCTGCAGAATCGTGAGTGGTACCAGAAAGTCCGTTATGGTTATGCACGCGGCGGAGAACCTGTCATCTATGTCCGCAATATCCGTCGTTATTATGAAATACTGAATTATGTTTACCGTAGCCAGCAGCAGTTCTATCAGCTGGATGAGCGTCCGATTACCGACGACGAAGGCGACAGCAATCCCTTCGATACAGTGCCTCCGATTCTCTGAGGATGGAGTTCGGACCGTCAGCACTCCGGTGCCTCAAGTGCACGCATCTTCACCACGCATCAAGAGCCTCTAAGGACAGGGAATGACACGCAGACTCGTCTTGATGTCGCTAAGCCTGATCGCGTTCGGCATCGCCTTGCTGGGGCTCTGGCCGTCTGCCGGCAATGAAGCCAATGCGCTGCTGCTGATGATGTTGACCCTGCAGGCCGCCGGCCAGGCAGCCTGGCATTGGCGCAATACCTCCCTCAGTCAGCTGTTCCTCAGCGCCTCATTGATCCTCAATATCCTGCTGATCTGCACCTTCCTGCTACCGGAAAGCTGGGTGGGGGTGGACCACTGGGGAGACCTGCTGATCAATCTGCCGGGCGATTGGCACATCGCCAATATCCGCCCGCCTATCCTGATCCTGTTCGCCTGTTTCGGCCTCACGACCTGCGCCCTGTTGCGCATGCGGCTGGGGTTCGGCTCTGCCATCCAGCTGACACAAGTCACGCTGCTGTTGCTGTTTGCCATGATGTCCGATGCCGGTCTTTCCGTCGCCAGCATGGTGCTGGCAGGCCCGGAACGCATCACGCTGACCAGCTTCGTCAGTCTACTGTTGATCGCTCAATGGATCGATCTACAGCCGGCATTCATGCAGATGTGGCGCCGCAATCTCATACCGCTGATCATTTCCTCCTCGATCACCCTGGTCTGTCTGCTCGCCTGGCAGCAGCAGAGCCAGGACGAGAACAATCGCATCAACCAGTCGACCTACGTACTGGGCGACAAGATCGCCACGGAGCTGTCTCGTGAGATCAACGACCAGCTCAATGCGATGCGACGTTTCGCCGGTTTCTGGAGCCTGATGGGGCAGACACCGTCACGCGGAGAATGGCAACGCCTGGCACGCAGCTATTACAAGGATTTCGATTACTTCCAGAACATCGCCTTCATCGCCCCGGACAGCGTGATAACGCGCGTCTTCCCGGACAAGGGCCGCAATCATGATGTACTGGGCGTACGCCTGCTGGATGCTCAGCCGGACACGCCGCTGCGCAACCCGCTGGAACTTGGCATCGAGGGCCATACCGGCATCATCGACCTGATTCAGGGCGGCAAAGGCATGGTGTCCTACCTGCCGGTGCGCGATCCTCGTGATGGCACCATCCTGGGGGCGATCGCCATGGTGGTGGACCTGGCCCCTCTGCTCGACAGGGCCATGGACACGGCACGCAATGAGGCATTTGCGGTCACCCTGTCAGAGCGCGGCAACATCTATATCCATGTCGGCCCGGAAAGCCGTCTGGCGCCCTGGGGCCATCGCATCCCCATCGAGCTGCCCGCCACCGACCTGACCCTGGGTCTGCAGCCGACACAGCAGTTCCTGGCGGCCACTCGTGGCCGTCTGCCGGAGGTCACATTGCTGACGGGCATGCTGCTGGCCTACCTGCTCTTCCTGGTGATCTACATGTATCGCCGAGTCTCGCAGGAGCACGGCATCGTCAAGAATGCCAATGATGCACTTCGCGAAGAGATGGTACGGCGGGAGCGACTGCAGAACGAGATCCAGTGGCTGGCGCGTCACGACGAGCTGACCCAGCTGCCCAATCGTCGCTATTTCCTCGAGCAGGTGCAGAGCTTCAGCGGCAAGATGCCTCTTACGGTCATGATTCTGGATATCGACTTCTTCAAGACAATCAACGACAAATTGGGACACTTGGAGGGAGATCGCTACCTGCAGAAGATTGCCGCCGTCTCACGGGCACCCGTGGAGTCTGCCGGCGGCATACTGGCGCGCTTCGGTGGCGAGGAGTTCGTGGTGTGCATTCCGGAATGCCCGCGCGCGGTAGGCCGCACTCTGGCGGAAGAGCTGCGGCGTGCCGTACAGGCTGCAGGACTGCCGCAGCCCGCCACGGACAGCGTCGTCACGGTATCCGTGGGCATGGCATGCGTGGCGCGCGCTCCGTTGCGGCTAGATGCACTGCTGCAGGCAGCGGATGAGGCGCTGTATCGCGCCAAGTCCAGTGGTCGCAATCAGGTCCAGGTCGCCGCCTGACGACCAACACGATCGCAACGCCGGAGGATCAGCTCGGGAGGACCTGCTCGGGAGGACCTGCTCGGGAGGACCTGCTCGGGAGGACCTGCTCGGGTGGATCTGAGCGGAAGGTTCAGCGCGAAAGGTTCAGCATGAAAGGATCAGCGCGGAAGCTCACCGCGCCGCTCAGCGAAGAACGACTTGAGCAAGCGCTTGGCGTGAGCGGCCAATAGCCCCCCTTCCACCTCGACGTGATGGTTGTGCCAGGGCTGTGCAAACAGATTGGCACGCGATTCCACCATGCCGGTCTTCGGCTCTGCCGCCCCGTAGACGACCCGCTTCACCCGCGCGTGGATCAAGGCACCACTGCACATCATGCAGGGCTCCAGCGTCACATACAGCGTGCAATCGTCAAGACGATAGTTGCCGAGTCGGGCCGCCGCCGCGCGCAAGGCCTGCACCTCGGCATGTGCCGTCGGGTCCGGGGTGCTGACCGGCGCATTGTAGCCAGTGCCGATGATGTCGCCCTGGGGATTGACCACCACCGCGCCGACAGGCACCTCGCCAGCCTCGAATGCCAACCGCGCCTGATCCAGCGCCCGATGCATATAGTAATGATCCCCACGTGGCCCACTCCGGGCCTGCGGCGCTATCGCCAACTCGTCACTCACCGTTGTTCTCCGGTATCCTGAGGCCATTGTTTCGCTCACCATGATAACGGCTTGGCGCTCGCGCTTCCTCCTGCATTGCCGAACCGCTTGGCCTGGCACTGCTCCGAGCGCCTGCCCCTCAGCACAAGGATAGATCCATGACCCAAACAGCCACTGCGCCTCTTGAGGCACTGGTCACCCTGCTGGGTCTTGAGACCCTGGAAGAGAACCTGTTCAGAGGGCACAGTCAGGACCTCGGCTTCCCTCAGCTGTTTGGCGGCCAGGTACTCGGACAAGCGCTGTCCGCAGCGACACGCACGGTACCGGTCGAACGCCAGGTCCACTCTCTGCATGGCTACTTCCTGCGCCCGGGCGATGCCCACAAGCCCGTCATCTATCAGGTTGATGGCGTGCGTGATGGCGGCAGCTTCACGACCCGACGCATCAGTGCCATCCAGAATGGCAAGACCATCTTCTTCTGCAGCGCCTCCTTCCATGGCAAGGAGGCAGGCTTCGAGCATCAGCTCGCCATGCCCGATATCGAATCTCCAGAGCAGTTGATCGAACAGGGGGCACGCATCGAGCGCTACGAAGGCCATCCCATCGAGTTCCTGCGCCTGAAGGCGCCTAGCTCGGCAAGTGATGATGACGCCTGCCCCCCACCACGCCAGCGGTTGTGGTTCCGACTGGCAGGCGAGCTGCCGGAAGATGATGCCCTACATCGCTACCTGCTGACTTACAGCTCCGACTTCAACCTGCTGGCGACCGGCCTCGGCGGACATGGTGTGCGGTTCGGTTCGCCCGAACTGCAAATGGCGAGCCTGGATCACTCGCTATGGTTCCACCGCGATGTACGCGTCAATGATTGGATTCTCTACGAGATGGATAGCCCGTGGGCGGGAGGCGCACGCAGCTTCGCTCGCGGCAGCCTCTACAACCGGCACGGTGAGCTGGTGGCATCCAGCGCCCAGGAAGGCCTGACACGCCTGCACAAACGTCCCTGAATGATTCGCCCTGAGCGAGTCGTCTTGAACAACAATGCCCCTCTTGAGACATTCTCAGGAGAGGCATTGTTGTTCAGGCTGCGTCTATCTACAACCTACAACCTACAGCGCTGAGAGTAGCGCACTGCGATTCACTATTATCACGTCATTACGGGAGTCACTTCAGTGCTGTCCTGACGCGCGTGCAGTTTTCATCCCGATAGCGCTGCTTGTAGTCATTGCGCTGGGACTGCCAACTTCGCATCTGGCCCGACGACCCGCCGCCGCGACGCCTATCGGTATAATATTCAATCTTGTCCTTGATGAACTGACAGCGCTCTATCTTCCTCTCTCGCTCCCCGGCAGATGCCATTTCTGATGACATCAGCCCCATCAAAAGGGCCATCATCCCTGCCACTAGAAGTCTTGATAACGAATATGAAAAGCCCCTCGACATGTCGCCTCCTTGCGCCTGTTCATGGCTAACTTCAATGAGTGATATTCAATGACAGCGCAGACACCGAGCAGGTGCTGCAACAATAAAGATATCTCCCGATAAAGATATCTCTCAACAGCGTGGAATGCCTGTCGATCAAGTACACTCAATAGAGCGTTAGAACGCTTTCCCAGTGATACTTATCTATAAACAAAGATGCCTCTATCACAGAAGTGATAGAGGCATCTTTGTATCATATAGCTCATGTAGCTATGTCTTGTGCTATACGCATTTAGCCCAGCACGACAGTTCTTTTGCGCCAACGCTTCCTGAGCACCATTTTTCCTGAGCACAAAGAGAACCGCCCCTGCAGCAAGGCTGCAGGGGCGGTTCAGTATAAGTGCCTGACGAGGATCGGGGCGGCCATCCGCTACTCTCACATGAAGAAACTCTACACTACCAAATGAATATCAATATGATGGGCCCATCGCTAAGAGCTCCATACCAGGCGCTTCAAGCCGCACAAAAACGCCCCCACAGCAAAAGCTGCAGGGGAGGTTCTTGGCAGAACCAGGCATAAAGAAAAAGCGCACATCATTTTTCGTCAATGACAGAACTATCACAGCACGATGATGAGCCAAAGACTTTCTTCTTGTGGAGCCGGGGAAGGTTATCTCTCGTACCACTTTTCCATGCACGTCTTTCTGCACACAGCTTTCTATTGCGCCAATTTTTTCCGTGCACAAAGAGAACCGCCCCTGCAGCATGGCTACAGGGGCGGTTCGGTATAAGTGCCTGACGATGACCTACTCTCACATGGAGAAACTCCACACTACCATCGGCGCTAAGCGGTTTCACTTCCGAGTTCGGCATGGGATCGGGTGGTTCACGCTCGCTATGGTCGTCAGGCGAAACGGTGGCATCTTGCGATGCCTGAGTCTCGAGGCTTGTGGCCTCGCGACTCGCAATATGAATCATGCTGACCGATATGTCTCGATCCTGTCGCAATCCCGGC
>NZ_LJTD01000009.1:0-136275 GCF_001306765.1 Cobetia sp. UCD-24C | reverse complement strand
TGATGGAGCCGGGTGATACTCAGAAAGTGGATGTCGAAGGGCAGCTGACGCTGCACGACAACACCCAGAACCTGCCGATGAGCCTGCAGGTGACGCGCCTGCGCGGCGATCGCTGGCTGGTGCAGACCCTCACGCCTGTGATGGTCGATGCTGAGCAGTTCGCGCTGGTCGATGGTATTCGCACCCTGCGTGACCTGGCCGGGCTTGGCAACATCGCGACCCAGGTGCCAGTCAACGTCAAGGCCGTGATGGTGCAGGAAGACTGAGCGGAGTCACCCGCATGCGTGGCCGGGGAGCAGTCAGTGCTGGCAGAGCCTCGGCCGCTTGGGTAGGCTGGGCGCTCATGCCTGCACGATGTGACGGTAACGGCAGGAAAGACAGGCAGGGATGGGCGTGAGGAAGAGATGCAGCGAGTGATCATGCGGGCTGGCTGGACCATCGTCGGTCTGCTGGCCGCCGGTGCAATGACGGTGGTCGGGCTCAACCTCTGGGTCGTGATGGCAACGCACGATCGCATTGCCACGTCACCGCTGACCTGTCAGAGCCGAGAGGTGGGGATCGTGTTCGGCACCTCCCACGGCCTGGTGGGCGGGGGCAGCAATCCGCACTATCAGGCGCGCCTCGATACCGCCGCCCAGCTCTACCGGCTGCGCCGCGTCTCCAACCTGCTGCTCTCGGGAGACAACCGCACGCGTTACTACAATGAGCCGATGACCATGTGGCGTGACCTGCGAGCACGCAACGTGCCGCAGGAGTTCATGACGCTCGATTACGCGGGCTTCTCCACCTTCGATACCCTCGTGCGAGCGCACAAGGTCTTCGGTGTTGACGAGGCGGTGCTGGTCACTCAGCCGTGGCATTTACCGCGTGCGCTGTTCATCGCCGATGCGCTGGGTCTGGAGGCTGTAGGCTGTCCGGCCATCTCCGAGCGTCAGCCGCCGGGGCTCAAGCTGATGCTGCGCGAGTGGCTGGCCCGTGCGGCGACAGTGGGTGATCTCTACCTGTGGGGGCGCAAGCCGCGCTTCCTCGGGCCGCAGGAGTCGCTGCCGACGCCGGTGTTGTCATCGCACTCATCATCGCATCCCTCATCATCTCACTCCTCAGACAAGCACGTGATGTCGCCGCGGGAGGACTCCGTGACAGCCGGAGCAGGGCAGCAGGCCGCTGCCAGTCGTGATGTGGCGGATGGAGTGGATGTGGCGGATGCAGTGGATGTGGCGGATGGAGTGGATGTGGTGGATACAGCGAATGCTGCCGACACGCCGGACCCGCATGCCCTCGCGCGTCAGGCACAGGCAAGCCTGCTGGCCAGTCTGCCCGGAGTGAAGCAGGCACTGCTCCAGTGGCTACCTGTCAGGCCTGATACGAACTAGTCGCGCATCGCTACCGCAGCGCACAGGGTCAGCACGAAAACGCCCCGCACTTCCCTTGGAAGGCGGGGCGTCTTGCGTTCACGGCCTGGCGGCGGGCAGGTGGCTAGCCGGCGCGGCGGCGGGCGGCCTGACCTGTCTGGTGACGGTACAGCTCGCGGATCAGATGGCGGCAGTTGTGGAATATGCCTTCCAGTACCTTTTCCATGCTGTCAGGCAGCGGATGCGTGAAGGCGGTCGAGCAGGCCTGCATCAAGACGCGTTCCTGTTCGAGCAGCTCGTTGATCAGCACCTGATTGTCATTGCCGACGATGCTCTTCAGGCGACTCCACAGCCACATGTAGTCATCGCGCTCGACATCGGCGTCGCGCGGCATCAGGCTCAGATGCTTGCGTGTCTCGACTTCCAGGGCCTGTTTGAGCTCGACACGGCTCGCATAGAAGGGCTCGAAGGCCTTCAGGAGCGCGGGACGCAGCCGTTCGGCGTTATCCTCGAAATAATCAAGACTGTCTGCCAGGGCTTCCTGGACGCTATCCATCGCCACCTGGCGATTGTCGAGAAACATGGGCGGTCACCTCCTCCGTCAGAAGAGATTGTGCGGGTGAAAACAGTGTTTTTCTACCCCTGAAGGGCAGAAAGTCAGGATATTTATTCCCGCACTGTCAATCCCTGCAGTTTACGACAATACAATGACGTTCTGGTGACGATCATCGTTGCCTTTCAGGCGCTGTCCTTGCCCTGTTTCCATCGCTCACGCTTGTACACGCGCGGCCATCTGACCCAGAAACGCCAAGGGTGCAGTCATGACGACCTGCACCCTTGGGAAACGTTGCGCGCAATGCCCTCAGGCTTCAGCCCTAAGGCTCAAGCCCTCAGCCCTCAGCCCTCAGCCCTTGGGCTTGGGCGGAATCTTCTTGGCCGGCGCGGCGGACTTGGCGATGTGATCGATGATCAGACCGGCGATGTCCTTGCCGGTGGCCGTCTCGATGCCCTGCAGGCCCGGCGAGGAGTTCACTTCCATGATCACCGGGCCATGATTGGCGCGCAGCAGGTCGACACCGGCGACGGACAGGCCCATGGCCTTGGCGGCGCGGATGGCGGTGGAGCGCTCTTCCGGCGTGATGCGGATCTCGCTCGCGGTGCCGCCACGGTGCAGGTTGGAGCGGAACTCGCCATCGGCCGCCTGACGCTTCATTGACGCCACCACCTTGTCACCCACCACCAGGCAGCGGATGTCGGCGCCACGCGCTTCCTTGATGTATTCCTGCACCATGATGTTGGCTTTCATGCCCATGAAGGCCTGGATCACGCTCTCGGCGGCCTGGTTGGTCTCGGCGAGCACCACGCCGATGCCCTGGGTGCCTTCCAGCAGCTTGATGACCAGCGGCGCGCCCTTGACCATGGTGATCAGGTCTGGGATGTCATCCGGCGAATGCGCGAAGCCGGTGACCGGCAGGCCCAGGCCCTTGCGCGACAGCAGCTGCAGGGAGCGCAGCTTGTCGCGTGAGCGGGAGATGGCCACGGAATCATTGACCACGTAGGTGCCCATCATCTCGAACTGGCGCAGCACGGCGCAGCCATAGAAGGTGACGGAGGCACCGATGCGCGGCACGACGGCATCGAAGTGCTCGATCTCGGCGCCCTTGTAATGGATGGACGGGCGGTGCGAGGCGATGTTCATGTAGCAACGCAGCGTGTCCACCACGCGCGCGGTGTGGCCACGTGCCTCGGCGGCCTCGATCAGGCGACGGGTGGAGTAGAGGCGTGAGTTACGCGACAGGATACCGATATGCATGAAATCCTCCGGAGCCGAATGGGCCAGACAGAGATAGGAATGAATCAGAAGAAGACTGACGTGATGCCCGTCAGGAGGCGTGGTGTTCGCCGGTGAAGCCCTTGTCGTCTCGAGGCGTCACGCGATGCAGATGGCAGCGGGGCCAGCGTCTTGAGGCGAGATGCCGAGGCATGCCGCCGCGCGCCTGGCTGGTGCCGTCAGGGTTCGCCATGCAGATAGGCGGCGCCCGGTGCGACCAGCAGGCGACGCAGGGCACGGCGCCCCAGCAGAATGGGGTGACGCATCTGGGAGCGGTCCACCAGCGTCATGTCGATATCGTAGTCGAGCCCGGCCAGCTTCATGCGCGAGCGAATCGCGTAGCGCCATTCGGCCTGACCATTGGATGAGCGCACGCGACGGCGATCATGCACCGGCGTCTCGACCGTATGCGGCGGGGAATCACTACCGCCGGTCCGGGTGATGAAGCGAACCCACAGATCATCGTTGTGTTCGAAGACCTCGATGCTCTCGGCATGCAGCGCACTGGAATGCGCACCGGTGTCGATCTTGGCATTGAGGTGCAGCTTGAGCTCCGGCAGCTCGATCAGTTCACGCCGACCCACCACGCCCCGCGGGCGAAAGCCCAGCAGGTCATGATTCAGTGTCTTGAGATCGAGGGGCGGTGCCTTGTCGATGTGATGACGCGAAGTGTTCTTGTGATGCGACATGTTTCATCCTGAATCAGAGGGCGTGAGCGAAGCGGGCAGCGGCTCACGGCATGAAGACACCGGGCAGGCGCGGCACAGCGTAATGTGCGTTGCCGGCATGGCGGGGTAATGGCCAGGCGGGCGCGCAGCATAGTCACTTAACGTACTGACAGCAATCCTTGCTGAAGCCTCTTTTTTCGCGTCACGAATCGGGGATGACGGTGGCGGTGTCAACGCCCGGCAAAACCGCCCCGGGCACGCGGTCATGACACGCGGTCATGGCGCGCTTTCATCACCGCCGGACGCCTCGCTTGCGGGCGCTGGGCAAGTCACCCACGGCCACAGGCGCGGGTGACATCGTGCCGGTGGCGCGTCGCAGCACGCCTTGTTCATCGGTGCCGATCAGCCCCGATTCCATGCCTTGAGCAAGTGTCCGATCGAGTGTCTGTTCAAGTGTCCGATCAAGTGTCGTGGGTTATGCGCATGATCTCAAGCACTGTCACCTGCGGGCATGCCCGGCGTCAATGACGCGGGGCATGATTGCCGGTTTCGGCCTGGCGGGTCAGAGCGGCAAGCGCCTGACCCAGCGGGCTGTCCGCGCTTGCGTTGCGCAGCGTCATCAGTACCGGCAGACGCAGACGCGGAATCAGGGCGAGGTCGCGGGCCAGGGCGGCGAAGTTGGCCTGCGGGCAGCTGGCCAGGCGGGTCAGGAAGGCCGGCAGACGTTCGGCATCTTCCAGGTGGGCGTAGCCGCGCGCGGCGATCGCGACCAGCACGTCGACATTGACGGCCTCGTCGTCGGCCAGCAGGGCATCGATCCACTCTGCCGCCGCAGGCCGTGGGCTGGCACCGGCGGCCCGCAGGCAGGCGCACAGCGTCTCCAGGTCCCCCAGGTCACGCGCGGCCTGGCCACGTGCGATCAAGGCGGAGAGCAGCTCGGTCTCGTATTCCTCCGGCAGCGGGGCGGCCAGCTGGGCATGGGCGGGCGGTGCCTGCTCCAGACACAGCGCGATGGCGCGCAGCGGCGTGTCCGGCAGGTCAGCCAGACGCTGCACGAAGGCCGCGGCAAGCTCGCTGGACAACTCGCCGCGTCGTGTCAGCACGTCGGCAATACCCTGCAGGCCGAGTGACGGCCAGTCATCCAGCGGTAGCTGGGCGGTGAGATACTGCTCGGCGAGCTCGTAGTACTGGCTGGCAGGGCGGTCGCAATCGAGGCTGGCGCGGGCGTGCAGCATGGCGCGCAGGCTGTCGTCCGGCGTGAAGGCCAGCGGGTTGTCCTGCATCAGGTTGTCGATCTTGCCAGCCTCGGCCTGCTGGAGATCAGGCCGGCCGACGGTCAGCGCCGTCTGACCCAGCGTCGTGATCAGGCGTTCGAGGAAGGCATCGCGTTGCGCGGGAGACAGACGACCTTCTTCATCCAGCGGCAGGGCCAGAAACCACACCAGCGGATCGTCGAGCCCGGCCGGACGGAACACGCATGCCAGGCGGGCCTGGCCCTTGAAGGGCTGCTCCCACGGCTGCTGTTCGGTCTCGAAGGCTTCGAGTTGCTCAAGACTGAGCGGCGCCAGGGTGCGTCCCAGGTGATAAAGGTGCAGCTCGGCGCCGGTGCGTGTGAAGAAGTTGCTCAAGGAAGAGAGAGGAGTCATGAGGCTCACCACGGCTGTGTCTCCGCCACGCCTTGGCTGGGCGTGCGGAAGAACGGAAGAAAAGAGTCTTGTCGAGCATCATTGCCAGGCGTGGCATGTGTCGTTGAGTGACAGCTGCCGGCGCGTGACATGTGCCTGAGCATGTCTGGAATGGCAGCGACTTTAGCGATTCACCGGCTGTCATGCCACCCGCTGGCGTGTGATGGCGGCCAGAGGGAAGAGGGCGACCTGATCCTATTATGGCCGCTCTTTCGGCCCGTGATGGCTTGACAGATGACGCGGCACCTCAAGTCCCGCTGAGCGTTTTGCAGGTTGATGATTTTTTGATCAATTTTCGTCATCCCACGGCTGGCGCGGCTTGCAGCGTGACCGAGACGGGTTATCCACAGCATCGTCCACGGATGGCGTGAATAACTGTCATCCACTTGTCGTCAGGCTGACATCTAGCGCTGCAGGTAGCCCAGACGGCGTCACTGGCCCGCCATGACAGGCATGCTAGAATCGCGCTCATTGACAGGAATGCTGTCTTATTCCTTCTGGTTATGACCTTAAGGGATGAAATGATTGGGAATGCGGGGCAGTCCCGTTATCCTATACAACCAAATCACATATAAAAGGCTGTGCTTATACCTGTTCTGTTGGCTAGACATCCGCGTTCAACCGAATGTCAGCGACCGTCCAGCGCCAATGGCCCAGTCTTGCGATCCACGAGGAATCCCGATGCGCCAATCACGTTCGCTCGCAGCTGTCTTCTCTTCTACCGCTCTCAAGGGCGCCGTGATGGCTGCCGCGCTGGGCGCGACCACCCTGGGTAGCCTGGCGGCACAGGCTGACACCCTCAAGGTCGGCATGTCGGGCGGCTACTTCCCGTTCACCTTCGTCAAGCAGGACAAGCTGCAGGGTTTTGAAGTGGATGTTCTCAACGCCGTCGGCGAGATCACCGGCGACGACATCGAATTCGTGACCATGAGCTTCTCCGGCTTGATCGGCTCGCTGGAAGCCGGCCGCATCGATACCGTGGCCAACCAGATCACCATCACCGATGCGCGTAAGGCCAAGTTCGCCTTCACCCAGCCCTACGTCTACGACGGGGCCCAGGTGGTCAAGCGTCGCGGCAATGACGAGATCACCGGCGTCGAGTCCCTCAAGGGCCACAGCGTGGCGGTCAACCTGGGCTCCAACTACGAAGCGCTGATGAAAGAGCTGCCGTACGCCGACCAGATCGACATCAAGACCTATGAGTCCAACATCGAGCAGGACACCGCCCTGGGCCGTGTCGATGCCTTCGTGATGGACCGCGTCAGCGCAAGCCAGGTGATCCAGAAGACGCCGCTGCCGCTGGAGCTGGCTGGCAAGCCGTTCTCGCGTCTCGAGAACGCACTGCCGTTCCGCAAGGACGCCGAAGGCGAGGCCAAGCGTGACGAGGTGGATGCCGCGCTGACCGAGCTCAAGGAAAATGGCCGCCTGGCCGAGATTTCCAACAAGTGGTTCGGCAACGACATCACCACGCCTTGAACATTGCCCGCTGTGCCCTGATACAAGGGCGCATGCCAGGATGTCATGTGCAAACGGGGTGACGGCTTGACCGTCGCCCCGTTGTCGTCATGTCGACGGGTGTCTTTCCAGACCCTCAGCCAAGCCCCCAGCCTGTCCGGATAACGAATGGATACTCTCAATATCGATTACATGCTTGGCCTGTTGCCGGTCATGCTCAAATACCTGCCACTGACACTCAAGATGGCCTGTATCGGCATGGTGGCCGCGCTGGTGCTGGCCTCGCTGTTGGCGGTAGTGCGGGTGCTCAAGGTGCCGGTGCTGAATGCGCTGACCATCGTGTTCATCTCCTTCTTCCGTGGCACGCCGCTGCTGGTGCAGTTGTTCCTGTTCTACTACGGCCTGCCGCAGGTGATGGCGTTCCTGACCCAGATCGATGGCGTCACCGCGACGATTCTCGGCCTGACGCTGCACTTCTCGGCCTACATGGCCGAATCCATCCGCGCCGCCATCGTCGGGGTCGATCGCAGCCAGACCGAGGCGGCGCTCTCCATCGGCATGACCAATGTCCAGCTGATGCGACGCATCGTGCTGCCCCAGGCGGCCCGCGTGGCGGCCCCCACGCTGATGAACTACTTCGTGGACATGATCAAGTCCACGTCGCTGGCCTTCACGCTGGGGGTGACCGAATTGATGGGCGCGACCCAGAAGGAAGCGGCCAGCAGCTTCCTGTACTTTGAATCCTTCATCATGGTGGCCATCGTCTACTGGGTGATGGTGGAAGGGCTGTCCTTCGTGCAGCGCTGGATGGAGAAACGTCTCAACAAGGCCTATCAGCGATGATTGCAGTCAGAAACCTGGTCAAGAAATTCGGCGGGCAGGCCGTACTCGATGGCATCACTCTGGAAGTGAAGCAGGGTGAGATCATTGTCGTCATCGGCCCGTCAGGCACCGGCAAGTCCACGCTGCTGCGCTGCATCAACTTCCTCGAGCAGCCCGATGGTGGCGAGATCCAGATCGGCGAGCGCAAGGTCGAGGCCACACGCGCCAGCCGTCATGACATTCTCGGTCTGCGTCGCAGCAGTGCCTTCGTGTTCCAGAACTACGCGCTGTTCGCCAACAAGACGGCGCTCGAGAACATTGCCGAGGGCCTGATCGTCGTCAATGGCTGGCCAAAGGCCAAGGCGCACCAGCGGGCGCGCGAGATTCTCGAGCGTATCGGCATGAGCCAGAAGGCGGACGCCTTCCCGGCGGCTCTGTCAGGCGGTCAGCAGCAGCGTATCGGCATCGGGCGCGCCATGGCCGCCCAGGCCGAGGTGATCCTGTTCGATGAGCCGACCTCGGCACTGGACCCGGAATGGGTCGATGAGGTGCTGGAGCTGATGAAGCAGCTGGCGGTCGAGCGCCAGACCATGATCGTGGTCACCCACGAGATGCAGTTCGCGCGGGAAGTCGCCGACCGCGTCATCTTCATGGAAGGCGGGCGCATCGTCGAACAGGGGCCGCCGAGCCAGCTGTTCAGTGCACCGAAGGATGACCGCACGCGCGCCTTCCTGCGCAAGGTGCTGGATGAGGTGCCGCCGCAGTGCGCCGAGGGAATCTGATACTGCCCGGTTGAGGTAATGCCCCTCAGGTCGCGTGAAATAACGCCTCGGGCAGCATCTGCGACAGACACAACGGCCACCGCGATATCCATCGCGGTGGCCGTTGTCGTTTCGCTGGCAGTGATCATTGATCCGCGTCTGGTGTTGCAGGGCGCGTTCAGGGCGACGCTTCATGGGGCCGCAGCGCGTGGCTAGCCGTGGCGGGGCATCGAGCGCACCTTGTCGAAGGCTTCCTGAAGCGCCATCGAGACGCGCTCTTCCAGCAGCTCCTGCTCGGCGGGCGCCATGTAGAACGCCATGTCGACGTCGTGGCGGATATAGCGGGGCGCCAGTTGATTGAGCGCGATGCAGGCCACGTCTTCGCGGCTGTCGACATCCATGGCGTGGCTATCGGGATGCAAGCGCAGCTGGTCGAGCACCAGCTGCTCCATGTAGTTGTGTACGCCTGCGCTTTCCATGTGTATTGCCTCCTGGTGATGGGGTGCTATCTCCCATGCAGGGCCGTGCCCCCTGACATGTCGATCCCTTCAGTGTGCTCATCAGTATGTTCATCCGAGCTGACTCTCTGTGACGCTCTCCCTCCCGCACGCCAGCTCGGTTGCTGGCGGCAGGACAGCAGGCGGCGGAGTCTTGGGTATCGCCTGCCGCTCAAGGCCTGTCAGCCGGTCAGCAGGCGGGTTTCCGCCTCTTCAATATGATCAGCCAATCCCGATAATACCAGTGTATCGCCACACGCCAGCGTCAGGTCGCCGGTGGGCTCTTCCAGGTTCTCGCCACTGGCGCGCACCACGCGTGAGACGAGAATGCCGCACACTTCCGGCAGGGCGATGTCGTCCAGTCGCCGGCCACAGGCCCAGGCATCGGCGGTCAGCGTCAGAGGATGTCGCCGCAGCAGCGGGTTGCCGCGTTTGTCGGTCAGCTGGGACTGCTGACCATGGAAATAGCCATGCAGCATGCTGTAGCGCGCCTCACGCGCATTCTGGATCGAGCGCGCCACGCGGCGGAAGGGCACCTCGAGATTGACCAGTACATGCGAGACCAGCATCAGCGAGCCCTCGAGTACCTCGGGAATCACCTCGGTGGCCCCGGCGGCCTTGTAGGTCTCGAGGTCCGCGTCATCCTGGGTGCGCACCAGCACCTTGAGGTTCTCGAGTTCCAGCGGCTGGATGGCGCGCAGTATGGCCAGCGCGTGCGAGAGCTGATTGACGGTGATCACCACCTGACGGGCGCGCTCGATACCGAGTGCGCGCAGGATTTCCAGACGCTGCGCATCACCGAACACCACCGGCTCACCGGCGCTGGCGGCCTCGTGGACGCGGATGGGGTCGGCATCGATGGCGATCCACTCAAGCTTTTCCTGAGTGAGAAATCGCCCCACCGTCTGGCCGACACGCCCGAAGCCGCACACGATGACATGGCCACTGAGCGGGGCGGTGGCGGCGCTCAGCTCCGCGGTGGTGTGCGGGTTCTCCTGAGTGGGCGTGGTGGAGCGGCACAGGCGGCGCGTCAGTTGCTGGTTGTGGCGAATCAGGCTCGGCGTGACCACCAGCGAGCCGATGATGATCGCCACCACCAGGCCCACGGTTTCGTTGTCCATCAGGCGTTGCTGACTGGCCAGGGCCAGCAGCGCGAAGCCGAATTCACCGCCCTGGGACAGCACCAGGCCAGTGCGCAGCGCGCTGTCCAGCGGCCGGCCGGAGAGGCGCGCCAGCCCGGTGATCAGCAGTGCCTTGGTCGCCAGCAGGCAGGCCACGCCGATGACGACCCAGTACCACTGGGCCAGCAGCACCTGCGGGTCCAGCAACATGCCCACCGAGACGAAGAACAGCCCCAGCAGGATGTCGCGGAAGGGCCGGATGTCGGCCTCGATCTGATGGCGGAAATGGCTCTCGCCGAGCATCATCCCGGCCAGGAAGGCGCCCAGCGCCATCGACAGGTGCAGGCTGTGGGTCAGCCAGGCGGAGAACAGCGCCACCAGCAGTACGGTGAGCACGAACAGCTCTTCCGAGCGAGCGCGCGAGATTTCCTGGAACACGAACGGCAGCACCCACTTGCCGATCATCAGCATCACCGCCACCAGCCCCAGCCCCTTGATGAGCATCAGGCCCAGGTCACTGAGCAGCTGGCTGCCATCACCGGCCATGGCCGGAATCAGGATCAGGAACAGCAGGGCGGCGAGATCCTGGAACAGCAGCACGCCCACGGCGGCGTGGCCGTGGGGGCTGTCCAGCTCATTCCAGCGCGCCAGTTCCCGCGTGACGATGGCGGTGGAGGAAAGCCCCAGCGCGCCGGCCGCGACCAGTGCCGCCGCCGGTGACAGGCCTAGCGCCGAGCCCAGCGCCCAGAACAGGCCGCTGCATACCGCCACCTGACAGGCGCCCAGCCCGAACACCGTGGTCTTGAGCGCGCGCATGCGCGGCACCGAAAATTCGAGGCCGAGCGAGAAGAGCAGAAATACCAGCCCGAATTCCGACAGGAAGGCGAGTTCTTCCGGGCGACCGATCCAGCCCGCCAGATGAGGGCCGACCAGAAAGCCGACCGCCAGATAGGCCAGCACCGGCGGCAGATGCAGGCGGCGGAACAGCGCCGCGGCCACTACCGAGGCTCCCAGCAGTATCATCACATCATTGAACAGCGTGTCTGCCATGCGGCCTCCTGGCCTTCCGTGAGCATCATCGGGATAATAGCGTGAACGAACCATGCATGATTTGACGGAGGTCGCATGAATCCGACTGAACAACCCCAGGACGGCGAGATCGCCGGCAATCCCTACGACGAGCTGCGCGCGCTGCTGGCACGTCTGGAAGCGACCATGAAGGCAGCAGACCTGTGGCGCATGGACACGCCATCCCCGCAGGCCTTCATGAGTGTGGAGCCATTCTGTGTCGATCGCATGGACATGGGCCAGTGGCTGCGCTTCGTGTTCATCGCCCGTCTGCAAGCGCTGTGCGATGCCCGCGCGCCGTTCCCCGCCAAGTGTGAAGTGGCGCCGGCCATCGAGGCCTGGTTGAAGGATGCCCGCCCCGAGCGCCGCGTGGCGATGACGGAAGTGATTCGCGAGATCGACACGCTGATCACGACGCACTGATTGCCGGGCAGGCATCTCACGACGCACTGAGCCTCCTCTACCCGACACCTCCCACTGAGCCCTTCGCGCGTGATGCCCTCGCATTGCGCCTCGAGACAACTGTCAGGAGCTTGCATGGCCTATTACTTCGCCTACGGCAGCAACATGAATCCGGCGCGTGTCGAGGCACGCATCGGCGAGACGCGACGGGCCGTGCATGGTTGGCTGCAAGAGCATCGCCTGAGTTTCGACAAGGCCTCTCGGGTCGATGGTATCGCGCATGCCAACGTGCAGCCTGCGCCAGGCGAGCGCGTCGAAGGCGTGCTGTACGAGCTGCTCGAGGCCGAGCAGATCACGCTGATGGACCCCTTCGAAGGCCGCCCGCATGAATATGAGCGTTTCCTATATCCCATCGTCACCCGCGAAGGCGTGATCGACGCCTGGGTGTATGTGGCGCTGCCCGAGCGCACCGCCGAGGGCCTCAAGCCGGCACGCGAGTATCTGGAGCACCTGCTTGGCGGGCGTGACTTCCTGACGCCGGACTACTTCACGGCGCTGAGCGGCGTCGAGGCCGTGCATGCGCTGGATGACGCCACCCTGGCTCAGTTGGGCCTGTCGCGCACTACGCCGCGCTGACGGTCGCCTGCTAGCGGACGGGTGCCTGTCATCTGTTTTCGGTCAGCTGTCGTGTGGCAACAAAAAGCCCGCCTCTCGTTGGAGAGGCGGGCTTTCGTGTTTCTGGTCACGCTGCGCGACTGATTGGCGTGAGCCTCAGTCCTGCGCGGCCAATGCCGGGTCCAGGTTCGTCTGGTCACGACGGCTGGCCAGCATGCCGATGATCAGCCCCGCCAGCGCCGGCGCCAGCCAGCCCAGATTCATCGAGGCCAGCGGCAGCAGCGGCTCGATGCGGTGCGAGATGGCCATCAGCGAGTCGATGCCACTGGCTTCGAAGCCATCCAGCAGGCTGACCAGCAGCGTCAGGCCCAGGGTCCAGGCGAACACGCGCGGCGCATCGTGCAGGCGCGGACGCAGGTAGGACAACAGCGTCAGCACCAGCACCAGCGGATAGAGCGTCACCAGTACCGGAATCGAGACGCTGATCAGGGTCGAGAGGCCCAGATTGGCGATCAACGCCGAGGCCACGGCCATCACGATCACCAGCAGGCGGTAGGGCACGCTCGGCAGCAGGCGATGGAAGAACTCGCCGCAGGAGGTCAACAGGCCCACCGCGGTGGTCAGGCACGCCAGGGTGATGACCAGCGCCAGGATCAGCTTGCCGGCATCGCCGAACAGTGCCTCGACGTAGACCGGGATCAGTTCGCCCTTGGCGGCTTCGCTGACCAGTGCATGGCTGGTGGCGCCCATGTAGGTCAGCGGCAGGTAGACGGCGGCCAGACAGATGGCGGCGATGGCGCCGGCCCACAGGGTGTAGCGGGTCACGTCAGCGGTCGCGGTGATGCCGCGTGCCTTGATCGCCGAGACGATCAGGATGCCGAACACCATCGAGGCCAGCGCATCCATGGTCAGGTAGCCCTGCTGGAAGCCGGTCATGAACGGCGCCTCGGCCCACTCAGCACTCACCGGCCCCAGCGGCCCCTGCGGGTCGATGATGGTGAACAGCGCGATCAGCGCCAGCAGCGCGATCAACAGCGGCGTCAGCCACTTGCCGACCACATCCATCAACTTGCCCGGGCTCAGCGCGATCAGCGTGGCGATGCCGAAGAACAGCACCGAATGCAGGGCCAGGCCGCTCTGTGCTGACATGTCGATGAAGGGACGCATGCCCATCTCGAAGGCCACGGTGCCGGTGCGCGGAATCGCGAACATCGGCCCGATGGACAGGTAGATGGCGACGCCGAAGGCTGCGGCCGCCCACTTGGGCAGCGGCGAGGTGATCTTGTCGAGGCCACCGCCGATCACGGCCACCGCGACGATACCGGCCAGCGGCATGCCGACACCGGTGGCCAGAAAGCCCAGTGCCGCCGGCCAGAATTCGGCACCCGCGCCCTGACCCACCTGAGGCGGGAAGATGATATTGCCTGCGCCCAGAAAGAGGGCAAAGGTCATGAAGCCCAGCGCCACGATATCGAGGCTGGAAAGTCGTGTTTTCACTATGACGTCCTACGGATTCAGCAGATGCGTTGCAGCAGGCGTCATCAGGTGACCGATGAGGTGGTCGGTCAGGCAAGAAGACGTGCCGAGAAGCCGTTGGCTAGCGACAGGGGTGGGTCACCAGCAGACCCGGGAGCAGCGGGGTAGTGTTGCGCGCGGGCCGAATGGCGAGATCAGGCTGACGGATTGTCGCCACCCTGATCTGACGCGGCGCATTATCGTTGATTTCACGTAGCAAGACAAAGTCGCCAGCAAGTCACGCGGCAGGCTCACTGCGCGGCAGGTGGTGGGGGCGGTAGTGGAATGAAGCTCGGCCAGTCGTCCGGCACCACGAAGATCCGCCATTGCTGGCGGGGTGAGCTGGCGGTGGTCGGCTCGCCGTCAGGCGCCGCCACGCTGCGCTCCAGCCACAGCTGGCGGGGGTGTTGATGCGTGCGCTGGCGGCTGTGCTGCTGAGCCGCCGCGTCTTGCTGAGCCGCCGTGACTTGCTGAACAGGTTCGTCCGGCCTGAGGTCGTCAGCGGCGGCAGGTGGCACGAAGTGATCGCGCAGCCAGCGGTCCAGTTCATGCCATGGTTGTAGCGACGCCACGGGCGGGGCGGCCAGCCAGGCAGGTTTTTCCCTGACGCAGCCCAGCAGCGGGCCGCCATGCATCGGGGAGGCCTCGAGGGTCTGACAGAAGGCAGCAAACTGGCTGACCCTCATCCACCAGCCGGCCTGGCGCGCACTCTCGGGATGGCAATGGCGGGGCGGGGGCAGCGTGTCGGCGGGAGCTATATCTGGCTGCCAGGGGCGAAACAGGCAACCGGGCAATGCCAGTTGCTGGCCTGCAAGCAGCGGGGAAGACGGGCTTTCTGCCAGAGGCGAGTTCGTCGCATTTACGTCTGCTTGTCTGGCCAGTGCCTGTCTTGCCAGTGCCTGGCGAATCGTCTGCTGTCCGCGCTCGGTATAGGCCAGGGGCAATTGATGCTCAAGGCTACGCTGATACTTGATGGCGAGGCTGTCGGCGCCGCCGGGGCCTATCCAGCGTGCCGGGCTGTCGGCCGCTTCAGGGCCTTCGGGCAGGCCGAGATAGAACTTGATCGCGACCTCCAGGTGCGTGGGTGCCGTGTCCTGCGCCGCCAGATAGAGCATGTCCAGCTCGCCCAGCGTGATCTTGCCCTGGGAAATCCTGAGGTTGTTGACCAGCAGGCGACTGCCGGGCGCATGTGCCAGCACGAATTGCCAGAGCCGCTCGTGGTAGTGGCCCAGGCGATAGTGGCGGCGCTCATTCACGGCGGTCTCGAGCGCGTGGGGCGCCTGCTCCAGTGTCATCAGCCAGTGGTGGCGGACGCGGCCATCCTCCAGCCCGAGTGCCGCCAGGGACGGGCGTGGGTAACGCGCAGGCTGCAAGAGATCCGGGGCACTCAGAAGCCAGGCGATATCCCTGACGCGCGGGTGACTGTAGCGCGCGCAGTCGCGGCGCAGGTCGCAGCCGGCCGCACAGGGGGAGTCGGCCCATTGGGCAAAAGGGGGCGATGACTCGGCTGCATCGGGCGATGCATGGGGCGGGGCTTCGGGCTCGATAGGCATGATGCCAGTGTATCCCACGTCGGATGACGGTCGATAATGCGTGGCACTGTTCGGGGCTGGCCCTGTGTGAACCGAGCCGAGTGCTGCTTGCCGGCCGTGGTGTCACGCTGGCGCTCCTTTCCTCTCTCTATCTACTCCCTTCTCCATTTCCACTGTCTTCTCGCTCTGTCTTCTCGCTCCTTTTCCTCACTCGCCACTCTTTACGCCAGTTATTACGACACCCTTTACGCCAGTCTTGCGCTGCTCACGCGACACTTTCTCACCGCTTTCTTGACGCTCTTCCAACACGTTCTGCTGTCCGCCGACGGAAATGCGACGGCAGTCCCCAGGCTGTCATCATTTTGACATCGTTGCGTGGGTCGCCTAAGCGATTGAAAACGTTGGGATTACTTCGCGTGGGTGAGTGAGGGTGCTTCAGTCCGGGTTGGAAGAGCGCTGAATTGATTCGCTGGGGGAATCAATCCTGTTCCGGTGCGGGGATATATCCCGCGGCTCGCGAGGTTCACAATGCACTCCATCAACGTTGCAGCAAATATGCAGGGCTGATGAGGCGGTACTGACCTCGAGCTCTTGGTTGTCGAGCGACATGAATCTTCTCGACATCAGTGGGCAAGGCGTCACCGACTGACAGTGTGAGGGGCAGAACCCACACCCTGAACAATCGGTCAATGAATATTCGTAAAGATTGATGTGCACAATTTCTTGCTGCTAGACGCTGTTTTCAGGCGTATCAGCCAAGGCAGAAAGAAAAATACGCATTTTCTTGTTTTTGTGGCATCCAGTTCTGCTGTGCCGACGTATAACTCATCAGCACAGCAAGACACACCCTGCAGCGTGCAGTATGTTCGACCAAGGTGGTGGGCGAGACACTGTCTTCCTCAACCAAAGTCGATAGTGATCTGCCAGGCCGAAGCGCCGCTCAAGGGGATGGGCCAGCACGTAAACAAGGAATTCTTGCACTCTCCATGTTGTACAAGTCTTTTTCAGAACCGCTGCAATAGCTTTATGGGTGATGAGAGGGGCAGGAGGGGCAAGCGCTGGGGAAGGCCGTTCGTTTCCAGTGGCGTTGCTCAAAGAGAAACAGTGAGCTTCCAGTTGCACGGCTAGTTTGAACGCAGCATAACAATTAGTCTGTTAATCATCGAAACGCAGCACGCACCACAGACAGTGAAGGCCAGGACCCGGACAGGGGTCAGCAAACCACTCCTTCACTGACTGACAACGACTCAAAGCGGAAGCATCCGCACCAGGACCAGGAGATACACCATGAAAAACATTTCCCTCAAGACTCTGATCGCTACCGTCGCCATCGCCACTGCCAGCACCTCCGTGTTAGCAGCCGACGATAGCCCTGCCGCCGTGCGCGTCCAGAACGCCATCAGCAGCCAGCAGATCATGGGCCAGACTCAGCCGGCTGCCACCAGGCAGCAGAGTTTCTCCGAAACGGGCATGAGCGTTGCTGCCGGTCGCGTTGAGCAGGCGCTCAATGCTGACCACATCCGCGGCGTCGATACCGCTGCCGTGTCCCAGGCCAACGCCACCGTCAATGATCAGAGCAAGAGCGTCGCCGCTAGCCGCGTTCAGCAGCACATCAGCGACAACGCCTGAAGCCGGGTAGGTCACGCTGACAACTCAGTGACCCCCGAACATCGCCTCACCTGACATTCGACTTTGCCCATTTCTGGAGAATCATCATGAAAACCCTGACTTCCCTGATCGCCGCCGCTGCCATTTCCATTGCTGCCACCGGCGTTGCCACCGCTGATGAAAGTGTTGCCGATGCCCAGGTGCGTGCCGCACTGAGCGAACAGGTCATCCACGGCCAGGCGCAGCCCGCCGCGACGCAGCTGAATGCTGCCGAGTCCGGCATGAGTGCCGCTGCCAACCGTGTCGAGCAGTCCCTGAACGCCGACACCATCAAGGGTGAACAGACGCACGCCGTCTCCCGCGGCCAAAGCCTGAGCAACGACAACGGCAAGAGTGTCGCGGCATCACGCTTTGAAGATGCGCTGAACGACAACGCCTGAGTCTGCAGGTCCTGATTCATGACCCCAGGACCACAGCAGCACTGATCTCCCTTTTATCTATTCGCTATTCACCTTTTTTGGAGTCATCTCATGAAAACCCTCAATGCCCTTATCGCCGCCGTTGCCCTGTCCGTGACCGCCACTGGCGTCGCCAATGCCGATAGCGTTGCCGACCAGCAGGTTCGCGCCAACATCAGCGAATCCGTGATCCACGGTCAGGCCCAGCAGACAGCCACTCAGCAGCAGGCCATCGCCGATGCAGGCAAGAGCGTTGCGGCCAGCCGTGTCGAGCAGGCGCTGAACAGCCAGACCATCAAGGGCCAGCAGGCGCAGGTCACTCGCGACACCCAGCAGTTCGTCAATGATTCCGGCAAGAGCGTTGCCGCGTCACGTGTCGAGCATGCTCTGAACGACAACGCCTGATGCGTCGCGCCGTCACGCTGACGGCAGCGAACAAGGACTCTGCTTGCGACCTGGCTGACCTTTTTGACCCAGTTGGCCCGGTTGACCCGAACAAAGATTTCACTGGAGATATTTCATGAAAATGCTCAATACCCTCATCGCCGCCACCGCGCTTTCCGTTGCTGCCACCGGTGCTGCCTTTGCAGACAGCGTCGCTGACCTTCAGGTGCGCTCTGCGCTCAGCGAATCCGGCATCCACGGCCAGGCCCAGTCCGCCGCCGCCGAGCAAGCCACCTTTGCCGATACCGGCATGAGCGTTGCTGCGGGCCGTGTCGAAAGCTCCTTGAACGATGCTGCGATCGAAGGTCAGCGCGAGACCTTGGCGTCTGACTCACAGCAATTCGTCAACGATGCTGGCAAGAGCGTTTCCGCGACTCGCGTCCAGCATGCTCTGAGCGAAAGCGTCTGAGCCAGATTGTCTGGTTCAGGTTGTCTGAGCCCCGCTCTGATTCGTGACTACGCATAGCAGCAACTGACTCAAGTGTCCCCGCAGCAAGTGTCGTCATGAGCAGCAGCAAGAGTTTTAAGCAGCTAGAGCTTGACGATCTAAAAGCGTGAACAAGCCAGTCGTAAGGCAGTGTCACTGACACTTATCGCTAGGTGATACCTCGTCGCGAAGTGAAACGACAGTCTGACCCTTCCTGAAATGGCCGGTATCTGTCGGGAGTCATCCCGCGCAGCGACGCAACGTGCCTCGTACGATGACGTAGAAGGGTCCCGCCATGGGCAAGCCTGAATATCGCGCCATCGTAAGCCGCATCCTTGTGGGTAGTGCCTGTTGATGGTCTTTGATAATTGTTCATGTGGGTGATGTCAGGTATCAACTCTGATAGATATCCCCCCTGGATATACGCAGTACATGAAGTGATCAATGATGTGTCACTTCATGGCAACTCGATAGTGAAAATGTACGGAGGATAGAAAGATGATCAAGTCATTCATGACTCACGGCCTGGCAGCGTTTGCCCTCGCCACCAGCGGTCTGGCCAGTGCCGATATCAGCACTGATGACAGCAGTAACGTGCGATTCAATAGCGCTCAATCTCACGGCATTCACAGCGAAGTGCGTGATTACCAGAAGAGCGAAAAGCGCTACGCCGCAAATCCTGACATTCTGATCACCAGTCGTGGCAATGTGTTTGCCGATAGTGATGTGCATGGTGCAGTCGATATCGACGCCGACCATCGCTGAGTTTTCGATGCTGACGGCTCACACGACTCGCTTCACATGACACGCTTCACATGACTTCATGCCACAAGTTGTCATTGCGAAACAATTGAAGCGCTGTGATTTGATTCCCGCTGCTTGAATCACCGCGCAGCGACGATTGAAGGCGTAGGCACTGATGCGCAAGCCAGTGACTACTGAAATTCAGGGAGAGCGAAAGGAAATATCCCAGACGTAGAGACACTTGGATAGTGAACAGAACGCTTGAGCAAGGGCTTTGGGGCCCTCCACCATCCCCTCTAGAACGACCTGGTGGCAAAACCCTTTCTCAAACGCTTTCCTGTCCTGGGTGTCGCTGTCCCGACATTCATTGCCCGCCACCATGGCGGGTTTTTTTATGCCAGGATTCCAGAAGGGCG
Source organism: Cobetia sp. UCD-24C (assembly GCF_001306765.1). Lineage (NCBI taxonomy): Bacteria > Pseudomonadati > Pseudomonadota > Gammaproteobacteria > Oceanospirillales > Halomonadaceae > Cobetia > Cobetia sp. UCD-24C. The sequence continues at coordinate 116,854 of NZ_LJTD01000009.1, read as the reverse complement.
CAGCAAGTGGTTGGTCGACTCTGTGCATGGCGCCTTGCTTGATGCCCGCAATATGCTGAGGGTTTTCCAGATGATTCGTAAGGATTCATCGGCAGTTCACTGTATGGATGTCATGATGCATCACGGTGATTAAACGTTGTTGATTGCCGGCCTGCATGTCGGATATCCCGAGGCAGGATGCCATGATATCAATCAAGTGGAGGCCCATGATGGTGCGCGGAAAACTCAAGAAAGTGGCAGGTTCATTGGTGTTGGGTGTTGGTCTGATGTCAGGGAGTGTGATGGCGGGTGATGTCGTCGAAAAGCCCAAGGTGCTGATCTTCGATGTCAATGAAACGCTGCTGGATCTTGCCTCGATGCGCATTTCCGTCGGCGAGGCACTGGGGGGAAGAGAAGACCTTCTGCCCCTGTGGTTCTCGACCATGCTGCATTATTCTCTGGTGTCTACCGTGACTCGGGATTACCACGATTTCGGGCAGATCGGTGTCGCCTCGTTGCGGGTGGTCGCGCAGAACAACGGTGTCGAGCTGACGGATGAGCAGGCGAAGAAGGCCATCATCACCCCGTTGCTGACACTCCCGCCTCACCCTGATGTCAAGGAAGGTCTGGCCAGGCTGAAGGCTGAAGGCTACAAGATCGTCAGCCTGACCAACTCGTCCAACAAGGGCGTCCAGGCGCAGTTCGAAAACGCGGGATTGCTGCCGTATTTCGATGCGCGCTACAGCATTGAAGATATCCAGATCTACAAGCCGGACCTGCGTTCCTATGAATGGGTGCTGGACAAGCTTGATGTCGAACCCGAGGAAGCCATGATGGTCGCGGCACATGGCTGGGATGTCGCGGGCGCCAAGGAGGCGGGCTTGCAGACCACGTTCATCGCCCGCCCGGGCAAGGCCCTGTTCCCGCTGTCAAAGAAGCCCGATCATATCGTGAAGGATGTGAACGAACTGGCCGACATTCTGCAATAGTATCAGAACCCTTGATTGACAGAATCCTTGATCGACGGGTGCTGAAGATATCCTGTCATCATGGCGTTTGTGGCATTGGTGAGGCTGGCGGGCGTCAAGTGACAGGGGAATTTGCCTGTTCATGGTGAGATTGCCGGCCTCATCGCATGGCAGATGACGGCGTCAATGGTAGGCTGGGCGGCATTCCCCTTCTTACCGACCGGAGCTGAATATGAGTGACGCATCACAGCAGCATGGCCACCGTGCCCCTCAGATCATCGAGCCGAGCGCCCAGGCGAATGCCTGCGTGATCTGGCTGCACGGCCTGGGTGCTGACGGCAGTGATTTCGTGCCCGTGGTGCCTGCATTGGGTCTGCCCGAGAATCACGGCGTGCGTTTCGTGTTCCCGCATGCACAGGAGCTGGCCGTGACCGTCAATGGCGGCATGCGCATGCCGGCCTGGTACGACATTCTCGAGATGAATCTCGGGCGGCGCGTCGATGAGGTGCAGCTGCGTGAATCCGCGGCCTACGTGCATGCCTTGATCGAGGAGCAGATCGCCCAGGGCATCGCCAGTGAGCGCATCATTCTGGCCGGCTTCTCCCAGGGCGGCGCGGTGGTCTATGAGGCGGCGTTGAGCTGCGAGCGCCCGCTGGGCGGCTTGCTGGCGCTCTCGACCTATTTCGCGACCAGCGCGACCATTGCGCCGAGCGCCGCCAATCAGGGCCTGGCCATCAGTGTCCATCACGGTACCCATGACGATATCGTGCCGCTGGCACTGGGTGAGGCGGGCGCCGAGAGTGCGCGTGCGCTGGGTCATCCGCTGGAATGGCAGACCTGGCCGATGGCGCACGCCGTGTGTCTCGAGGAAATCGAGGCGATCGGTGAGTGGTTCAAGGTGCGTCTGCTGGCCTGATCGGCTGCCAGGATCGACTGTCAGTATCGACTGCCAGAGCAAAAACGCCGCTGACGGAGTGATTCGTCAGCGGCGTTTTCGTGTGCTGCCAGCGGTCCCGTCATGCGCCGACAGCCCTCATGTCAGATGCTGGTCGCGCTCAGCAGCGATAGCGGTAGGCGAGGTGTTCATCCTTGCGCGGGCCGGTGATGCGCCAGTCGAGATCAAAGCCCCGGGCATTGCCCGCCTCATCACGCACGATGACCAGCGTGGCGGCGTAGAGATCATCGATGCACAGATGCGCTTCACGACTGACGAAGTGATCTTCGCCTCGAGCGTTGTCGGCCACCAGGTCGAACAGAAAGACGGCGGCATCGCGGCCACGACGCTCATGACTGAGCGACAGCGCCTCGCCATCCGCGGCCAGCTGCCAGCGATAGCGGTTGTGGAAGTTGACGCTGGATGACTGGCCCTCGAGCTGGAACTGGCCCTGCTCGAGAAATACCACGCTCTCCGCCTCTTGCTGAGTCGCCTGCCGTGCCCCGTCATGAGGGAAAGCAGCGGCTTCTCGAGAGACCGTCACCTCGCCGCTTCCCTGGCCAGACCAGGCATTGCGCGAGGCCGGGCCGGAGCGTGACGAAAAATCCAGCCGGTGGATCTGCGCGAGCAGCGCATAGAGGGTTACAATTGGTGTCAACTTCTTCTGGCTACCGGGTTTACTCGTCATGTCCTACCTGATTGGTGTCACGGCCCTCTGGGCCTTCTCGTTTTCCCTGATCGGCGTCTATCTGTCCGGTCAGGTCGATAGCTATCTGGCCGTACTGACGCGTATCGCGCTGGCGTGCCTGATCTTCGCGCCATTCATGCGCCCGCGGGCGATCAGCGGTCGTCTGCGCTTCCAGTTGATGGCCATCGGCGCGATCCAGCTCGGCCTGATGTACATCTTCTTCTATCGCTCCTTCCTACTGCTGCCTGTGCCGGAAGTGCTGCTGTTCACCATCTTCACGCCCATCTACATCACCTTGCTCGATGACCTGATGAACAAGCGCCTGTCGCCATTCTACCTGCTGACCGCCGCGATTGCGGTGCTGGGTGCGGCGATCATTCGCTACGACGGGGTCAGTGACGGCTTCTGGCTCGGCTTTGCGGTCGTGCAGGGCGCCAATCTGTGCTTTGCCATCGGGCAGGTGGCCTACCGTCAGGTCGCTCCGCAGCTGCCGGCGGATGTCGCCCATCGCCATGTGTTCGGCTGGTTCTATCTCGGCGCGCTGGCGCTGGTGATCGTGATGTTCCTGCTGTTCGGCAGTACCGACAAGCTGCCGTCGCAGCCGGTGCACTTCGTGGTGCTGGGCTGGCTGGGCATCGTGGCCTCGGGGCTGGGCTACTTCCTGTGGAACAAGGGCGCAACCCGGGTCGATGCCGGCACGCTGGCGATCATGAACAATGCGCTGGTGCCGGCGGGCCTGCTGGTCAATCTGCTGATCTGGAACCGCGACGCCGACCTGGCGCGTCTGGCGCTGGGTGGGGCGGTCATCGTGGCGGCACTGGTGATCAACCAGATGTGGGCGCGTCGCCGCGAGCAGGCGCTGCGCATTGCCTGAAAGTCTGTGCCATAAGCAAATCCAGACATCGCACCTCAATCAGCCCTCGCCCTGTGCGAGGGCTTTTTGCAGGTGAGCGGTGAGGCGCGCCAGTATGTCCTGCTGGCGGGGAGCCGTGTCAGAGGGCCGCGCAGCGCTCTGCGTCACTTCCTCGCCGAGCTGGGCCGCATTGAGGCGCAGGCCGGACTGTTCGGCATTGAACAGGCTGCCGGGCAGGGTGGCGATGCCTGCGTTCAGCAGGTCCTGATGCAACTGCTCAAGCTGGCGCGCCTCAAGGCTTGGCAGGCCACACCATTGCAGATAGCCGCCGCTCGGTGGCGGCAGCCAGACGCTGTCACCCAGCGCTGCGCTCAGGTGCGCGCGCAGACGCTCCAGGCGCCTCGCATAGCAGCGTCGCATGCGCTGTACGTGTCGACCGTAATCCCCGCTGGTGATCAGTTCGCTCAGGGCGGCATGCATCCATGGCATGTCGCCCATGCCATTGGCCCAGCGCGCCCGAATCATCGCCTGCAGCCCCAGTGGTGAATCCTGCTCGGGCCGTGACAGCCACAGCCAGCCGCAGCGGGTGCGGGGGTCCAGCGTCTTGGAAAATGATCCGAGACTGATCAGCGCAGGCATCGGCCTGTCGGCATGGCGGTGGGCGAGGTCGGCCAGCCACGGCTGGCGGGTATCGAAGCTCAGCTCGGCAAAGGTGGTGTTCTCGACCAGCAGGATGGCGTGGCGGGCCGCCAGTGCCAGCAGGCGGTGGCGATCTGACGTGCTCAGCTGTCCGCCCAGGGGATTGTGGCCATCCGCGGTCACGATCAGCGCATCCAGCGTCAGGGCGGGCGTCTTGTCATCATGACGTTCGAGCAGGCGCTCGAGCGCCTCGACATCCAGTCCCTGGTGCGCGCGGGCAGGAATGGCGATCGCCTGATGGCCCTGGGCTTCGATGGCGGCCACGATACCGAAATAGCCCGGCGCTTCGACGCCGACCCGACAGCGGCCCTTGGCGGCACGCAGCTGGCCGAGCAGCAGTGACATGCCATGCTGCGCCCCTTGGCTGATCAACAGGGCATCGCTGTCACAGGGATGGCCGTGGTGGCTGAGGTGCTGGGCGATGGCGGTGCGCAGCGCATTCGAGCCCGGCGGCAGGGCATAGGCGCTGGGATGCTGGGCATGCGCCCCGAGCTGAGTGCGCGCCAGACGATACAGGCGACGCACGGCGGGGGCGTCCAGCTCCGGGTGAGCGGCACCCAACGGCGCCAGGCGCGGATCACTGGCATTCGCCATCGCCTGCCAGGCCGGGTCACTGATGGTGAGCGTGGTGATGGCACGTGGCCTGTGATGTGACTCCCGCTGCCCGTGCTGCGATTCGCCGGGGTGACGAGATGAAGCCGGGCTGGTCTGTGAGCCGCCATTCAGGTCATTCGTATCGTGAGCAGCCTGCGTCGATGGCGCGACCCGATAGCCGGCACGCGGTTCGGCGATGATCAGGCCCGCCGCCTCCAGCTCGCCATAGGCACGAATCACGCTGTTGAGGCCGAGCCCCGACTGCGCCGCCTGCCGCCTGAGCGAAGGCAGACGCTGCCCCGCGCTCAGTTTGCCCGTCGCCATCTGGGCCTTGAGCCGCTCGACCAGCTGCTGATAGCGCGGCAGCGTCGCGGCTGTGGCGCCTGAGCTGGCGATTGAGCTGGTGGTTGAGTTGCTGGCGGGGCCTGCAAGCGAAGGGCGGCTGGCGGACGAAGCGTGCTCGGCGGATGACATGCCTGTCTGTACCCCTTGAAATGGTGATTATCTGTATCTTGTGCCCCCTTGAGGGTTCGCGGCAAGCTGAAGGCTCATGTCGTGGTCCCGTCGGTGCACGTCCTGCACCTGCCCCCGGGCCGACCGCTTGTCATTTCTCTCGCTGGAGTCTGCGTGATGTGGATGCCACTTTGCTTCGTGTTTCTGTTCGCCAGCGGCTTCATCGCCGCGCGCTTCGGTACCCTGGACGCTGAACCCTTCACCTTGCTGCTGGTGCGCAGCCTGCTGGTGCTGCCGGTGCTGGGGTTGATTCTATGGCTGCGCCGCAAGCCGCGTCAGTGGGGGCGGCGCAATGACCGTCTGGCGCAGATGGGCATTGGCATGCTGTTGCATGGCGCCTACCTGGGCGGCGTGTTCGCGGCGGTCAAGGCGGGGCTGCCGGCGGGGCTGACGGCACTGCTGGTCAGCCTGCATCCACTAGTGACGGCGGCCTTGTCACTGCCGTTGTTCGGCGTGCGGCTGGGCGCCAAGCAGTGGGCGGGGCTTGGCTGTGGCGCCATTGGCGTCAGTCTGGTGCTGGGGGCAGGGCTTGCCAAGGATGGCGCGGGCACCCTGGAGTGGCCGCTGATCGGGCTCGTCTGGTGCCTGGTGGCGCTGATCGGCGTGTCCAGCTCGACGCTGTGGCAGAAGCGGGTCTCCGGGCGCATGGGGCTGGTCGAGGGGCTGATGTTCCAGTATCTCGGTGCGGGCGCGGTATTCGTCGTCGCCGCGACCAGTGTCGGCAGCTTTGCCTTTGACCCCACGCCGCGTCTGCTGCTGACCATGGCCTGGCTGGTGATCGCCATCTCGGTCGGTGCCATCTGGCTGCTGATGCTGATGCTGGAGCGGGGCGAGGCCCATCAGGTCGCGCGCACCTTCTTCCTGGTGCCGCCGTGCGCCGCGCTGATGGCATGGTGGCTGTTCGATGAACAGTGGACTTCGCTGATGGTGGCGGGTGCGGCACTGGTGGTGCTGGGACTGGTGCTGGACCGCCCGCGTCCGGGCAAGGTGAGCAAGGCGCCGGCGGAGGACGCCACGCCGCCTTCGCCTTCAACTTCAACTCCCTCAGCGCCCTCAGCCTCAACAGCTTCAGCAACTTCCAAGGTTTCGGCAACGAACAGCGGGCAGGCCGCCCCGCGCTGAGGCGTGCCGAGCGCACAACTCACAACGCACAACGCACAACGCACAACGCACCAAGTACAAAGCACAACGCCTCGCCGGCCCGAGATGGGCTGGCGGGGCGTTGTCGTTTCTGGCCAGTCAGAAGCGCTAGCCAGGAAGTGGCTGATCAGAAGCGATAGCTGATCCCGGCCATGGTCACGATGGGGTCGATCTCGACCTTGTCGTTGACGCTGCCCGCCACGGTGACATAGGAATCGATATCCAGATACCAGGCGGCGACGTTGGCCGCCCAGTGCTCGTTGATCACCAGATCGACGCCGATCTGTGCGGCCGCGCCCCAGCTGTCATCCATCTCGAGTTTGGTGCCATCGTCGAGGGTTTCGTCGGAGAAGTGGGTGTAATTGACGCCCGCGCCGATGTACGGCTGGATGCGCGATTCACGTCCGCCAAGCGGGTAGTACTGCAGTGTCAGGGTCGGCGGCAGGTGATCGACGGAACCGGCTTTCTGGCCATTGAGCGAGATGTCGTGGTCGAAATCCTGCGCCGCCAGCAGCTCGATACCGAAGGTGTCGGTGAAGCGATAGCCGAGAGTGAAGGCAAAGGCACTGTCATCATCGACATCCACGTCGGCACCGATGGCATCGATGCTACCGTTGTCACTCTTCGGCGAGACCTTGGCGACACCCGCACGCGTCCAGAACTGCCCGGCGCCGTAGTTGAGAGAGCTGAGAGAGCTGTGAGAGTTGGCATTCAGCGACTCGGCGGCCATGGCCGGTGTGGCGCCGAGAGTCGCGAGGCTGGTGAGGCCTGCCAGTGCCAGAATCTGCCACGGGCGTGCTGCAGAGCGCGGGCTACGCGAAGTCAGGTGCGCGGGGAGGGAGGCTGAGCGAGTGACGACGTCGGACATGATGGCTCCTGAAGGATGGCGGGAAACAATGCCCTCATTCTAGGTAGCCGAATTTCGAGAAATTTGATCTGGGGCAAGAGTTTACGGGCGTTCTTGCTCGGTCAGGGGCGTGGTTGATCCAGGTCAATTTCTGCGCCGCGCCGCTGAAGATAGGCCATGTGGCCGTTGGCTGCCCACAACGAAAACGCCGCAGACCCGAAGGTCTGCGGCGTTTGTGTGTGATGCCCATCTGGCGCCTGGACGGCTCGGCGTTGCCGAGCTCCATCGCTGACGCTTTAGTGAATGATGCGGCATCACACGGCTTGCCAGGTACTCGCTGGAGGCATGTTCACGCCTCGTGCAAGAACTTAGAAGCGGTAGGTGACACCGGCACCGACAGTGACCGGGTCCAGCTCGGTGTCGTTCACGTCCTGACCGGCAATCTTGGTATCGGCCTTGACGTCGGCGTAACGAGCGAAGCCGTTGACGGCCCAGGCTTCGGTGATCTTGAGGTCCACACCCAGCTCGGCAGCGGCGCCGTAGCTGTCGTCGATGTCCATGCTCTGGCCACCGGCAGACTCACCGGAGAAGTGGGTGTAGTTCAGGCCGACACCAGCGTACGGCTGGACGCGGGCTTCAGTACCGCCCAGCGGGTAGTACTGCAGCATCAGGTTGATCGGCATCTGATCGAAACCACCGGCGCTGTTTTCCCAGTCAGTGCTGAATTCTTCAGTGGACTGCAGGGCGATAGCCAGGTTGTCGTGGAACATGTAGCCCACGGAACCGGCGAAGCCAGACTCGTCCTTGGCGATCAGACCGTTGCCGTTGTTGCTCTTGCCGTCGACCTTGGCAACGCCACCGCGCAGGAAGATGTCACCCTTGCCATATGCCATGGCGGATTGTGCGCCCATTGCCATGGTGCCGGCGATAACAGTAGCGGTCAGGATCTTGATAGCTTTCATGTGTAGTTCTCCTTGAAGCTTGGCTTCGTGAGCTGCCTGTCAGCAGTGCCTCGCTACCCTACGGCTTGGGCCGTGTGCTCTGCGTGGCTGCGTCGATCAGGGGACGCTGCGAACTATAAAAAACAGCGTTCTGTTTGGCAAGCATTTTTTTAGAACGTTGTTTGAAAACTTATTAGGCGTCTTGTTAGCGGATGTTACCGATTATTTCAGGGAAGTTTAATGTCTCACGAGTGAGACTTGTGATGACGCATTCGAGCGACATCCCCATTCATCCTCGCGCAAGGTGACCAAGACCTTGGTCGCATGCCGTGCGCGAGGTTAGTACTCACTACGCCAAAGATCGTCGCCGGCCTCTGCAGGCTCAGCGACGCTTGCGTGCGGCGCGTGCTTCCAGCTCTTTCAGCCACTGACTGACCTCGGCGCTCTGCGCATCCGCATCGCGATAGACGGCAAGAAATTGTCGCCATTCATCGTGCTGCCAGCCCTTCAGGCGGCGCCACAGCACGTAGAGATCGCGCAGGCACTCGTGGCGGCGCAGCACGAAGCGGCGCGTCTTCTCGAGGTCGATGATGACGGCGTCCATCTGCCAGGTGCTGGCCGGCGACTCACTCGGCGGGCGACTGAGGAAGAGGTGCTTGGGGAACAGGCAGCCATGCATCAGGCCAGCCTGATGAATCTCGCGCACGAGGCGGGCGCTGGCGGTGATGACCTGAGAGCGCATGCCGGCATCGAGTTCCGCCCAGCGTTCATGCCAGTGGTCCAGATCATCGCGCCCGGCGAGATCGAAGGTGATCAGGATGGCGCGCCATTCCCGGCCTGCGCGCCGCTCGCCGTACCAGCCGGCGTCCACTGCCGGTATTCCCAGCGCGTGATAGTGGCGGATGGCACGCCATTCGCGAGAGAAGGTCGGTTCGCCCAGTGGGCGCGCCAGGCTGCGGCCCAGGTGGTTGGTCTGGCGCTTGAGATAGAGGCGATGGCTGTTGCCGTCCTCATCCTCGAGCGTCAGCAGCGAAACCGTCGAGACGCCGCCGCGTTCACGATTCGGCGCGTCGACGTCGTGGGCTGCCACTTGCCACAGGGCATCGAAGCTATTGAGGTCGTGCTGCTCCAGCAGGCGGGCGAGGCCGGCTTCGCAGTAATCGCCGTGGCCGCGCGGCGCCGTGGCGCTGGGGCTGGTGGTGGCGGTGTGACCAGCAGAGGGATGAATGGGGGAGCGATGCGTCATGTCAGGTAGGAATCACGGTCTCGGGTGATAGGCGGTAAGCGTTCACTGGCAGTCCTTGTCGGTGAGCGCTGCGATGACTGGCCATGATAGTTAGCCTGCTGGGGAAGTGACAGGCCTGCGGCACAAAACTCTCGTTCCCAGCGCGTCAATGGCGCGGGGGCGTGATGGCTTGCTGCGCGGCGGCTGGCGGCGCTTGGGTGCGCCAGTCGGTCGCAGCGTGGTGCAACGTCGCAGTGTGGTCGATGGTCGCAGCGCGCGCAGGGGTGCGCAGAGTCAGCGTTGAGATGGCGCCAGGCCAGCGATGCCCGTCGCTCCAGCATCCATGCGGCTTGCAGCGGAGTTGTCCAGTGACAACAGGCACTTGGCGGAGGTGGCGGGTGCGACATTCGCCCGGTGAGTGCGACAACCTGACATCTGGAGACTGGCGCGGGAGGGTAGACAATGTCGACCAAGGTCTCAGTACCTGTGTGCTTGCCGGCGAGAGTCGGCCTGATGCGTCCGCCCGACGTCGGTGGCAAGCGCATGCAGGGACGGCAGCCTGACCGTCCGCCTTATCGCAAAGGGGTTAAGACATGATCTCCGATACCGTCGTGGAGCTGTCGCGGTTCCAGTTCGGCATGACCGCGCTCTACCACTTCCTGTTCGTACCATTGACCATCGGCATGGCCTTCCTGCTGGCCATCATGGAATCCCTGTATGTCATGACCGGCAAGCAGGTCTACCAGGACATGACCAAATTCTGGGGCAAGCTGTTCGGTATCAACTTCGCCCTTGGCGTGGCCACTGGCCTGACGATGGAATTCCAGTTCGGCACCAACTGGGCCTACTACTCGCATTACGTCGGCGACATCTTCGGTGCGCCGCTGGCCATCGAGGGCCTGGTGGCCTTCTTCCTGGAATCCACCTTCGTCGGCCTGTTCTTCTTCGGCTGGGACCGCCTGACCAAGCGTCAGCACCTGATGGTGACCTGGCTTGTCGCCTTCGGCTCCAACTTCTCGGCGCTGTGGATCCTGATCGCCAACGGCTGGATGCAGAATCCGGTCGGTGCGGCCTTCAATTTCGAGACCATGCGCATGGAGCTGACCAGCTTCGCGGATGTCATCTTCAACCCGGTCGCCCAGGCCAAGTTCGTGCATACCGTGTCGGCAGGCTATGTGACCGGCGCCATGTTCGTGCTCGGCATCAGCGCCTTCTACCTGCTCAAGGGGCGTGATCTGGGCTTCGCCAAGCGTAGCTTCGCCATCGCCGCCGCTTTTGGCCTGTTCTCGGTGGCCTCGGTGATCGTACTGGGCGATGAGTCCGGCTATGAAGTCGGGGATGTCCAGAAGGCCAAGATGGCCGCCATCGAGGCGATGTGGGAAACCGAGCCGGCGCCGGCGTCCTTCACGCTGATCGGTCTGCCCAACGAGGAGACCCAGCACACCGATTACGGCATCCATATTCCCTATGTGATGGGCCTGATCGGCACGCGCTCGCTGGATACCGAGATTCCCGGCATCAAGGAGCTGACCGAGGAGCACCGCGGACGCATCCTCAATGGCATGCAGGCCTATGACCTGCTCCAGCAGCTGCGTGATGGCCAGGACGACATCGCGACCCGCAAGGCCTTCGATGCGGTCAAGGATGATCTTGGCTACGGCATGCTGCTCAAGCGCTACGTCGAGACGCCCTCCGATGCCACGCCGGAGATGATCGACAAGGCCGCCGCCGACTCGATTCCGCCGGTCGCGCCGATGTTCTTCTCGTTCCGGATCATGGTCGCCTGCGGCATGGCGATGCTGGTGATCTTCATCGCGGCGGTGTGGATGACCGCCAAGCAGCGCTTCGACGTGCGGCCCTTCCTGTGGATCTGCCTGCTGTCGATCCCGCTGCCGTTCATCGCCGTGGAAACCGGCTGGTTCGTGGCCGAATTCGGGCGTCAGCCGTGGGCGGTGGGGGAGATCCTGCCGACCTTCATGGCGGCCTCGAGTCTGGATGAGTCCGACCTGTGGTGGTCCATCGGTGGCTTCCTGGCCTTCTACAGCCTGTTCTTCGTCATCGAGATGTGGCTGATGTTCCACTTCGCGCGCAAGGGGCCGTCTTCTCTGCACACCGGTCGCTATCACTTCGAGCGCGGCGGCATCCACCATGGCGCCATGTCCGAAGATGACGGCATGTCACTCAATCCTTCGCTGTCATTCAAGGAGTAACGGATTATGTGGGATTACGAGATCCTCAAGCTGTTCTGGTGGGTGGCGGTCGGGCTGCTGCTGATCGGCTTCGTCATCACCGATGGCATGGACATGGGCGCGGCGATGCTGATGCCGCTGGTCAGTCGCAATGACAGCGAGCGCCGCGTGGTGATCAATACCCTGGCCCCGCACTGGGATGGCAATCAGGTATGGCTGGTCACCGCCATCGGCGCGGTGTTCGCGGTGTGGCCGGTGGTCTACGGCGCCGTGTTCTCAAGCTTCTATTTCGCGATGCTGACCATCCTGTTCTCGCTGTTCTTCCGCCCGCTGGGCTTTGACTATCGCTCCAAGCTCGAGAACACCCAGTGGCGTGGCTGGTGGGACCGCGGCATCGTCGCCGGCAGCCTGATCCCCACCGCCTTCTTCGGGCTGATCTTCGGCAACCTGCTGCAGGGCGTGCCGCTGGAAGTCGATCAGTTCATGCGTGCCAGCTACGCCGGCAGCTACCTGGGCCTGTTCAACCCCTTCGCGCTGCTGTGCGCCGCGCTGTCGGTGGTGATGGTGATGCTGCATGGCGGTACCTGGCTGGTGGCGCGTGCCGATGAGGCCGTTGCCGCACGCAGCGCGCGTCTGGTGCAGCCGCTGGGCCTTTTGACGCTGGGGCTGTTCGCGCTGGGCGGCCTGTGGGTGTGGCTGTCCGGCATGGGCTACAGCATCGATCAGATGGGCGATACCGCCTCGGCCTTGAAGCTGCTCGACAAGCAGGTCGGGCCAGGCAGCTGGCTGGATGTCTACGCGCATGAGCCGCTGACGCTGCTGGCACCGCTCAGCGCGGTGGTCGGTGTGCTGGCCGCCATGGTGCTGTCGGCCCGGCGCAAGGGCGGCGCGGCCTTCACGGCAAGCTCCGTCGGGGTAGGGGGCGTGGTCGCCACTGCGGGCATCAGCATGTTCCCGTTCATCGTGCCGTCCTCGCGCATGAGCGAGGCCAGCCTGACGCTGTGGGATTCCGTTTCCAGCGAGCTGACACTCTCCATCGTCACCGTGGCGGGGCTGGTGATGGTGCCGACCATCATCCTCTACACCACCTGGTGCTACGTGAAGATGTGGCGTCGCGTCACCGTCGCGCATATCGAGCAGGACGGTCACAGTCTGTATTGAGTTGAGTTGAGTTGAGTTGAGTTGAGTTGAGTTGAGCTAGCTGAGCCAATTGCTCCCATTTGCTATCAATAGGCGAGGGCACTGCCCTCGCCAGGAGACGACACCATGTGGTATTTCGCCTGGATTCTCGGTGTGTTGCTGGCCTGCTTCGCGGGCATCATCAATGCATTGTGGCTTGAGCAGACCCACACCTTTGACGATGATTGAGTGAGGCGGCCCCCAACGTTACTTCTGCGCCGCTGACCGTTCCGATCAAGGAGAGCTCGATGTCACGACCCTGGTACGCCTCACGACCACCGGCCTGGTGCCGAACTCGACCTGCCCATTTGGCCTCGCTGCTGCTGTCTGCCATGGTGGCCATCTGGATGCTGCTGGGGCCGGATGCGATAGCCTCGATGCAGACAGGGCCGCGCTATCTGATGCTGCTGGTCGCGCTGTGGGGGCTGGGCGCCGGCTTCACGCATGGCGTCGGCCTGGTGCCGCGCCATGCGACCCGCGCCTGGCTGCTGGGGGCGCCGCTGAGCTGGTGTCTTTTACTCATCACGCTGGTGACCCTCGCGTCCAGCCAGTAACGTGATTGCGCAGGCTCCCTGCATTGCGACTCTTGTCATGGCACAAGCAAACACGGCCGCTCCCTGGAGCGGCCGTGTTTGTTGATGGCTAATGGCATGGCTAAAGGCATGGCTTGCGAGCCCTTGAGTGATTCAGGCTTTACTTGTTGAGGCCGCAGGCTCTATAACGCAGCGAGGTGGCGTCGCGTTCATCGACCCGCGCAGACCGCTCTCGCAAGCCCTCGCCGGTCCCGCAGGCCATCGTAAACCCTCGCAAGCCCTTGCCGATGTCTGGCGCTGCTCGGGGCTTTTCACGGATTCTTGCAGTAGGCAGGCCGGTTCGCGCTGGCCGCCATCCGCATTGACGCTGCGTTGTATTCGTCGCCCTCGGCCCCAAGAGGTAATGGAGCGGAGGGAGGAGAGGCGCCGATCGAGAGCGGGAGAGTGTCTGGTAAGCCGCTGGTGCAGCACCTGTGTCCTCTTCACTCTCACCTTGTCAGATGATGATGCCCTGGCGTGCATGAATGACGGGGCTCTCGATGGAGGAAATACCATGCGGTCCTCAGCTGATGCATCCTGCGGCCAGGCGTCTGGCAGGCAGTCTTCGACCTCGTCGGGGCATATTCCCCGCGACATGTCGCGCCGCCTTTCCGGTGACTGGGTCTTGTCATTGGTGGTGCCGGTGATGAACGAGGAGGAGACCATCGGTCTCTTTCTGGAGGCCATCGAGAAGACCCTGGGCTCGCAGGTGCCACACCTTGAAGTGCTGTTCGTCGATGATGGCTCAACCGACGGCACCCTGGCGTGTCTGGAGGCCGCGGCGGCCGGCGATGCCCGCGTGCGCTACCTGAGCCTGACACGCAACTTCGGCAAGGAAGCGGCCATGTCCGCCGGCATCGAGCAGGCGCGTGGCGATGCCATCGTGCCGATGGATGTCGATCTGCAGGACCCGCCGGAGGTGATCCTCGAGTTCATCAACCAATGGCAGGCCGGCTACGACATGGTCTATGGCGTGCGCGCCGCGCGTCATGAAGACACCGCCACCAAGCGCAAGACGGCAGGCTGGTTCTACCGCGTCTTCAACCGCCTGACCTTCACCGAGATACCGCGCGATGCGGGTGACTTCCGCCTGCTGGACCGCCGTGTCGTCGAGGCGCTGCGGCGCCTGCCCGAGCGCAACCGCTTCATGAAGGGCCTGTTCTCATGGCCCGGCTATCGCTCGGTGGGTGTCACCTATCAGCGCCCGTCGCGCACGGCCGGCACCACCAAGTTCAACTACTGGAAGCTGTGGAATTTCGCCCTCGATGGCGTGGTGAGCTTCTCGACCTGGCCGCTGCGGGTCTGGACCTATATCGGCAGTGTCGTCGCCGCTCTGTCCTTCCTCTATATCCTGGTGATCATCAGCAAGACGGTGTTGTTCGGCGCCGATGCGCCGGGCTATGCCTCACTGATGGTCGCGATCCTGTTCTTCGGCGGCATGCAGCTGATCTCGATCGGCGTGCTGGGCGAATACCTCGGTCGCCTGTTCATGGAAACCAAGCAGCGTCCGCTTTACCTGATCGACCATGACAGCCTGCACGACAGCCCGCCGGGCAGCGTGTCACCGGACAGGGGCCTCGACAGCGGCCTGAGCACTGCGCGAGTCGTGCGCGGCGCGTCACGCGATGCGGCGCGAGGTGAATCACTTGAGCGCTGATCGTGAGGGCGTCAGCGAGTCCGACAAGCCGGTCACTGCGCGCGCCAGGGAGGAGGCGGGCACCGCGACCCGCTTCGGGCTGGTCGGGCTGGCCGCGACGGGCGTGCATCTGGGCGTCGCCGCCTTGCTGTTGTTCCTGTGGCCGCAGCTCAATGAGTTCATCGCCAACATCATTGCTTTCTGCGTGGCCTTTCAGGTCTCGCTGGTCGGCCACCGGCGGCTGACCTTCAAGCGCCAGGGCAGTGCCTGGCGTTTTGGGCTGGTCGCGGCGGGCGGCTTTGCGCTCAACAATGGCCTGTTGGCACTGCTGATGCAGGGGCTGGATCTGTCGGGCTTCGTCGCCATCGCGATCGCTACGCTCTCGGTGCCGATCGTGACCTATCTGGCCTCACGGCTGTGGGCCTTCAAGGAAGACCATACATGAATGACAGCGTCACCGCAGGGCCGCGCTCGACGCTGGGGGAGCGCCTCAAGACATTGGCAGCCGAGACGCCGCCCCCTGCCGAGGCACTCGCGCGGGCGCAGGCCGTGCGCATTCCCTGGGGGCATATCCTGCTGGCGCTGCTGGTGACGCGCGCCGTCTGGCTCGCCATCGCGCTGTGGGGCGATCACAGCTATCTGCACGCCATGGCGCAGTTCGACGGCAGCTGGTTCAAGGGCATCATGACGCGCGGCTACGATGTCGAGGCGCGCGGCATGAGTGATGGTGACGCCGCCAACTGGGCGTTCTTCCCGCTCTATCCGGCGCTGCTGTGGCTGGTGACGCTGGGCGGTCAGCTGGACCCCGAGCTGATGGGCGTGCTCCTGAGCAATGCCTTGCTGGCCGTCGCGCTGGGGCTGGGCTGCCGCTATCTGGCCATCACGCGTCCCGGCGCGCCGTTGCTGCTGTTCGTGTGGCTGGCGGCCAGCATGCCGTACAGCTTCTATTTCAGCGCGCTCTATTCCGAGTCACTGTTCTGGCTGCTGTGTCTGACGTCATTGATCGACTGGCGCTGTCAGCGCACCGGTCGCGTGATGCTCTGGACGCTGCTGTTGTCGATGACCCGCGCCACCGGGGTGTTCTGGGTCATCGCGATGGGAATCGAGCTTGTGGCGCGGCTGCGCCTGCGCGCCTTCGCCGAGCTGTGGCGGCGGCCCGATTGGCTGCTGATCGGCGTGGTGGGGCCCTTGGGGCTGTTTCTGTTCATGGCGCTGCTCTATCACCGGACGGGCGATGCGCTGGCCTTCAGCCATGTGCAGATTTCCTGGGGCCGTGAGATGGGCAATCCCCTCACCAACCTCATTGAAGGGCTGAGCTACTGGCAGAGCGCGCCGGAAACGCTGCGCCCGGCGTGGCAGGCGAGCATGGCGCTGGTCGGTATCGGCCTGATCGGCTGGCTGGGCCTGCAGCGGCGCTGGCTGGAGATGGGGCTGGCGGGCTTCACGCTGTTCGTACCGCTGGCGACCGGGCTCGACGCCATTCCGCGCTACATGATCGGCATGCCGGTGTTCGTGCTGGCCCTGCATGACCTGCTCACTCGTCTGCCACGCACGCTGGCTTGGGGCCTGGTCATGCTGGGCGCGCTCGCTAATCTCTGGCTGGTGGAGAACTGGTATGACACCGTCTTCTGGCTCGTCTGATGCCCTGTATGGCGCGCCACGCTCGCGCCGCAGCCAGCGGATCTGGTGGCTGCTGGCCACCGTGGTGGTGCTGGCTTTCGAACTCACCCTGCTGTGGCTGGCGCGCACGCCCAGGGTCGATGATCACTACCGGCGCTACTTCATCGAGCATGCCACCACCTGTTACCGGCCGATGGGCGAGGTGCCGGTACTGACGCCCGGTGAGCGCTATCCCGTCCGCAAGGGCGAGCCGCTGGGCAATTGCGGCGTGCTGTGGGCCGGTTTCTACTCGCCCCAGCCAGACGTGCCGGTCAGTGCGCGGCTGGCGGAGGTCACCTTGCGCCTGCGGGTCGCGCCCGAGGTCTCGCCGGCAGGCTCGCAGGCCGTGGTCGTGGCGCTTGAGCTGTCACGCTTCCCGGATTTGGCCGCCGCGCTGCCGGTGGAAGTCATGATCGGGGAGCAGACCGTCACGCGCTGGCCGGTAGGCGGTAATTATGAGCGCTTCGAGGTCGAGGTGCCCGCCGCGCTGATCGCGAGCGACGGCAGCTTCAGCCTGACTCTCAAGGGGCCGCCGCCCATCGCGCCGCGTGATGCGGGCCTGGATGCCAACAAGTTTCCCGTGGGCCTGCGTCTGGACGCACTGACGCTGCGCTCACCGCTGGGGCTGACGCCCGCTCGGGCGCAGCCCTGACTTGCGCCCTGAATTGAGGACTGGCGTGATGAATGGCGTGATGAGCGCAGAGCCGGGCACGCGGCCCCAGCGGCAAGAGCACTGACGTGACGCCAATAGTCAGGTAAATTGTGCGCGCGTGAATACCCAATGATCCGTTCGGCCGAGTGTCAGTGCGTCCCCGGCGCGCGCCTCGTGCCCTATAACGATAAAGCACCCGGTGGTCTGCTGACTGCCACGCAAGGGATGCTCAAGGAGTTGTCGTGGAATTTTTGAATGCCATTCCCATGGATACCAGTCAGCTGTTCGAGATAGGGCTGCAATGGGGCGGAACCCTGCTGTCGGCGCTGGCCGTGCTGGTCTTCGGCATGTGGGTCGCCAAGCGTCTGACCCAGTGGGCGACCTCGCTGCTGCACCGCAAGAGCATGGACGAGGCGGCGGCCGGTTTCGTCGGCCAGATCGCCTACGCCATCCTGGTGGTCATGGTGCTGCTGACCGCTCTGGACCAGCTCGGTGTCGATACCACCTCCATGATCGCCGCGCTGGGTGCGGCGGGTCTGGCGATCGGTCTGGCGCTGCAGAGCTCGCTGTCCAATCTGGCCTCCGGCTTCCTGCTGGTCACGCTGCGTCCGTTCAAGAAGGGCGATTACGTCGAAGCCGCCGGCACCTCCGGTAGCGTCGATCAGATCACCATGCTGCAGACCCGCCTGGTGACGCCGGACAACCGCAAGGTCACCGTGCCGAACTCCAGCGTCATGTCCAACACCATCACCAACTACTCGGCGCTGCCGACGCGGCGTCTGGACCTGGTCGTCGGTGTCAGCTATGACGACGACATCCGTCAGGTCAAGGCGGTGCTCGAGGAGCTTGTCGCCGGTGACGAGCGCATCATGAAGGAGCCGTCCTACCTGATCGCCGTGGCGGAACTGGCCGACAGCTCGGTCAACTTCAACTTCCGCATGTGGTGTCAGGCCTCCGATTACTGGGCGCTGAAGTGGGACATGACCGAACGCATCAAGCTGACCTTCGATGAGCGCGGCATCAGCATTCCCTATCCGCAGCGCGATGTGCACTTCCATCAGGCCAGCACGCCGGCCGAGTAACTTCCACATCACATATGCAGGTCGACAACGCCACCCTCGGGTGGCGTTTTTCATGGGCTTTCGTCGGGGCATTCCATCGCGCCCCGAGTCAGGTACTCTCGACGTCATCCGTCCTGGGTATCGTTCTGATCGGGAGTCCAGTGCATGACAAGGTCGCAGCCGTTGTCCCAAGCGTGTGATGCCGCTGATGCCAGACGGCGTCAGGCATGGCGCATCCTGCTTGCCAGTCTTGTGGTGATCGGGCTCGGGCTTGTGCCGCTGATCGCCACGCGCGCGCTGTATCTGGATGACATGAGCCGTGCGCTGGATGGCTATTACGGCTGGACGCTCAATGCGCGCCCGGCCGCCGAGGGCATCATGCGTCTGCTGGGCTTCGGCGATGTGCTGGTCAATGTCGCGCCCTTGCCGCAACTGGCGGCCTGGGGGCTGGCGGCGAGCATGGCGCTGGCCTGGTGGCGATGGCTGCCGGGGCTCTCGCTGGCGGGCTGCGTAGTGGGCAATGCGCTGATCTGGCTGACGCCCTTCACCCTGCAGAATTTCAGTTACACCTTCGACAGCCTGCCGATGAGCGTGGCGCTGGCCAGCGCCATACTGGCTAGTCTGGTGCTGCGTGCTGGCGGGAAAAGCGGGGGAGAGGGAGAGCCAGCCGGAGGGATAAGCGAAGGGCTATGGCAAGTCTGGCAGCCACCGCTGAGCGCCTTGCTGCTGTTGTTGCTGGCGCTGTGCAGCTATCAACCGGCCCTGAATGCCTTTCTGGTGCTGAGCCTGCTCGAAGCCATGTTCGCGGGCGCTGCCAGCACCTCACTGTGGTCGCGCTGGCGGATGCTGTTGCAGCGTGGTGCGCTGGCCGCCGTCGCCTTGCTGCTCTATCTGCCCATCACGCGGCTGCTGGTGGCGGGCGAGTACAGTCAGCAGCATGGCCAGATGCTGCCCTTCGCCGACCCTCAGGCCTTGCTGGCAGGGATCGAGCACAACCTGAGCGTGGCGCTGGGCGCGCTGCGTGAGGGGCTGGGGCAGGTCACGTTGCTGCTCAGTCTGGCGCTGCTGGCCGGGGTGGCGCTGTTGCGACTCCTGCCTCACGGCGTGCCTTTACGTCACGCCGAGGCCGCTGGCGCGCCCGAGGGCAGGTCTCGCTCGGCGCGCCAGCTATCGCTGCAGCGCATGAGCTGGGCCCTGTGGGCGCTGCTGCTGGTTCCCGCCCTGTGGGGGCCGATGCTGTTGCTGGCCGAGCCGGTATTTCATTCGCGCACCCTGATCGCCTGGGGACCGCTGTTGGGCGGTGCCCTGATGCTGGCACTGAGCGTGAGAGCAAGAGAGAGTGTTAGATCGAGTGCGGAGGCAAGCGCAACGCCGAGCATGACAGAAACGGCCAACACGCAGCGCAAGTCTCCTGTCTGGCGGCGTGTGATGCAGTGCCCTTTGAAGCAGTGTCTGTTGATCGTCGCCTGCCTGTTGCTGGTGCGCCATGGGGTGATCTTCGCCGCCTGGAGCAATGCGCTGGCCGCCCAGCAGGGCCATGAGACACAGCTGGCGCGCATTCTGGTGGCTCAAGCGCGGGAGCAGGGCCTGCCGCTGGTCTCGCCCCGCGACGCCGAACGCTACCAGCCGCGCGATGCCTTGCCGGTACTGGTGCTGGGCGAGGCGCCAGTGGCGCCACTGGCGCGGGTCGCTCGCCAGCAGGTGGCGGCCGTGGGCCAGAATCTGGTTACCGCCTTCACGCCCGACAACTACTGGGCCGTGGTGCGGCTGCGGCTGGCGGGCGCCAGCGCGGTGACCTTGCTGCGCGATGAGGCGCTCAAGGCACGCCTGCAAGCGCGGTCGCCCTGTGCGCCGGGCGATGCTGTCAGTCAGGCCTCCGATCAGCCCACCAGCCAGCCTTCCAGCCAGCCCTCAGCCCCTTCATCGGTTCGGTCTCAAGTGCAGTCTCAAGTGCCATCGCCAGCGCTGTCGCTGCAAGAGGGAGTCTGGGTAATCGATTTCCGCAAGCCGCGCCAATGTGATTAGGCCATATGAGAAAGCCGTGACAGCGAGAGTCAGTGAGGACAAGTTGCCATGAACGACAACGCCGCCCCGAGGGGCGGCGTTGTCGTATTGCCGATATGAACGGTAATAGGTACAGGGTTCAACAGTGTCTTGTCACACCTCGATCAGGCGTGGTTCTCGACCTTGTCGAATTCCGTGGTGATTTCATCAGCCGGTGCTGCGCTCATGATGCTGACCACGTAGATGGCGATGTAGGCGAAGATGACGCCCGGCACGATCTCGTAGAGATCGAAGATGCCACCGGAAAGCTGCTTCCAGACCACCACGGTCACGCCACCGACGATGATGCCGGCCAGCGCGCCGAAGCGGTTCATGCGACGCCAGTACAGCGACATGATCAGCGCCGGACCGAAGGCGGCACCGAAGCCGGCCCAGGCGTAGGACACCAGACCCAGCACGCTGGAGTCCGGGTCCAGCGCCAGGATCCAGGCGATGATGGCGATACCGACCACCGCGAAGCGACCGACCCACACCAGCTCGGACTGGGTCGCATCCTTCTTGAACAGCGCCTTGTAGAAGTCATCGGCCAGGGCAGAGGACGACACCAGCAGCTGGGAGTCAGCGGTGGACATCACGGCAGCCAGGATGGCGGCCAGCAGCACGCCGGCAACCGCCGGGTGGAAGATGAAGTTCACCATGACCATGAAGATCTTCTCGCTGTCGGCCAGGTCCTTCGGCACGTAGACGAGACCCAGCAGGCCGATGCAGATGGCCGCGAACAGACCCAGCGCAGACCAGACGACGGCGATGGTACGGGCCGCGCCGATGTCCTTCTCGCTGCGGATGGCCGCGAAACGCGCCAGGATATGCGGCTGACCGAAGTAGCCCAGGCCCCACGCCAGTGAGGAGACGATGCCGACCAGGGTCAGCGCTTCGCCGGTGGAGGCGTCACGGAACCATTCCAGCAGCAGCGGGTTCTCGGCGGTGATGCGCGAGGTCGCTTCTGCCACGCCACCCATGTCGGTGAGTGCCACGATGGGCACCACGATCAGGGCAACAGCCATCATCAGACCCTGGATGAGGTCAGTCCACGACACGGCGAGGAAGCCGCCGAAGAAGGTGTAGGACACGATGGCGATGGTACCGACGGTCACGGCGATGGTGTAGTCGAGGCCGAAGACGGTCTCGAACAGCTTGCCACCTGCCACCAGACCGGAGCTGGTGTAGAAGAGGAAGAACAGCAGGATGAAGACGGCCGAGATGACGCGCAACATCTTGGAGTTGTCGCGGAAGCGCTTCTCGAAGTAATCCGGCAGGGTCAGCGAGTCGCTGGCGACGAAGCTGTAGATACGCAGGCGCTTGGCGACGATCAGCCAGTTGAGCCAGGTACCGGCCAGCAGACCGATGCCGATCCAGGCAGCGGACAGGCCGCTGAGGTAGGCTGCGCCGGGCAGGCCCAGCAGCAGCCAGCCGGACATGTCAGACGCACCGGCGGAAATGGCGGATGTCCAGGGGCCCAATGAGCGGCCACCCAGGATGTAATCCGACATGTTGGAGGTGCGCTTGTAGGCCAGCAGGCCAATGCCGAGCATCACCGCCAGATAGATAGCGAACGTGATGAGTATGGTGGGGCTGTTATCGACCATCGTGGAGTAAATCCTTTGCATTTATTGTTGTCGGACGGCGAACGTGGTGATGATTCACTGCCAGTGACGGTTCCTGTCAGACCGTCGCCGGGAGTCCTGCGTCATGCATCGAACGTCCTTCGAGGGCCTTGTCGCGGTGGCTCTCGCAAGTTCCTGCCAATCTTGTACGTTCAGACTAGTGCATAAACGAATCTTCTGACGTTCGTCCGTCCCCGCATATTGCCGTCGAGTCAAAAGGGGAAACGGCAACGGACACCGCAGGGCACGAGCATGAGGGGCCAGTCGCTGGCGATTCATGTCCGTGGGCGTCCCTGTCGGTGTCCGGGGCAGATGACGGCCTGGCGTGCTCGCCGCCATCCACTGGGCATCGTCCTGATGCCCTGTCACCTGGCTACCTCATGCACGTCCAGCATGCAGTCTTCCGCCAGGCATGACCTCTGCTGCTGCCGCGAGAGCAGGCAGCGTCGGTCATTCGTCGCCCATGGCGAGAAGAGACGCGTTGCCGCCGAGAGCCGTGGTGTTGACGGTACGGGTCTTCTCGGTAGCGAAGCGGTGCAGGTAGTGCGGGCCGCCGGCTTTCGGGCCTGTACCAGAGAAGCCCTGACCACCAAACGGCTGTACACCTACCACAGCACCGATGATATTCCTGTTGACGTAGACATTACCAACACGAATTTTCTGTGCAACGGCATTAGCAAAACTTTCGTTTCGCGAATGCACACCGAAGGTCAGGCCGTAGCCGAGGCCATTGATGGTATCGATGACCTTGTCCACTTCGCCGCCTTTCCAGGTCGCGATGTGCAGGACCGGACCGAACTGCTCGCTTTCCAGGCTATCGATGCCGTCGATGCGCAGGGCGACTGGCGCGACGAAGGTGCCGTGCTCGGTGATGGTCTTGTCGACGGCGGCTTCGGCGATCACGCGGCCCTGGCTGCGATATTCCTCGATGTGCTTGAGCAGACCGGCACGCGCTTCCTCGTCGATGACCGGGCCGACGTCGGTGCCCAGGTCACGCGGGTCGCCGATCTTCAGCTCGTCCATCGCGCCCTTGAGCAGGCCGATGACGCGCTCGGCGACGTCTTCCTGCACGTAGAGCACACGCAGGGCGGAACAGCGCTGGCCGGCACTCTGGAAGGCGGACTGCACCACGTCATTGACGACCTGCTCCGGCAGAGCGGTGGAGTCGACGATCATGGCGTTGAGGCCACCGGTCTCGGCGATCAGCGTCGGCAGCGGAGCGTTCTCACGCGCGGCCAGCGAGCGGTTGATGATCTGTGCGGTCTGGGTGGAGCCGGTGAAGCACACGCCAGTGATGCGCGGGTCGCTGGACAGCACGCTACCCACGGTCGGGCCATCGCCCGGCAGCAGCTGGACGACATCGTGCGGCATGCCGGCTTCGCGCAGCAGCTCGACTACGCGGTGAGCGACCAGCGAGGTCTGCTCGGCGGGCTTGGCGACCACGGTGTTGCCGGTGACGGCGGCGGCGACCATCTGGCCGCAGAAGATCGCGACCGGGAAGTTCCATGGGCTGATGCAGGCGAAGACGCCCTTGCCGCCGAGCATGATCTGGTTGTGCTCGCCGGTCGGGCCCTGCAGCTCGGTCGGCTCGGCGAAGTCGGCACGCGCACGGTTGGCGTAGTAGCGGCAGAAGTCTACCGCTTCACGGATCTCGGCGATGCCGTCGGTCAGCAGCTTGCCACCCTCGCGGGAGCACAGGGTCATCAGCTCGGCGGTGTGGGTTTCCATCAGGTCACCGAAGCGCTCGAGAATCGCGGCGCGTTCCTCGACCGGCGTCTGCTCCCAGCGCGGGAAGGCAGCCCAGGCGGCGTCGATGGCCTTGGAGGCTTCCTCGGCGCTGGTCCACTGCACGTGGCCCAGGGTGTCACGACGGTCGAACGGGCAGGTGACGGCCTGACGGCGCTCGGCATTGACCTCGACATCGAAGGCCAGCTGCGGACGCACGTCGTAGGTGGTGTCCATGTGCGTGGCCATCTCGTCGATCAGCGGCTGGTACTGGCTATTGATGTTCAGATTGATGCCCCGTGAATTCAGGCGGTCTGCGCCATAGATGTTCGGCGGCAGCGCGATGCGTGGGTTGTGGTAGGTCTTGTACTGATTGAGCGTGACCACCGGGTGGGTGCACAGGCTCTCGACCGGCACGCGCGGGTCGACCAGCTGGTGAACGAACGAGGAGTTGGCCCCGTTCTCCAGCAGACGACGCACCAGGTACGGGAGCAGGTCCTTGTGCGCGCCGACCGGCGCATAGATACGGCACCAGGTTCCCTTAGGGGCACGCTTGAGCGCGGCTTCATACAGGGCTTCGCCCATGCCGTGCAGACGCTGGAATTCGAACTGACGCGTCTCGCCGGCGTTGGCCACATCCAGGATGGTGCTGATGGTGTGGGCATTGTGGGTGGCGAACTGCGGGTAGATGCGTCCGCGAGTGTTCTCGGACAGCAGGAAGCGCACGCAGACCAGGTAGCTGACGTCGGTGGAGGCCTTGCGGGTGAACACCGGATAGCCTTCGACACCCAGTTCCTGGGATTCCTTGATCTCGCTGTCCCAGTAGGCGCCCTTGACCAGACGCAGCGGGATCTCGTCGCCTTGCAGGTCGGCGATGCGGTTCAGGTACTGCAGGGTCGGCAGGGCACGTGTCGAGTAGGCCTGCACGACGAGGCCGAACTTGCCCCAGCCGCGGCAGGTGTCGCTCTCGTAGACGGCGCGGAACACTTCCAGCGAGATCTCGAGGCGATCGACTTCCTCGGCATCGATGGTGATGGCGACGTTCAGCTCGCGGGCGATGCCGGCCAGTTCACGCACGCTTGCCACCAGCTCTTCCAGTACCTGCTCACGACGGCCGAATTCATAGCGCGGGTGCAGGGCGGACAGCTTGATGGAGACGGACGGCGACGGGGTGCCTTCCTTCAGCTTGCGCGAGGTTTCGCCGACGGTGCGGATGGCACGCGCGTAGTCGTCGAAGTAGCCCTTGGCGTCGTCGCGGGTACAGGCCGCTTCACCCAGCATGTCGTAGGAATAGGTGTAGCCCTTGTCGAACAGCGGCTGGGAGCGCTTGAGCGCTTCCTTGATGTCGCGGCCCAGCACGAACTGCTTGCCCATCACCTTCATCGCCTGGTACATGGCGCGGCGGATGACCGGTTCGCCGAGACGATTGACCATGCGGTTGATGAAGGTGGCCGGCTTGCCGTCACCCTTGGGCAGATCCATCTTGATGACGTTGCCGGTCATCAGAAGGCCCCAGGTGGAGGCGTTGACGAACCAGGACTCGCTCTGGCCCAGGTGGGACTTCCAGTCGGCCACACCGAGCTTGTCCTCGATCAGCGCATCGGCGGTTTCCTTGTCCGGAATGCGCAGCAGCGCCTCGGCCAGGCACATCAGCAGCACGCCTTCCTGGGTGTCGAGGCTGTACTGCTGCAGCAGCTCGTCGATGGAATCGACGGCGGTGTCCATGGTGCGGATCTCGCGTACCAGCTCGGCCGTCTTGTCGCCGATGCGCTTGGCATCCTTCTCTTCGGCGTTCAGAAGCCCGACCAGCTCGCTGACGTAGGCGCTTTCATCGACCAGGTAGTGGTCGCTGACGCGCGCGAACAGCGCCTCCGGAGACTGCTGCCAGGTGCTGGCGGTCAGCATCTGGTCACTGCGCAGGATGTTGTCCTTGAGCACATTGCCCTTGAGCACCCCTTGCTTGTCGTTTGTCGATGACTGGGCGGCTGTGGACGTGGCCGAGGCGATCGCGGCATTCACTGCACTGGGCTGATCGGAGGAAGTGGAGGTGGTCATGGTGCGAACCCCTTGCTGCTGGGCGTCGAAGCGCCGAATGGGATTGCCGAGTCACAGCGCCGGGAGTGATGCAGAACGCATCAGAAAGCGCGACAGCGGCACGTCTGGATGTATGACTGAGAATGTAGGGTGGCGCAGGGGGGCGGGTCTTTCCAATTTCTCGGCTGCGCATGTCAAATTCACGGGCATGTCAGAAAAGTGGCACGCTTCTCCGACCTTTGTCGAAGGCTGTGCCGCGAAATGACGCGATCTTGTTATACCAAGGTCGCAGGGATTTGAGGGTGAACTGGCTTGCAGCTGAGGGTGGGAACGACGTTGAACGGCGTGCGTCTCCCAAGCGATGTGCTTCCAGCGAGGGGTGAATTGAGGAAGGGCTGGCTAGAGAGAGGGGCGAATCAAGGAGGGCGTGCTAGAGAGAGGGCGAATTGAGGGGGCGAATTGAAGAGCGGCGTGCCAGACACACGGGCGGATCTGACACGCACGACTCATCGGCTCCTGCCGACTCGATCAGGACTTGCGCAGTGCCGAAGGCGGGAAGCCGAGATGCTTGCGGAAGGCGTGGGACAGGGCGCTCTGGTTGGCAAAGCCGCAGCGATCCGCGATCTGGGACAGGGAAAGCTCGCTGGTGCCCAGCAGCTGGCGCGCCTCTTCCAGCCGACGGCGCAGCAGATACTGATAGGGCGAGAGCCCGGTCAGGACGCGGAAGCGCTCGCTGAAATGCTGCTCGGAGAGATGTGACTGGCGGGCAAGATCCGCCACGCTGAGGCGCTGGCCGAGATTGGCGTCGATGAAGCGGTTGAGCGCGACCAGATCCAGCTGACGGCCACTGGTGCTCAGCGCGCTCATCGGCTCTTCGATGCGCGTGTTCAGGCAGGCGAGGAAGGTGGCGGCGAGCAGGTCGCCCGGCGCCTGCTGGTAGTCGTTGACTTCCGCGAGCATGAATTCGAGATAGCCACGCAGGCGGGTGTCCAGCGTGAAGAAGCGCGGACGCTCGAACAGACGCTTGAGCTCGCGGTGATGGCCGGTCAGGTAGGGCGCATCATCGGGCAGGTCGAGAATCAGCTGGCGATTCTCGCCGATGCCCGCGTAGTAGTGGACATGATCGGCCGGCACGATGCAGCCGGTCAGGGGGCGAATCTCGCCGCCCTGGCCCTCGATCTCGAACTCGGCCAGGCCATCGAGGCCGATCACCAGCTGGTGGTAGCTGTGATCGTGGTGCTCACGCAGGTTGGAGAGCGGGATCAGGCGCATCTCGCTGGCGGCCATCAGGCGCGGGTCTCCGCGACACCGGTGCGGGCACGCAGATGGCCCAGCAGCACGTTGAGCTCTTCACGACCGGCGCGCGAGAACAGCGCACCGCCCTGGGCCAGTTGCCACGGCCTGGCATGATTGTCGAAGATGCCCTGGCAGCGGCGACGCAGACTCTCCAGATACTCATCATGGCGAATCGGGTAGCCGATCACGCTGTGCCACTCGTTCTCGTTGATCTCGCCGCTGATCGCCTGGTCCAGCACGCGGGCGATATCGCTGTAGTCGGTACGAAAGCGCGGCGTACGCGACATCATCAGCATGGCCACGGTGCCGACGGTGACGATCAGGCAGACCACGAAGGTGATGATGAAGATGGACATGAGCGAACCTTGTGCGGACGTAACCGGAAATAGTGTCGTAGCTCACCATTCTACCACGCTGCACGGCCAGTATCGTCAGTGCGTCAGGCGCGTCATGTTCTGTCTGTCAGAACGTTATGGCATGATTCAAGTCCATTGAGGCGGCATGGCGCATGTTGCCTGTCAGCCTCGTTCTTCATCTGCCGTGGGAGTCCCGCCGCATGGCCAATCAACGTGTGGAAGCGGTCGAGCGTGCCTTGACGCTGCTGGAAGCCTTTACCCCCGCGACCCCTCGCCTGACGCTCAATGAGCTGGCGCAGGCCAGTGGTTTCTACAAGAGCACGATTCTGCGGCTGATGGGCTCGCTTGAGCACTTCGGCTATGTGGCGCGTGATAGCCACGGCATCTACTCCATCGGCGCGGCGCTGGGGCGTTTTGCCCAGCTGGCACCGGCGTTGCCGGCCCGCGAGGCTCAGCTGCGCGGCTGGTTGGCGGCGCTGAATGCCGCCAGTGGCGAGACGGCCAGCCTGATGCTGGTCGAGCACGGCCCGCTGGCCGAGGCGCGCCCGGTGGAGGGCGTGACACGCCCGCGTCAGGCGATGTGCCAGTACGCGCATGTCAGCCAGTGGCCGTTGCGTCATCAGCTGGAGGAGGGCGAGCTGGTCGATGAGGCGCTGTCCGCCTTGTTGCAGCAGTGTGTCGACAGTGGCGAGATCGAGACCGGCGAAGCCGCCGGCCTGTCGGTGGCGGCACTGGCGGTCAGCGTCGCCCAGCATCACGACGAGGGGCTGGCACCGGCGGAAGTCATCGTGCTCAGTGGCCCGACGGCGCGCCTGACGCCTGCCCAGGCCCACCGCTTGCTCGCCCAGTGGCAGCAGGGCGACTGATACGCGACTTGCCAGTGACACGTTATGGGAAGTGCTGAAATGACAACGCCCCCGCCGGCAAGACCGGCGGGGGCGTTGTCATTTCAGAGCGCTGTCATTCAGGGCGTGGCACCTCATGAGAGGCGCGGACCCTGGCCAGGATCAGGCGTCGGTGGCGGCCTTGGCGGCGCTCATGCGGCGACGCAGGATGGGGCCGACGATCACCGGCAGCAGCAGACCGGCGATGGCGATGCACCACAGGGTCACGGCCAAGGGGCTACCGATCAGGATGGTCCAGTCGCCGTCAGACAGCTGCATGGCGTGACGCAGGTTCTTCTCCATCTCTGGCCCCAGCAGCATGCCGAGAATGACCGGCACCAGCGGGATATCCAGCTTGCGCAGGAAGTAGCCAGCGACCCCGAAGGCGACCATGAAGTACAGGTCGAAGGTCGAGTGGCTGATGGAGTAGATGCCCACGAAGGCGACCATGGTCACCACCGGCAGCAGGTACTTGGGTGGCACGGACAGCAGCTTGACGAAGATGCCGACCATCGGGATGTTCATCAGCAGCAGGATGACGTTACCGATCAGCAGCGCCGCGATCACGCCCCACACGATGTCGCCGTGCTGGGTGAACATCAGCGGGCCGGGGGTGATGTTGAGCGAGATCAGCATCGCCAGCAGCACCGCGGTGGTACCGGAGCCCGGCACGCCCAGCGTCAGCATCGGCACCAGGGCACCAGAGGCGGCACCGTTGTTGCCGGCTTCCGGGGCGGCCACGCCGCGCGGATCACCTTCACCGAAGTTGCCTTTCTTGCCGAGGATCTTCTTCTCCAGCGTGTAGCTGATGAAGCTGCCCAGCGACGCACCGGCACCCGGCAACACGCCGGAAATGAAGCCCAGCACACCGCCGCGGAAGGAAGTCGGCAGGATGGCGACGATGTCCTTCAGCTTCAGGGTCATCTTGTTCATGGCGATCATCGGCTTGCCTTCACCGGCGTGCTGTTCGATGAAGAACAGCAGCTCCGAGATGGCGAACAGACCGACGATGGCGATTATGAAGTCGATGCCCTCGAACAGCTCCAGCACATCGAAGGTGTAGCGCTGGGTGCCGGTGGAGCCATCGATGCCGACGGTGGCGATCATCAGGCCGATGGCGGCGGCCATCAGCGTCTTGACCGGATTCTTGCCGGTGATGCCGCCCAGGGTGGCGAAGGCCAGCACGAACAGCGCGAAGTATTCCGCCGGGCCGAAGGTCAGCGCGAAGCTGGCCAGCCACGGCGCCATCACGATCAGGCCGATGGTGGCGATCAGGCTGCCGATGAAGGAAGCGATCGCCGAGATGGCCATCGCTTCGGCGGCCTTGCCTTTCTGGGCCATCGGATAGCCATCGAGACAGGTCATCATCGCCGGCTCATCGCCCGGGATGTTGAGCAGGATCGAGGAGATGCGCCCGCCGTACATGGCACCGGCGTAGACCGAGGTCAGCAGGATCAGCGAGGTTTCCGGGCTCAGGCCCAGGGTGAAGGCCAGCGGAATCAGGATGGCCACACCGTTGGCCGGGCCCAGGCCCGGCAGTGCGCCGATCAGGGTGCCCAGGAAGGCCCCCAGCACGGCGAACATCAGATTCTCTGGCTGCAGGGCGATGCCGAAGCCCTGCATCAAGAAGCCAAGACTTTCCATTACGCCACCTCCAGGATGCCCAGCGGCAGTGGTAGCTCAAGCACGAAGTTGAACAGGGCGAAGACGACGATGCCGCCGAGCAGGCCTGTCACGTAAGCGCGAACCGGCTTGGATCCCATGCGCCAGCACAGGGTGCCGACCGCAGCGGTGGTCGTGACGATGAAGCCCAGCGGCTCAAGCAGTGCGGTGTACAGGCACAGGATGACGATGGCCAGCACCATCTCGGCGCCGGTGCGGCTCCACGGCCATTGCTGGTCCGGGTCGGGGCGCACGATCAGATACAGGCTGCTCAGCGCCAGCACGATCGAGAGCACCGTGGGGAAGGTTTCGGGCCCGATGGACTCGGCCCCGCCGAAGGGTTCCGGGAACTGCTGGGCACCCCAGCCGTACGCGACGGCCAGGGCGAGCATCAGCAGACCAAAGATGCGGTCATTCATCAGCGAATCAGCCCAATGTCCTTGGAAAGGGTCTGGATGTCCTTGATCTGTGCCTTCACGAAGGCATCAAACTCGGCACCCGATTTGTGGAACGGCATCAGGCCGCTCTTGGTCATCACGTCTTTCCATTCTTCGCTTTCATAGACGCTGTCCAGCGTGGTGGTCCAGTACTGCTCGGCATCGTCGCTGACACCGGCCGGGATATAGAAGCCGCGCCAGTTGGGGGCGACGGCATCGATGCCCTGTTCGCGAGCGGTCGGCACGTCAGCCAGCTTGCCCGGCAGGCGCTCTTCGGAGAGCACGGCCAGCACTTTCAGGTCGCCGGATTCCATGAAGCCCTGGATCTCGGAAATATCACCGGTGAAGGCCTGCACGTGGCCGCCGACGACCTGGGTGATGGCTTCGCCGCCGTTGTTGTACGACAGGTAGGAGACCTTGGGCAGGTTCTCGACATCGGCTGCCTGGGCAGCGATCAGCACCTTGAGGTGATCCCAGCCACCTGCGGCACTGCCGCCGGCGAACTTGACGGATTTCGGGTCTTTCTTCAGCGCGTCCATCACCTCACTCAGGGTGTTGTACGGCGAATCCTTGGAGACGGCGATGGCGCCGTAGTCCGCGCCCAGTGCGCCGATCCACTCGACCTGGTCCTGATTCATGCCCGGGAACTGGCCCTGGGCCAGACGGGTGGTGGTCGCGGTGGAGGCGGCCACCAGCAGCTGCTCGTCACCGGCACGCTTGGAGACGGTGTGCGCGAAGGCGACGCCGCCACCGGCACCGGCCATGTTGATGGTCTGCACGTTGCCTGGCACGAAATCGAGCTCAGACAGGATCTTGCCGACGCTGCGGCAGGTGAAGTCCCAGCCGCCGCCCGGATCAGCCGGAGCGATGCAGTCAACCTTGCCTTTCGGTTCGAAGGCGAAGGCCTGGGCGGACATGGCGGTGACCACCGCGGCTGTCAGGAGTTTGAGTGTCATATGACGTGTCATGGCGACCTCTGGTGTTATTGGATTGTGGTAGCGGCACATGTCGTGGGTCAGGCGCTGGCAGCGGTTGAGCGAGAAATTCGCCCTGCAGCCGCGAACCTGACAGCAACCTTACAGTTCTGTAAGGCGGAACTTTATTCTGTATGGTGAAATTAGACTGCCGCCCGATGGCTCGCAAGATACCCATTCGTCGCACCGACCTTGGTCGAAAGGCGTATTTGCGCACCTTTGCGGTGCATTTTTGTGAATGATCCGGCGGGGTGTCGTGTTGGAATCTGGCGGTTTTCGACGCTCTCTTGCTCCTCTCTTGTTCCTCTCTCACTCCTCTCTTGTATCTATCTCGTTTCTCTATCGCTGAGCTCTGGCTGCTCTTGCTTGCCTCGCTCGCACCTCTCCCAGCAGGCCCGAGCGGGACGCTTGCGTCGCCTGCGTGAGCTGTGCGTTCACGGGGGCCTCGGCTGGCTTGTCGTGTTTGAAACGTTATGCGGCGTTGCAGCAGAAGCGTGGCCATTGGGCTTTGGTCTAGCGTGTAGCCGGTGGCCAGACTGCGTGCTGACCGGGTGCCAGCGGCAATCGTGCAAGGGGACAGGGGAGGGGAGAAGACTCATGGCCAAGGTGTTGGGCAGTGTGTGGGCGTTGTTGCTGGGTATCGTGCTGATCATGCTCGGCAATGGCATGCACTTCACGCTGATCGGTCTGCGTGGCGGCATCGAGGGCTTCTCCTCGGCGGAGCTGGCGATCGTCACCTCGGGCTACTTCGTGGGCTTTCTCTCCGGCGCGCGCTATACGCCGGTGCTGATCCAGCGGGTCGGGCATGTGCGGGTGTTCGCGGCGCTGGGCAGCTTCATCTCGGCGGCCTTGATCGCCTTGCCACTGCTGACCGACCCCTGGGCCTGGACGCTGCTGCGCCTGCTGATCGGCTTCTGCATGTCGGGCATCTATGTCACGGCGGAAAGCTGGCTGAATGC
This sequence comes from Cobetia sp. UCD-24C, assembly GCF_001306765.1. Classification (NCBI taxonomy): domain Bacteria; kingdom Pseudomonadati; phylum Pseudomonadota; class Gammaproteobacteria; order Oceanospirillales; family Halomonadaceae; genus Cobetia; species Cobetia sp. UCD-24C. The sequence goes on along the minus strand of NZ_LJTD01000009.1, from coordinate 84,530 downwards.
GGCTGCCAGCAACGAGACGCGCGGCAAGGTGCTGTCGGCCTACATGATGGCGCAGACACTGGGCATCATCGGCGCGCAGGGCCTGTTGACGCTGGGTGACGCCGCGACCTCGGTGCTGTTCATCTGTGCCTCCATCCTGGTGTCGATCTCCTTCGGGCCGATTCTGCTGTCGGCGGCCGTGGCCCCGGCGGTCGAGGTGTCGCGGGCCATGTCGTTCGCGAAACTGTTCAAGGCGTCACCGCTGGGCGCCATCGGCATCTTCCTGCTCGGCAGTGTCTATGCGACCCAGTCGGGGATGGGCGCGGTCTTCGGCACCCAGGTGGGCCTGTCGGGCTCACATATCGCTCTGTTCATCGCCATGCTGTTCGCCGGTGCGCTGGTGTTGCAGACCCCGATCGGCTGGCTGTCGGACCGCATGGACCGCCGCGTGCTCATCTGCGGCCTGTCCGCCGCCGGGGCAGGCTCATGTCTGTTCGGCTGGATGGCGGGCGATGCGCTGTGGCCGTTGATCGCCTCGGCCTTCTTTGCCGGGGGCGTGACCACACCGCTGTATGCGCTGCTGCTGGCCTTCACCAATGATTCGCTGTCGGCCGAGGAGATGCCGGGCGCCTCCGGCGGGCTGGTGTTCGCCTTCGGGCTGGGCGCCATCGTCGGGCCGCTGGCAGCAGGTGGCGCGATGGAGGTGATGGACCCCTACGCCTTCTGGCTGGTGCTGGCGACCACCTTCGTGGCCATCTCGCTGTATGCGCTCTATCAGATCACCCAGCGCGAGATGGTGCCGGTCGAGGAGACCGACAGTTACCTCAACATCCTGCCGACGGCGTCACCGATGGCGGTTGAGGTGGCGGTGGAATGGGCACATGAACACGCCGAGGATGAGCAGCTGGCCGCCGAGGCTGCCGAGGCGGCAGCGCAGGAAGAGGCCTTCGAGGTCGCACTGGAAGAAGCCTTCGAGGAGGCATTGGAAGAGGCGCTGGATGAGGCGTTCGAGGCCAACGTCGCACCGCTGGAGGAGGCGGAGCTGGTGGAGCCGGATCACGAGTACGTGGCAGAGCCGCTGCTCGAGGCTGATGCCGACACGGAAATCGCGTTCGAGACGGAGCGGTTGTCCGAGCTGTTGCCGGGAGCGGAGCCGACAACTGAGACAGAAGCAGCGCCGGAAACAGAGCCTCGGTCACAGACAGATTCAGAGAGAGATTCTGAGCCGCACGAAGAGAGCGACCCGCAATCGCCCTATCAGTTTGACTCCGAACATCAGCCGCCCAAGGGGCCGTGGCCCTCCATGCCTTGAGGTCGTTGGAAGCCAGTCCGTCGCAAAAAGACGCCACCCCGAATGACGGGGTGGCGTCTTTTTTGGGGCTGCCTTGAGCTTTTGCCAGTCTCGAGCGTTTGCCAGGCGAGCGCGGCGCTCAGGGCTCAAGGGTCTCAGAGAGCCAGTACCTCAGGGCTTCAGTCGATCACTGCAGGCCCAGCTCCTGCGACATCTGCTCGACATCGCTGACCTGCTGGGTGATGAAACGATCCAAGGCCTTGCCAGACTTGTGGAACGGCATCAGGCCGTTGTCCTGCATCACCTGCTGCCACTCGGGAGTCTCGGCCATGCGGTTGAGGGTCTGCTCCCACCAGTCGAAGGCGGCATCCGATGCGCCACCCGGCAGGTAGAAGCCGCGCCAGTTGGGTGCGACCACATCGATGCCCTGCTCACGCGCGGTGGGAATGTCGCTGTACTGGCCGGGCAGACGCTCTTCACTGAACACTGCCAGCAGGCGCAGGTGGCCGGATTCGACAAAGCCGCGGGCCTCGGTCATGTCGCCGGTGAAGGCCTCCAGGTGGCCGCCCATCACCTGGGTGATGGCGACGGAGCCTGAGTCGTAGGCGAGGTACGGCAGGGCGCGCAGATTGTCGATGCCCGCCTCACGCGCCGCCATCAGCACCTTGAGGTGATCGAAGCCGCCCGCGACATCGCCACCGGCGAAGCGCACCGCCTTGGGGTCTGCCTGCATAGCGGCCAGCAGCTCGTTCAGCGATTGGTAGGGTGAGTCCTCGGCCACGGCAATCACACCGTAGTCGGCGCCGAGAGTCATCAGCCAGCGTACGTCGTCGACCTTGCCGTCCTGATAGGCATGCTGGCCCAGGCGGGTGGTGGTCGCGCTCGAGGCGGCGACGATGACTTGCTCATCGGCGTGGCGCTTGGACTTCACATGCGCGAAGGCGACGCCACCGCTGGCACCGGGCACGTTGAGGATCTGCATGCCGGCAGGGATGAGGTTCTGCTCATCCAGCAGGCGGGCCACGCTGCGACAGGTGAAATCCCAGCCACCGCCGGGCTTGGCGGGCGCGATGCACTCTGTCTTGCCCTGCGGGGCGAAGTCGGTCTGTTCGTTCTGCTCCTTTTGGGCGGCGTTGGCGCTCAAGGGTGCCAGCAGGCCAAGGCTGAGCAGCAGGGCAGCGGGCAGGGCGCCAGTGCGCTGTCGAGCATGCTTTCTGCGTGAGAAGGGATGGCGGGCAGGGGATGTAGCGTGCATGGCATTCGTGTCCTTGGTGTTCAGCGTCGATCGTTATGGTTATGTCAGTCAGCGCGGCATGGAGCTGGGCGTTGCTGGCTGTCGCACGCTCATGACTGTTGTGATGAGCTTGTGTCATGAGCTTGTGTCGTGAGCTTGCGAGAGTGCGAATGAACGAAAATAGCCTATTTCGGCGAGTCGCGAAAAGGCACGGCAGGCGGGCATCGCGCAGAGAAATCGCATTTCCCGCGCCGTCACTCCTCAAGGTGGTCTCGGGATTGCTAGAATTGCGCCATCAGGCTGTGGTGAGCGCTCCGCGATCTTCCAGCCGCCGCCTTTCATTGAGGAGACGGGCCATGACCCTTACCCCGCGCATGCACGACTTTCTCGCCCGCCTGCCCAAGGTGGAGCTGCACCTGCACATCGAAGGCTCGCTGACGCCGGCCTTGATGTTCGAGCTGGCGGCGGAGCAGGGCATCACATTGCCCTACGCCACCCTGGAGGAGGTCGAGGCGGCCTATGACTTTGCGGACCTGCCTGCCTTCCTCGCGCTCTATTACCAGGGCATGGGCGTCTTGAATGACGAGTCACACTTCTACCGCCTGGCGCAGGACTACTTCCGCCGTGCGAGCGCTGATGGCGTCAAGCATCTGGAGCTGTTCTTCGATCCGCAGGCGCATCTGGCGCGTGGCGTGAGTCTGGAAACCCAGTTCGCGGGGCTGGAGCGCGCCTGCCGTGAGGCGGTGAAGGAATTCGATATCACCTCGGCGCTGGTGCCGAGCTTCCTGCGTTGTCATTCGGCGGCGTCTGCGCGCGAGTTGTTCGACGCGCTGATTCCCTTCGAGTCACGCTTCGTGGGCGTCGGCCTGGACAGCGCCGAGATCGGCAATCCGCCGGAGAAGTTCACCGAAGTCTTCCAGCTTGCAGGGGAGCGCGGCTGGCATCGTGTCGCGCATGCAGGCGAGGAAGGCCCGGCAGAGTACATCCGCACGGCGCTTGAGGTGCTGGGGGTGGAGCGTATCGACCACGGTGTGCGCTGCCTGGAAGATGCCGCCCTGGTCGCGGAGCTGGCCGAGCGGCGTATCCCGCTGACGGTGTGTCCGTTGTCCAACGTCGCGCTCAAGGTGGTGGAGCGCATGGAAGACCACCCGCTGCCGAAGCTGATCGAGGCGGGCCTCAATATCACCCTCAACTCGGATGACCCGGCCTATTTCGGCGGCGGCATGCTCGACAACTTCATCGCCGTGCAGCAAGCGCTGAATCTCAGCGAGGCGCAGTGGCTCACCCTGTGCCGCAACGCCATCGACGCCGCCTTCCCGCAGCGTGCCGAAGGCCTCGGCATGAGTGACGCCCGCCGTGGCGTGCTGCTGGCGCAACTCGATAGCTGCGCTGCCTGAGAATTATCACTGGCGCTTGAATACTGAATGCAATCAACGGCTTGGCCACCAACATCGCCAGTGCGACGCCGCCTGCGGCAACCGCTCCATCAGATGTTGCTTGACCGCGCTAAGTCGTTGAGTACAATGCAGTTCTGGCGTACGCAATGCACCGCCCTGCGGGTGTAGCTCAATGGTAGAGCAGAAGCTTCCCAAGCTTAAGACGAGGGTTCGATTCCCTTCACCCGCTCCAGATTCTTCAAAAAAGCCTCCCGAAAGGGGGGCTTTTTTGTGTTTGGGGTGCTAGAACTACTTTAGGGTCTTATTATAAGAATGTTGCTTTCTAGTCTATTTTTTAAGTTTTTCAAATGTGATATCTTGTGCATTATTAATTCTTCTTCAGTTTGGTATTTCATTTGGTCATCTCCTGCTAAGTTTAGTTTTATATCATTAGCCCTCTTTATCCATTCATCGCGCTCAGTGTCGCTATTAAAAACTTGTTCGTTTATTGATTTGTTAAGCACTTCCTCAATGCCCTGCCTATTGCTGATGGCTAGTTCTCTAGCACTTTTTAGTTGACTTAGTTTATAAGTCAAAGATTCTAGTTCGCGATTTATTAGGTTGATTCGCTTTACTGTTTCGGCTTCGTTTTCTTCATCATATTTGTTTTTGTTGTTTCTTTCTAAGTATAACAAGTCCTCTTTGGAGGAGGTGTTCTTTAAGGCTTCGCGTATTTCATCTACAATCTTATGGCTTACTTCCTCACCTAAATTGGTCCTGGCTAGCTCCAAGAATCTATCTGCTTGATAAATATGTATCCTATTTTTTGTAATATCTTCAAATTCTTTTATTAGCTCTGGTCTAGGACCTAAAGTTTTTCCATTAAAAATCTGCCACCAGTCCTCTTTTTTATCATCTGTGATGAATATTATGCCATTTTCTGTTTCAGTAGAGCGCTTAATAATTTCTTTCCAAATTATTAAATCGCCGTACTTGTTTAGCGAGCTTTCTATGCTACCTTCTCTTCCGCTTTTCTTTGCATCTTTGTAGCCTGGTGGTACAAGAGCTTCGTATCTAGACTCGCCTTCAGAAAATATTGCTACTAGCTGCTCTTGGGGGAAGTTAACGCCTACTTTTTCATTATACATACTCAAGAACTGGTTTTTTATATCATCATCATTTACTCTTTTTGTATAAGTTTCTTTGTTGGTATTAAATTCGTTTGATAGTTTTTCGAATGCATTCTCAATGGTATCCATAGCGCTTTTGCTTGCGAATGGATGCTGTCTATTATTGTGAAGTTTTTGTTTTAAAGATTCTATGTCGCTTAAGATCTTGTCATATGAACCTTCTTGCTCACCGATAACTTTTAGTCTGTTGTCTAAATACTCTTCTACGACCCTGTAGGGTAGCCAAGTTCTATCTTTTATTTTGTCTAGTAGGCCTAGGAATTCTTTTTGAGTAGAATCGGAATAGCGATAAATGTTAAGAAGTATGCTGGTGTCTAGAATAAATTCAAAACTATTCCAGTCTTCTTTAACAGTCTCTTCGCTATGCTTGAAATGACCAGGGAACAGGTTTCTCATGCTTTTCTCATTTTTAAATTTGTAAGGTTATTTGTGCATGTTGCTAATGTTCTTCGCCAGTGCCGCTAGTTGCACATCGCCCCCGCGTGGGCCATCGGCGCTGACGACGTAGCCATCGTATTCGGTCATGTAGTACTTCATCTTCGAGTGTCTGGCCTGCCATTCGCCTGGCTGTGTGCCATGCAGCGGGATTAGCTTGGCGTGCAGGTGGTTGACGCCGTAGCCCTCGAAGATGATGGCGGTGCGTGCTACCCCGAAGTAGGCGTCAAGTTTACGTGCCACGCGGCGCGTGAAGCGCATCAGGCCGAGAATCACCTCATCGTCTTGCTCATACACGCAGCTGCCCAGGTGGCGTTTGGGAATGACGACCGTGTTGCCCGGGGTAGAGGGAAAGATGGAGAGAAAGGCCAGGAAGTGCTCATCTTCGGCCACGACATGGCTTTGACTGTGGCCTGCAACGATCTGACAAAACACGCAGTCACTCATGGTTCTTCCCTGGTAGTTTAGTGTCGCCAGATTCGTCCTGAATCTGGGGCAGAGTTTTGTGATCGGAGCCCTTGTGATCAGGGCCCTTGTGAATAGCGCTCGGCAGTCTCCTTGCATGAGTGAAGTGTGATGGAGGCTGGTTGTCAATGCCAGGCAGCCCCCGCAGAAGTGGTTATCGGCAGCAACAACATGCTCAAAGAGGGGAGCGGTTGTCTTGCTGAGCCGATCGGGGCGAAAAGTGTTGCTGACGTGGCGGCGAGCCGCGATATTGGCAGGTCACCTTTCAGAAGTTCTTCATTCGTTGAACGACAAGGAACCCCAGTGGAACTCACCGTCTGGTTGGCATATGTCAGCGTCATCACCGCCTTGATCACCTTTCCCGGACCGTTTGCGTTGCTGTGCATGGATCATGGCCTGCGCCACGGCCGACGCCGATCGTTCGCGACGGTTGCGGGTGGGGCGGCGGCGTCACTGGTGTTGATGGCCTTGTCGTCGCTGGGCCTCGGCGCGGCATTGGCGGCGTCGGAGACGGGGTTTCTGGTGCTGAAGATCGTCGGGGCGCTCTATCTCATCTATCTGGGCATTCAGGCCTGGCGGGCGCCATCCCAGCCGGTGGTGTTCGACGCCGTGGGGGAAGACGGGCAGATGCGCGCCCGAGCCACGCGTTGGCAACTGTGCCGCAAGGGCTTCGGTATCGGGATCAGCAACCCCAAGGACCTGCTGTTCTTCGGCGCGCTGTTTCCCAATTTCATCGACATGGCCCAGCCGCAGCTGCCCCAGTTCGTGGTGCTGGCGCTGACCTGGCTGGTGGTGGACCTGCTGACGATGAGCACCTACGCCCATGCGGGTTCCAGCATCAGTCGCTGGTTTGATAGCCACCGGCGCGTGCGGCTGTTCAATCGCACCACGGGCAGTCTGTTCGTCGTGGCCGGCGCGGGGCTGGCGGCGTCGCATCGTTGAGCCGAGCCCCGCTCTATTGCCCAAGACGTAAAGCGCACGAAGACGACAACGGCACCCGAGGGTGCCGTTGTCGTGTCTGGAGCCTGTCGATCACCAGTGCTTTCGGGCTCAGCGCTCAGGGCGAGATTCGAGATACTTGCTCAGCAGTTCGCGATCTTCACTGGTGACCTTCTGCTTCCAGCTTTCCACCACATGCTGACTGGCCTCCTCGAGGGCATCCTGCAGCTCAGGCGGGGCCGGGGTGATCAGCTTCGCGCCGTTCTCCTGCAGAGTGGCGTAGGCCTCGTCCAGCACGCTGTGGGTGGCCGTCCAGCCGGCAGACTCGGCGGCATGCGCGGCATCGATCAACGCCTGCTGCTGCGCCTCTGTCAGGTCGTCGAAGCTATCGCGATTCATGTGGATGATATTGAGCGGCATCGCGTAGTTGAGCGTGGTGAAGTGGGGCATGTAGCGGTAGAGCTCCGCACTGACACCGCCCATCGCGGAGGTCAGCGCGCCGTGGATGCTGCCACCGGGCAGCAGGGGTTTGAGCTCTCCCCAGCTCATGACCTGAGGCGCCGCGCCCAGGTTGAGCAGCACACGCTGCGTGTTGCGGTCGTAGGTGCGGATCGGCATGTCCTTCAGGTCATCACCGTCAGCGATGGGCGCTTTCGACCACAGGCCGCTGGGCGTCCACGGCAGGGCATACAGCAGGATCTGGTTGTACTCGGCGAGCAGTTCCTCGTAGCGCGGCTTCGCGACCACGTACAGGCGGTGAGCTTCATCGAGGTCGTAGGCGATCGCCGGCAGTGAGGAGATGCCGAAGAAGGGGGCTTCCTCGGCGAGCGCACCACTGAGTGTCGCGGCGATGTCGATGACACCGCCGGTGGTGGCCTGCAGGTGACTGGCGGAGCGAATGTCCGAGCGCAGCGTCAGCGTCAGGTCACCTTCGGACTGGCTGGCGACCTGCTGACTGAATTCGGCAGCGCGTTGGCCCATCATCGTGTCGGGCTCGTAATCGCTGCTCATGCTGAGGGTCGTTTGAGCGTGCGCGCTGAGTGCGCCGATCAGGCCTGCCGCTGCCAGGCCAGCGGACAACAGGGTGGAGATACGTGAAGAAGGCGTCATGGGGAGTCCTTTCTTTTTGTCTTTGACCTATGCCCGCTAGGGTAGAGCATGCCTGCGTTTATGCTCAGCTGAATCGTGTCTACGCGGTTTTTTCAGCGTTGCCGGGGAAGGTGGCCGTCGTGGCGGCGGCCGTCATGGCCAAGGTCGGTGGCACGGGCGCGCGCCTGACTCAGAGGGTATCGCGTTGTGCGAGATAGCGATCCAGCAGTTCGCTTTGCTCGAGGTCAACCTTGCTGCGCCAGCTCTCGATCACGCTGACACTGGCGCGTGCCAGTGAGCGCTTGAGTTCGGGCGAGAGCGGATTGCTGACCGTCACGCCGGCCTCTTCCAGCTGGGCATGGGTCTGTTCCAGGACGCTGGCGATGGCATTCCAGCTGGTGTCTTCGATCTCGGTCGCGGCGCTGAGAAGGGCCTCGCGCTGGGTGTCGTCGAGCGCCTCGAAACGTGACCGGCTCATGTGAACGATATTGAGCGGCATGGCGTATTGCAGCGCGGTGTAGTGATCCAGCGTGCGGTTGAGCTCCGCCGTCAGGCCGCCCAGGGCCGAGGTCATCACCGCCTCGATACGGCCTTCGGCCAGTTGCTGTTGCATCGGCTCCCAGCCGAGCACGGTGGCGATGGCGCCAAGGTTGAGCAGCACGCGTTGGGTATTGCGGTCGTAGGCCCGCACGGGCACGCCCCGGAGGTCATCGCGTGTGGTGATCGGCTTGCGCGACCACAGCCCGCTGGGCGGCCAGGGCAGGGCATAGAGCAGAACCTGGTCATGCTCTTCCAGCTGCGCTTCATAGCTGGGGCGCGCCAGACGGTAGAGTTCGCGCGCCTGATGCGGGTCATCGACCAGGGTCGGCAGCGAGCTGAGGCCGAACAGCGGCATATCGGCGGCCAGCGCGCCGCTGTGGGAGTCAGCCAGCTGGATGATGCCGGCGTTGATGGCCTCGAGGTGATTCACCGAGCGCAGCCGACTCAGCGGGCCTTCTCCGAAGGTGATCGCGAGCTCGCCCCCGCTGAGCGATGCCACCTGATCGACGAACTGCTGGGCGCGCTGGCCCATCATGGTCTGGGGGCCGTATTCGCGGCTCATGGTCAGCTCGACAGGCTCCGCCTGGGCGGGCGTGCCCAGGGCGGAAAGCCCCAGCGCCAGGCCCACGCCGAGCGCTCTCTTGATGCCGAACATTCTCTTCATGTCGTGCACTCCCTGCATGACAAGCACTGCCTTCATGCCGCTACGCTGTCCGATTGGCATTCGTCGTCATCCATCCATAGGGGGTAAATCAAGTATCTCTCAAAAGTGCAGGGCGTGCTGTCGCTGTCCCGGTCAACGCTTCCCTCGTTGGCCTGTTTCACGCCTGCACCGGCACGATTCGGCAGGGGCAACGGGCGTTGAACTGCCAGTTGGCGCAATGTGGTCTACGCTCAAATCATGGCTGTGCAACTGCCCTGACACGAACTCCGCGCCGGGACCGCATGGCCGGATTGTCGACGACTGTCAACGGGAGGTAGACCACATGCTGACCCACGTATGGGGCTTGATGGCGCATCCGCAACGGGAATGGCAGACCATCCGCAAGGAACACGAATCCATCACCCACCTCTACGCACATCATGTGCTGCTCATGGCGCTGGTGCCTGTCATCTGTGCCTATATCGGGACCACGCAGTTCGGTTGGAGCCTGACGGAAGGCCACGCCATTCTTCTGGAGCCACTGGATGCCTTCTTCGCCGGTATCGCGTTCTATATCGCCATACTGACAGCGATCGGCTTCATGGGCACTGTCATTCACATGCTCTCGCAGCGTTTCTCGGGGCACCCCAGCCGCCGGCGTTGCATCATCTTCGCGGGCTATGTCGCCACGCCGATGTTCCTCGCGGGGCTGGTCGCGCTCTATCCCGTCATCTGGGTGTGTATCCTCGCGGGCACCATTGGCCTGTGTTACAGCGCATACCTGCTGTATCTGGGCATTCCGCCACTGCTCGACATCTCCAACAAGGAAGGCTTCCTCGTCACCGGGTCGACACTGGGGATCGGGGTGCTGGTTCTCGAGGGCCTGCTGGCGGTCACCGTGCTGCTGTGGGGGTATGGCGCACGCTGGTTCATGTAGTCCTTCGCGGCACGTAGGCGTCAGTCTGCTGACGCCATCGGCGCAAAAAAGCGCCTCTGCAACGCCTCGCCTTCATAGGCGGGGCGTTGTCGTTCTGTGCGCGGGTTGGCGCGTGGCACTTGTGCTCGGTGGCGGCGGCGTGGAAAGTGTTGGACTCAATCGACAGTGTGGAAGAAAGCGCATGGACAAGTTTGAACAGCGACTGGAGCAGGCTGCGCGGGCTGCATGGTTGTCATATGTCGGTGGACGGACCCAGGACGACATCGCGGTTCAGCTGGGGGTGTCGCGCCCCGGCGTGCAGCGCCTGCTGTCGTTGGCGCGCCAGGAGCGGCTGGTCAAGATCTCCATCGATCATCCCGTGGCCAGCAGCATGGCGCTGTCGGATACGCTGGTAGAGCACTTCGGGCTGAGCTTCTGTGATGTGGTGCCCTCTGACACCCAGTCACCGGAGAGCATCGCGGAGTATCTGGCGGTGGCGGGTGCCGAACGCCTGGCGTACTATCTCGGTCGCCAGCAACCGCAGACCATCTCACTGAGTACCGGGCGCGCGGTACGCGCAGCGGTGGAAGCGCTGAGTCGCAGCGAGCGCCCCCAGCATCGCATCGTGTCGCTGGTCGGCAATGTGGCGCTGGATGGCTCCTCCAACCGCTATGACGGCGTGATGCTGCTGGCGGACAAGATTGGCGCTGATCGCTTCCTGCTGCCGGCGCCCGTGGTGGCGGCCAGCATCGAGGAGAAGGAGTCGCTGCAGGGGCAGAATCTGGTCAAGGCGGTGTTCAAGGTCGCCTGTGAGGCCGATGTGGGCATGATCGGCATCGGGCGTCTCGATGCCCAGGCGACGCTGTTCCAGGATCAGTTCATCAGCGCCGCCGAGCGCGATGAGCTGATGGAGGTCGGTGCCGTGGGGGAGTTGATGGGCTGGCCGCTGGACACCCATGGCCGGCTGATCGATTGCCCGCTGGCGCAGCGCATCACCAGTGTGCCGCTGACCTCGCTCAAGGCGCAGCCGCTGATCGGGCTGGCGGGCGGCCACGACAAGGTGCCGGCCATCCTGAGTGCGTTGCGCGGTGGTTGGCTGCAAGGGCTGATCATCGATGAGGTGGCCGCCCAGCGGGTCTGCGCGGCCCTCAAGGAGTGAGCAGGAGGCTCTCTCGAATAGCGTCATTGTGATGGCCGCAGTGTGATGGTTTTCTGCTGACGGCTTGCGCTTGACGATCGGCTCCCGATGACAGGCTCCCGTGGATACACGTCGCACAAGGCGCCGAGCGAGTCATCGGGAGCAGGGCGGGGCGCATGGCCCCATGCCTTGCTCCTGGTGTCGTTCTTTGTGTCGTTCTTTGTGTCGTTCTTTGTGTCGTTCTTTGTGTCGTTCGCGGTGTCGTTCGCGGTGTCGTTATCGTGGTCAGGGTTCAGCATTGTCGTTGCCCGCGCGATGCTCGCGTGAGGCCCAGGCGTCCCGTTACCTTCCCGGTGCTATTGCTCTGCTATTTCTCCGTCACTCCTTCGCCCTTCCTTCTCAATTCCTTTGCTATTTCTCCGCGATACCTGCGCTTTTTCTTGCCCTTTGCTCTCTCTTTGCTCTCTTTTTTCTCTCCCTTGGTTCGCTCTTTATTTCCCCTTGGTTCTCCCATCCTCGCGTCGGAGGCACGACTTTTGGGGAAAACGCTACCTTCTCTTGTCTGACAATCGAACGCGTTTGTTCGCCTCAATGATAAAGAATCGGGGCGGCTATCGTGGTCTGCGTTGTTTCGTTTAACGCTAATATCTGTCTATGCTGAATTGCACGTAAGCTCAGTGGCCATGCCGCCTTGTGGCCTACACCTAAAGGATCAGATCCCAAGGTTGTATAGCCCAAGGTATAGCGCTTCAGGGTTTGCTTTTTCACAGGTCTGATCCGATCATTTGTTCACTGAATGACGTTTTGATCGAACGTGTTTGCGTCGCGATGTCTCGCCAGGACATCCGTTCACCAAGCCGGTTGATGGGAAGGTATCGGTGCCCAAGGCGCCGCTGCCCTCGAAAAGAACAATGCCAATAACGCCCCGATGGAGTGCCCTCATGCGCCTACCTCACATCACCAAGTCCCGCCGTCATCTGCTCTCGCTCGCCAGTGTCGCTGCCCTGGCGCCGCTCAGCGCTCAGGTCAGCGCCGAGACCATCACCGTCGCGACCGTCAACAACGCCGACATGGTGGTCATGCAGAGCCTGACCAGCGAATTCGAGAAGGCGCATCCGGACATCACCCTCGACTGGGTGGTACTGGAAGAGAACGTGCTGCGTCAGCGTCTGACCACCGATGTGGCGACCCAGGGTGGCCAGTTCGATGTCATGACCATCGGCACCTATGAAGTGCCTATCTGGGCCAAGCATGGCTGGCTGACCAAGCTCGACAACCTGCCGGAGGAGTATCAGGTCGATGACCTGATCAAGCCGGTGCGTGATGGTCTGAGCGTGACCGAGGGCGAGAAGAAGGGCCTCTACGCGCTGCCGTTCTATGGCGAAAGCTCCATGCTCTATTACCGCAAGGACCTCTTCGAGCAGGCCGGTATCGAGATGCCGGAGCAGCCGACCTGGAGCCAGGTCAACGACTGGGCCGCCAAGCTCAACTCCGCGGATGAAGGCGTCTACGGCATCTGCCTGCGCGGCAAGCCGGGCTGGGGCGAGAACATGGCGGTGCTGGGCACCATGGTCAACAGCTTCGGCGGCCGCTGGTTCAATGAGGAGTGGGAGCCGCAGCTGGATTCCCCGGCCTGGAGCGAGGCCATCAACTTCTACGTCGACATGATGGGCAAGTACGGCCCGCCGGGGGCGACTTCCAACGGCTTCAACGAGAACCTGGCACTGTTCTCCAGCGGCAAGTGCGGCATGTGGGTCGATGCTACCTCGGCGGCCGGCAAGCTCTACAACCCGAAGGAATCTTCCGTGGCCGACAAGCTGGGCTTCGCGCCGGCACCGATCGCCAAGACGGAGAAGGGCTCGCATTGGCTGTGGTCCTGGGCGCTGGCGATTCCGGAATCCTCCAAGTCCAAGGATGCCGCCCAGACCTTCATCACCTGGGCCACTTCCCAGGAATATGTGAACCTGGTCGGCGAGCGTGAAGGTTGGGCCAGCATCCCGCCGGGCACCCGTGTCTCCACCTACGAGAACCAGTCCTACAAGGACGCCGCACCCTTTGCCGGCTTCGTGATGGACGCCATCACCAGTGCCGACCCGACCGATCCGACCCTGGAGCCGGTGCCCTATGTCGGCGTGCAGATGGTGACCATCCCGGAATTCCAGTCCATCGGTACCCAGGTGGGTCAGATGATCGCCGCGGCGCTGGCCGGCCAGATGTCGGTCGAGCAGGCACTGTCCTCCGCCCAGCGTTCCACCGAGCGCACCATGCGCCAGTCGGGTTACTGATCTGATCCAGCCGGTCTGATCCCCACGGATTTGATCTGAACGGATCTGATCTGAACGTTGCAACGGCCTCCCGCCTTGCCTTGAGCCTCAATCGAAATTGACTCGAAGCACGGCGGGAGCCCCGTCCGGCACCCGCGGTACCCCCTTCCTCTCGAGACTCCTGCAACGCCCTCGCGGCGTGGCACGGGGAGCCTCGGCCTGAAGCCCACCGCATTGCCCGACTTCCTCACCGTATCGAAGGACTCACCATGCGCACGAGAGCATCCGGACGCACCGTCGGGGGATTGCGAACCCTGTCGCTGCAAGCCCCAGCCGTAAGCCTGTTGTTGATGTGGATGCTGGTACCACTGGTCATGACCCTGTGGTTCTCCTTCCAGCGTTACAACCTGATGATGCCGTCGGTGTCCGGCTTTGCCGGCGTCGACAACTATTACTACCTGCTGACCGACCCGTCCCTGTGGACCGCCATGGGCAACACCTTGCTGCTGGTGGGCTGGGTGCTGGTCGCCACCGTGGTCGGCGGCACGCTGCTGGCGGTATTGCTGCAGCAGGAATTCTTCGGCCGCGGCGTCGCGCGTCTGTTCGTGATCGCGCCGTTCTTCATCATGCCCACCGTGAGTGCCCTGGTGTGGAAGAACATGATGATGCACCCGGTCAACGGCATTCTGGCCTGGGTCGCCGGGCTGTTCGGTCTGCCGGCCATCGACTGGTTCGCCAGCCTGCCGCTGACCTCCATCGTGATCATCGTCACCTGGCAGTGGCTGCCGTTCGCGGTGTTGATCCTGCTGACCGCCATCCAGTCACTCGATGACGACCAGGTCGAGGCGGCGCGCATGGACGGGGCAGGGCCGGTGGCGATCTTCTTCTACATCACCCTGCCGCACCTCAAGCGTGCCATCAGCGTCGTGGTGATGATCGAGATGATCTTCCTGCTGACCATCTTCGCCGAGATCTTCGTCACCACCTCCGGTGGTCCGGGGCTTGCCTCGACCAACCTGGCGTACCTGATCTACATCCGCGCCCTGCTGGACTTCGATGTGGGTGGTGCCTCCGCCGGTGGCGTGATCGCCATCATCCTGGCCAATATCGTGGCCTTCTTCCTGGTGCGTACCGTCGCCAAGAATCTCGAGAACTGATGACAAGCGCTCAGCACAGGGAGACTCAATGATGTCGACTTCAACTTCCAATTCCGTGGCCGCCGCCAGCGCTGCCGTCAGCGCCAGTCGCGCGCGCCGCAGCGTGATCAACAAGAAGCTTGTCCTGACCCTGGTGGCCTGGACCATCGCGCTGGTGATGTTCTTCCCGATCTTCTGGATGATCCTCACCAGCTTCAAGACCGAGGCCGAGGCGATCGCCACGCCGCCGAGCCTGTTCTTCACGCCCAGCGTCGAGGGCTATATCGAGATCCAGGCACGTGCGGACTACTTCAAGTACGCCCTCAACAGTGTGGTGATCTCGCTCGGGGCAACGCTGCTGGCGCTGCTGATCGCGATTCCGTCCGCCTACTCGATGGCCTTCCTGCCCACCAAGCGTACCCAGGGGACACTGCTGTGGATGCTGTCGACCAAGATGCTGCCGTCCGTGGGCGTGCTGCTGCCGGTCTACCTGATCTTCCGCGATCTGGGCCTGCTGGATAGCCGTACCGGCCTGATCATCATCTACATGCTGATGAACCTGCCGATCGTGGTCTGGATGCTCTACACCTTCTTCAAGGACATTCCCAAGGACATCCTCGAAGCCGGGCGCATGGATGGCGCCAGCACCCTGCAGGAGATCTTCCACCTGCTGCTGCCGCTGACCCTGCCGGGCATCGCTTCCACCGGTCTGCTGTGCGTGATCCTGAGCTGGAACGAGGCGTTCTGGAGCCTGAACCTGACCACCTCCAACGCCGCACCGCTGACCGCCTACATCGCGTCCTTCTCCAGTCCTGAAGGACTGTTCTGGGCCAAGCTTTCCGCGGCTTCCACGCTCGCCATCGCGCCGATCCTGATCTTCGGCTGGATGACCCAGAAGCAGATGGTACGCGGCCTGACCTTCGGCGCCGTCAAGTAATCCGCGCCAGCCAGAGACACGCAAGACGCACACGCAAGACGCATAAGCCACAGAGAGGTACGCCGCCTGCGTCACATTGGCTGATGAACATTGCCTGATGAACATTGACTGATAGCAGATCAGCGCAGGCGGCCGAGAGCCACACGCATGTTGCACCCTTGCCATGCCACCCAAATTTGCCATCACCTGCCCTCGGGCAGGTGCGGATAAGGAAACTTCCCATGTCCACACTCACGCTCAAGAACATCGTCAAGGAATTCACCTCCGGCAGCGGCGCCAGCGCCTCCACCACCCAGGTCATCAAGGGAGTCGATCTGGAAGTGAAGGACCAGGAATTCGTGGTCTTCGTCGGCCCGTCCGGTTGCGGCAAGTCCACGCTGATGCGCATGATCGCCGGTCTCGAGAATGCAACCTCCGGTGACATCCTGATCGATGGCAAGCGCATGAACGATATCGGCCCGGCCGAGCGCGGCCTGGCGATGGTGTTCCAGAGCTACGCGCTCTATCCGCACATGACGGTGGGCGAGAACATGGGCTTCAGCCTCAAGCTCGCCGGCGTCTCCAAGGAAGAGCGCGCCGAGAAGGTCAATGCCGCCGCCGAGGTGCTGCAGCTCGGGCCGCTGCTGGACCGCAAGCCCAAGGCACTCTCCGGTGGTCAGCGTCAGCGTGTCGCCATCGGCCGCGCCATCGTGCGCAACCCGAGCATCTTCCTGTTCGATGAGCCGCTCTCCAACCTGGACGCCGCGCTGCGGGTGCAGATGCGTATCGAGTTGGCGCGCCTGCATGCCGAGCTCAAGGCGACCATGATCTACGTGACCCACGACCAGGTCGAAGCCATGACCATGGCCGACAAGATCGTCGTGCTGCAGGGCGGCGTGGTCGAGCAGGTCGGCTCGCCGATGGAGCTCTACCATCACCCGCGCAATCGCTTCGTGGCCGGCTTCATCGGCTCGCCGAAGATGAACTTCCTCGACATCACCGTCACTGGCGTGGCCGGCGAGGGTGTCACGGTGCGCCTGCCTGATGGCAGCGAGCGCCTGATCCCGGTGGTGAGCCAGACCGAAGATGGCGCCTCGGTCATCGTCGGCGACAGCCTGACGCTGGGCGTGCGCCCCGAGCATCTGATGCTGGACGCGCAAGGCCCGTTCAGCGGCCAGGTTCAGGTCATCGAGCGTCTGGGCGGGGTGACCTCCCTGTACCTGGCGACTCCGGATGGTTCCGGCGACACGCCGATCGGCGGCCTCAAGTCCGACGAGCAGTCCGACAGCGGCTGGATCCTGATGGCGGATGGCGACGTCAACAGCCGCGTGGGTGACAGCATCCGCTACGGCTTCGATACCGAGCGGGCGCACCTCTTCACCCGTGAAGGGCTGGCGCTGCAGAATCTCAACCGTCACCCGCTGACCAGCCTGACGCGTCAGGACAATTCCCTGTCCAGTGCCAGCGCCGCACAGGAAGCCCGCGCATGAATCGGGCAGCCGCGAATCGGGAAGCCAGAGAGGATGATGAGATGATTACACCCTTGCAGCAGGTGATCTTCGATTGTGATGGCGTGCTGGTGGACAGCGAAGTGCTGGCCGAGGAGGAGCTGTCGCGTCAGCTGGGTGAGTGGCTGCCGGATCTCGACACCGAGGCCGAGCTGCGCGCGGCGCTGGGCATGACCACCGAGGCCATCCTGGGGCATCTGGAGGCCATGAGCGCACACACGCTGCCGCCGCAGGCGATGGAGCGCATCGACCACGCCATCGAGTCACGTCTGGCAAAGGAACTTGCGCCCATCAGCGGCATGGCGGAACTGCTTGGCGGGCTGTTGGCGAATGGCGTGGCCGTGGCGATCGTCTCCAACAGTGCCGAGCGGCGAGTGCGTGCCTCGCTGGCCGCTACCGGTCTGGATCGCTGGCTGGGCTCGGTGCCGCTCTTCACGGCCGAGCAGGTCGCGCGCCCCAAGCCCGCGCCGGACGTCTATCAGCTGGCGCTGCGTCAGCTGGGGCGCGATGCCCTGGAGTGCGTGGTGATCGAGGATAGCCTCGCCGGCGTCAGCGCGGCGGTCGCGGCTGGTCTGCGCGTGATCGGCTTCACCGGCGCCGGGCACATTCCGCCGGGCCACGCCCAGCGTCAGCTGGAGGCGGGTGCCTGGCAGAGCCGTGCGAGCATGGAGGAGGTCAGTGGTCTGATCAGTCAGCTGCGTATCGGTCAGGCCAGCGACCTGAGCGCCACATGAGCACCGTCAGGGGGTGACAACATGCAGACGCTATCCGAGTCGGCCAATAATAGTGAGCCGCTGACCTCGCCGCGCAGCGCCCGGCTCGCCGGCAAGGTGGCGGTGGTCACCGGCGCTGCAGGCGGTATCGGCCTGGCCATCGCCACCCGGTATGTCGCGGAAGGTGCCTATGTGGCATTGGCGGACATCAATGGCGAGGCGGCCGAGCGTGCCGCGAAGCGACTGCGTGCACAGGCCGGGCCGCAGGCGCGGGTGCTGGCGGTGACGCTGGACGTGACCTCCAGCGTCTCGCGTCAGAGCATGCTGGAGTGCGTGCAGGCCCAGCTGGGCCCGATCGACATTCTGGTCAACAATGCGGCCGTCTTCGCCATGGCGCCGGTGCTTGAGGTCAGCGAAGGCATGTTGCGCCACCAGCTGGCGGTCAATGTCGAAGGGCTGTTCTTCACCCTGCAGGCGGTGGCCAGAACGATGGTCGAGCGCGGGCAGGGCGGCAAGATCATCAACATGGCCTCGCAGGCAGGGCGGCGGGGTGAGGCGCTGGTCAGCGCCTATTGCGCCTCCAAGGCGGCCGTGATCAGTCTCACCCAGTCCTGCGGACTTGATCTCATCCGCCATGGCATCAATGTCAATGGCATCGCGCCGGGCGTGGTGGATACGCCGATGTGGGATCAGGTCGATGCGCTGTTTGCCCATCACGAACAGCGCCCGCTGGGAGAGAAGAAGCGGCTGGTCGGGGAGGCCGTGCCCTATGGGCGCATGGGACTGCCGGATGACCACGCCGGCGCCGCGGTATTCCTGGCCTGTGAAGACAGCGATTTCGTCGTCGCCCAGACACTCAATGTCGACGGTGGCAACTGGATGAGCTAAGGATGAAAGACACCTTCCGTCCTGCTGCAAGCGGTGTGCATCCATGAATGAGGTAGTCACGTGACATCTTTACCCGATTCTCGCCTGGCCCACATGTCGCCCTCACTGGACGACATGGCCAGCCGTGTGCTGGCGGAACATGCCTCCAGTCAGCGCACACGTACCATCGTGGCCCTCGCCGGCCCGCCGGCGGCGGGCAAGTCGACGCTGTCGGAATCCCTGTGCGAGACCCTCAACGCGCTGGAACCCTGCATCGCCGTGGTGGTGCCGATGGATGGCTATCACTACGACAACGCCGTGCTGGCCCCTCTGGGGCTGCTCTATGTCAAGGGCGCTCCGGAGACCTTCGATGCGCGCGGGCTCTATCATGATCTCGTCAGGGTGCGCGCCGATGATGGTCCGGTGGCCGTGCCGGTGTTCGACCGCCCGCTGGATCTGGCGCGTGCCGGAGGCCGCGTGGTCGAGCCCCGTCATCGCATCGTGCTGGTCGAGGGCAACTATCTGCTGCTGCGCCACGCGCCCTGGGATGCGTTGCTGGAATTGTTCGACATCCGCATCTTCCTGGACATCGAGGATGAGGTGCTGGTGCCGCGCCTGCTGCATCGCTGGCGCGAGATGGGCCAGGATGCGCGGGGTGCCCATGAGCGTACCCATCACAAGGACATGCTCAATGCGCATCTGATCAAGCAGGACTCGCTCAACGCCGACTGGCGCTGGCGTCTGGCGAACGACCCCATCGGCCCCGACGCGGATGACAGCTGAATGATGGATGGCAAGGAGAGCCGCATGTGGGTCGGCGTTGACTGTGGAACCCAGAGCACCAAGGTGGTGATTCTCGACCCGGACTCCGGGCGGATCGTGGCCCAGGGCCAGTGCAGTCATGCGCTGCAGGAAGGGGCCAACGGACGCCGTGAGCAGGACCCGCTCGACTGGGTCGCCGCGCTGGAAGGTGCCTTCGATGAGGCACTGACCACCTCGCGGCTGGACCCGCGGCGCATCGAGGCAATCGGCGTGTCCGGTCAGCAGCATGGCATGGTGGTGCTGGATGAGGCGGGCGTGCCCCTTTATCCGGCCAAGCTGTGGTGTGATACCGAGACCCGCGAGCATAACGCCGCCTTGATCGAGGCGCTGGGCGGAGAGGCGGGCTGTCTGGAGGCATTGGGACTAGTGCTACAGACCGGTTACACCGCCTCCAAGCTCGCCTGGCTGCGTGAACAGCATCCCGAGCGCTATCAGCGCATCGCCAGCATCCTGCTGCCGCATGACTATCTCAATTTCTGGCTGACCGGGGAGCATGTCGCCGAATATGGCGACGCCTCGGGCACCGGCTATTTCGATACCCGGCGCCGCTGCTGGCATCAGGATGTCTTCGCGCAGATCGCCCCGGAACTGGACGCGCAGCGCGTGTTGCCCAGACTCATCGAATCCCATGAGCCCGCCGGGCATATCCGGCCCGAGATCGCCGCGCGCTTCGGGCTACGTGACGACGTCATCGTCTCCAGTGGTGGCGGCGACAACATGATGAGTGCCATCGGCACCGGCAACATCGCGCCGGGGCGCGTCACGCTGAGCATGGGCACCTCCGGCACGGTATGCGCGTGGTCAGCTCAGTATCCCGAGGGCTGTGACCCTCAGGTGGCTGCCTTCAGCGCCAGCGATGGCGGCTGGTTGCCGCTGGTGTGCACCATGAATGTCACCTCTGCCACCACGCGGGTGCGCGAGATGTTCGGCTTCGACATCGATACCTTCTCCGCGCAGGTGGCAAGCGCGCCTCCCTGGGCCGAGGGCGTGCAGATCCTGCCGTTCTTCAATGGCGAGCGCGTGCCGATGCTGCCGCGTGCCCAGGCCAGTTTCCATGGGCTGGACAGCCGCAACACCACCCCGGCCAACCTGTGCCGCGCGACCATGGAAGGCGCAAGCTACGGCCTGTGCTACGCGCTTGAGTGCATGGGGCCGCTGGGCAGTGCGGCGCGCCAGATTCGGCTGGTGGGGGGAGGTGCCAAGAGCCCGCTGTGGCGTCAGATGCTGGCGGACATTCTCGACCTCGAGGTGGTCTGCCCGCAGGTGACCGAGGCCGCCGCATTGGGCGCCGCCATTCAGGCCGGCTGGTGTCTGCGCCAGCGGGACGCGCAGGGAGAGGGGCAACGCAGCGAGACGCTGAAGGCGCTGTGTGATCGGCTGGTGGCGCTGGACCTGACGACCCACACCCAGCCCCAGCCCGAGGGAGTGGCCGCCTACCGCAAGGGCTATGCCGATTACCGCGCGCTGCTGGCCAGCGAGCACAACATTCCCACCGGCGGCTGAATTCCTGCCATCAGCGCTTCAAGCCAGACAACATCGCCCCCGTCGAGACTCACTCGGCGGGGGCGATGTGTTTCAGGCACTTCACTGTATCAGTCTCAGCTCATACGTACGCTATCAGGCTCTCGTACGCTATCAGGCTCTATATTGCGTGCTTGAGCGAGAACTTGAATGCGAGCTTATGCACGAGCTTAGGCATTGGACGAGCGCGCCCATAGATTGACGCCGCCATCGACGGCGTAGCGGTCGATCTCGTCGAGTTCGGCCTGGGTGAAGTCGAGGTGATCCAGCGCCTTGACGCAATCACTGACCTGCTGCGGACGGCTGGCGCCGATCAGTGCGGTGGTGACGCGGTTGCCGCGCAGTGCCCAGGCGAGCGCCATCTGCGCCAGCGACTGGCCACGCCGCTCGGCGATGGCATTGAGGGCGCGCACCCGCTCCAGGTTGTCCTCGGTGAGGTGGTCTTCCTTGATCGCCCCGCCACGTGCCAGACGGCTGTCCTGTGGCACGCCGCCCAGATACTTGTCGGTCAGCACGCCCTGGGCCAGCGGTGAGAACACGATGGAGCCGATGCCCTCGTCATCGAGAGTGTCGAGCAGGCCGTCTTCCTCGATCCAGCGATTGATCATCGAGTAGCTGGGCTGATGGATGATGCACGGCGTGCCCAGCTCGCGCAGGATGGCGGCCGCTTCACGGGTGCGCTGGGCATTGTAGGAGGAGATGCCCGCATAGAGCGCCTTGCCGGAACGCACGGCGCTGTCCAGCGCCCCCATCGTCTCTTCCAGCGGCGTGTCGGGGTCGAAGCGGTGCGAGTAGAAGATGTCGACGTAATCGAGATCCATGCGCTTGAGGCTCTGATCCAGACTCGAGAGCAGGTACTTGCGGCTGCCCCATTCGCCGTAGGGGCCAGGCCACATGTGATAGCCCGCCTTGGTGGAGATCACCATCTCATCGCGATAGCCGGCGAAGTCGCGCTTGAGCATGCGGCCGAACATTTCCTCGGCGCTGCCCGGGGGCGGCCCGTAGTTGTTGGCCAGATCAAAGTGGGTGATGCCCAGATCGAAGGCGGTGTGGCAGATGGCACGCGCATTGTCTTCATGGGCGTTGTTGCCGAAGTTGTGCCAAAGCCCCAGTGACAGGCGAGGCAGTTTGAGGCCGCTCTTGCCGCAGCGCTGGTATTGCATGCGTTCGTAGCGATCTTCAGCCGGGGTATAGCGCATGGCGGAGTCCTTTCGCGAGTGAAGGCGGGGATGTCTCAGGGAGGAAATGACCTCGGATGACACCTTCAGTCTAGGTCGCGTCTGTCGGTCTGATAAGCACATGCGAACGAATAGATTGTTCGCCAGAACGTACAATGCTGTGGCAGGCTCGATCACTGAAATCTAGGGTAGCTGGCATGAGGAGCAGGCTGGATGCAGCATCACAAGCAGGTAGAGCGCCTGATGTTGTTCGCTCAGGTGGCGGAATCGCTCAGCTTCACGCAGGCGGCCAGGGTGCTGGGCATCTCGCGCGCCCATCTCTCCGAGCAGGTGCGGCGGCTTGAGCACGATATCGGGGCCCCCTTGCTGATTCGCACCACGAGGGCGGTGCGCCTGACCGAGGAGGGCGAGCGTATCCGCCAGCGCATGCAAGGCGTGCGCAGCGAGCTGCTGGCACTGGAGCGTGACCTCGAGCACGACCTCGAGCATGGGAGGGATCACCCACGACAGGGGTTCAGCGGCGTATTGCGCATCACGGCGCCGGTGCTGTTTGCCGAGCGCTATCTGATCGGGGTCTGCAATGACTTCCAGACCCGCCACCCGGCGGTCGAGCTGCGTCTGGATGTCAGTTACGAGAGTCATGATCTGACGCGCGAACCGTTTGACGTGGCGTTTCGCGCCACGCGCACGCCACCGGACAACCTGATCGCGCGGCGCCTGCTGGATTACGTCCACTGTTGCTGTGCCTCGCCCGAGTACCTTGCGGCGCAGGGCACCCCGCACACGGCCGCAGCACTTGCCGACCACCGTTGCCACCGCTGGGCCGGGCAATCCGGCTGGCCGCTGGCCAGTGGTGAGATAAGCCCCGCTGGCGGACTGGCGATCAATGATCATCGTCTGCTCAAGCAGCAGGCGCTGGATCACGCCGGCATCATCCGGGTCGCTCATTACCTGGTGGATCGTGAGCTGGCCGAGGGGCGTCTGGTGCGTCTGCTGGCGCACGAGGAGGGCGAGCCCAACAGCATCTACATGCTCTATCCCCAGCGCCTGCCGCAGTCGGGCAAGCTGCGCGCCTTCATGGCGGCGGTGGAAGCCGCCATGCCACCTCGCAGTGCGTGACCGAAAGGCACAGACGCAAGAGTGGCGTATGCAAAAAGACCGCCGTGCCCTGATGGGCGCGGCGGTCTTTTTAATCGCCTTTTATTCAGACCGGTGAGGCCTCTTGACCAGGCTGGCGGGGTCTCAGAGACCCAGTGCGGCGACCCCGGCCTTGGCGATCTGGGCATCCTGCTCCGGCTTGACGCCGGACACGCCGATGCTGCCGGCGATCTGGCCCTCGACCATCACCGGCACGCCGCCGCCCAGCATGCCTTCCAGCTGCGGCGCTGACAGGAAGGCGGTGCGTCCGCCGTTGATGGAGTCCTCGAACAGCTGGGTCTCGCGGCGCCCCAGGGCAGCGCTCTTGGCCTTTTGCTGGGCGAAGTAACCGGTCATCGCCGGCGTGTCGTCCAGGCGACGCAGGCCCAGCGGGTGGCCGCCATCGTCGGCAACGGCGATGGAAACGGCCCAGCCGTTGGTCTCGGCTTCCTTCTGGGCGGCGTCCAGCATCTGATTGACGTCAGCGAGGGTCAGTACGTGGCGAGTGATCATCGGGCTTCCTTGGCAAGTGGTGCGAGTGAGTGAGAGTGACAGCAAGAGTAACAGTAACGGTGAATCGTCATACCTGCGGCAGCGTCTCGGGCAGGGCGTCATCCACCAGTTCGATCCAGTGACTTACCGGCGTGCGTCCGGCGCTCGAGAGATGCGTCTGACAGCCGATGTTGGCAGTGGCGATGCGCGCAGGCCCGTTGGCCTCCAGCGCCTCAAGCTTGCGGTCTCGCAGCTGGCGTGACAACTCCGGTTGCGTGATCGAGTAGGTGCCGGCGGAACCGCAGCACAGATGCCCCTCGGCGACCGGGGTCAGGGTGAAGCCCAGCGCGCGCAATATCTTCTCCACTTCACCGCCCAGACCCTGGGCATGTTGCAGGGTGCACGGGCAGTGGAAGGCCAGCGGCTGCGGGTCGGGGGAGGCGGCGGAAAGTGTCGGTCGGTCATCGCGGGCGATCTCCTCACCGAGCACCTCGACGATGTCACGCGCCAGGGCACTGACGCGCGCGGCGCGCTCAGCATAGTCCGGGTCATCGGCCAGCATCTCGCCATATTCCTTGACGAAGGCGCCGCAGCCACTGGCGGTCTGCACGATCGCCTCCGCGCCCGCCTCGATGGCCGGCCACCAGGCATCGATGTTGGCACGCATGCGCGTGCGACCGGCCTGCTGGGCGTTGAGATGATAGTCGATGGCGCCGCAGCAGCCGGCCTCGCGGATCGGCGTGACGCCGATGTCGAAGCGCGCCAGCACGCGGGCGGTGGCGGCGTTGATGTTGGGAGCCAGGCCCGGTTGCACGCAGCCCTCCAGCATCAGCACCTGGCGCGAAAGCGCCTGATCAGAAGGCGTCGCGGTGACGGGGACGGCCGGGTGCTCAGCGTGACGGTCGTGCTCGCGGGCCAGCGGGATCTTGTCGGCCAGCGCGCCCGGCGCGAGCGGGCGGAAGCGCACCCCGAGTGCCAGCAAGGCCTTGAAGCGAGCAGGCTCGACCAGCGCATGGCGCAGCCCGGCGCGCAGCAGGCGCTCACGCCAGGGGCGTCCGACACGCCGTTCCAGTTCCTGACGGCCGATATCCAGCAGGGTGTGATATTGCACGCCTGACGGGCAGGTGGTCTCGCAGCTGCGACAGCTCAGGCAGCGATCCAGATGCTGCTGTGTCTCGCGGGTGATCTGCGTTGCCTGCTCGCGAACTGCCTCGTCGGGACTTTCGGGGTCGCTTTCCAGCAGCTGCTTGATCAGATAGATGCGTCCACGCGGTCCATCGCGCTCATCGCCCAGCAGCTGATAGGTCGGGCAGGTGGCATTGCAGAAGCCGCAATGCACACAGCTGCGCAGAACCTTGTCGGCTCGCTGGATGTGCGGCCTGGCAAGTGCGGCGTCACTGAAGTGGGTCTGCATTCAGGTGCGTCTCCCGTCATGAAGTGAATCACATCTCGGCATATAGACGACCGGGATTGAGGATGCCGTGAGGATCCAGCTGCTGCTTGAGCTGGAGGTGATAGCGGGCATTGATGGCGGCCAGTGGCATCAGTGGACTGTCCTCGGCAGCGACGGCTCCCGGGGTGTAGCAGATGGCATGGCCACCCAGCCGGCTGGCCAGCGAGCGAACCCTGTCAGCGGGGGCGTCGCTGTAAAGCCAGCGCTGGGCGCCCGCCCAGTCACACAGCAGGTCGGCGTCCTCAAGATGACCCAGCAGCTCGCTGACGGCGGCTTGCCATTCGACGTGATCCAGTGCCAGCGGCAAGGACAGTCGCCACAGGGCCTGATGTGGCGCGCGCGCGGTGAAGAAGGGCAGGCGGTGCTCACGCAACTCGGTCCATTGCGCCGATGCCTGGTCAGGCATCAACACCTCGCCGCCCAATTGCTCGCGCCCGGCCTGGACCGAACGCTCGCCCCCTTCCAGGCGCAGGGTGAGGCGACCGTCATGCCAGCTGGTCGCTGTGACCGGCAGCGGCGTGCGCCCCCAGGCATCCAGGCGAGTCAGCGCCTCGGCGAAACTTAGCTCCAGGCACAGCGATTCGCTCGCCACCGGTCGCGGCATCACCTTGAGCGAGACTTCGCTGATCACGCCCAGCGTGCCCTGGGCACCGCACATCAGGCGCGAGAGGTCGTAGCCCGCTACGTTCTTCATCACTTCGCCGCCGAAGCGCAGCGCCTTGCCGTCGGCGCTGATGATGCGCGTGCCCAGCACCAGGTCGCGCAGGCTGCCGCTCCAGGGGCGGCGTGGGCCGCTGAGTCCAGAGGCGAGAGTGCCGCCGACGGTCGCTTCGGGGCCGAAGTGGGGCGGCTCGCAGCTCAGATGCTGACCTTGCTCGGCGAGCACGGCTTCCAGCGTCGCCAGCGGGGTGCCGGCACGTACCGAGACCATCAGCTCCAAGGGATCGTAGTGGGTGATGCCGTGGTGCGTGTGCATGTCCAGGACACCTTCGGCCTCGACATTACGCCCGAGAAAGGTCTTGCTGCCACTGCCGGCGATGCGCAGCGGGCGTCTCGCCTCATGGGCGGCGCGGACCTGCTCGCAAAGTGCCTCACTGGCATCCTGTTCCTGCGTGTGCTGGCTGGCGGCAGGTGTGGCGCACTCGGCATGGCTTGGCACCTGATCCTGGAGCGAATCATCTGGCTCTGGCATGGCATATCTCTATGAAGTGGCTATGAAGTGGCG
Organism: Cobetia sp. UCD-24C; assembly: GCF_001306765.1. NCBI lineage: Bacteria > Pseudomonadati > Pseudomonadota > Gammaproteobacteria > Oceanospirillales > Halomonadaceae > Cobetia > Cobetia sp. UCD-24C. Next base: position 58,063 of record NZ_LJTD01000009.1, on the reverse strand, counting down.
AAAATCAGGTGGCAGAAGGTCTGGTGGCGGCGAATTCAAGAGCTGTCCATAACCGAGAAAACCGTCCAGACGCGCGCAAGCTGTCCAGAAACGCGGAAGCTGTCCAGAAATGCGGCAGCTGTCTAGAAACGCGGAAGCTCCGGATGTGGCAGCTGGTTGTGATGCACATGCATGGCACCGAATTCGGCACAGCGCGCCAGCGTCGGGATGTTCTTGCCGGGATTGAGCAGCCCGGTGGGGTCGAAGGCAGCCTTCACGGCATGGAAGACGCTGATCTCCTCGTGATTGAACTGCGCGCACATCTGGTTGATCTTCTCGCGGCCCACGCCATGTTCGCCGGTGATGCTGCCGCCGGCGGCCACGCACAGTTCCAGAATCCTGCCGCCGACCTCCTCGGCCAGCTCAAGCTCCCCGGGCTTGTTGGCATCGAACAGGATCAGCGGGTGCATGTTGCCGTCACCGGCATGGAAGACATTGGCCACCGCGAGCCCCGATTGGCGCGAGAGTTCGGCGATACCGTTGAGCACGGCGGGCAGTTCGCGGCGCGGGATGGTGCCATCCATGCAGTAATAATCGGGCGACATGCGACCCACGGCGGGGAAGGCATTCTTGCGCCCGGCCCAGAAGCGCGCGCGTTCGGCCTCATCCTGTGCCTGGCGGATCTCGGTGGCGCCGGCGCGCTCCAGCACCTCACGGACTCGCGCGCAGTCATCGATGACATCGGCCTCGGCGCCGTCCAGCTCGCAGAGCAGAATGGCGGCGGCATCGACCGGATAGCCCGCGTGGATGAAGTCCTCGGCGGCGCGGATCGCCAGGTTGTCCATCATCTCGAGCCCGCCGGGGATGATGCCGCAGGCGATGATGTCGCCCACCGCGCGGCCGGCCTTGTCGATATCGGCGAAGCTCGCCATCAGCACCTTGGCGGTCTCGGGCCTGGGCAGCAGGCGCACCGTGACTTCCGTGACCACCCCCAGCATGCCTTCGGAGCCGGTCATCAGCGCCAGCATATCCAGCCCGGGCGAGTCGAGGCTATCGGCGCCGATCGTCATCGCCTCGCCTTCGATGGTCAGCATCTCGAGCTTGAGCAGGTTGTGCACGGTGAGGCCGTACTTGAGGCAGTGCACGCCACCGGCATTCTCGGCCACGTTGCCGCCGATGGAGCAGGCGATCTGCGAGGAGGGGTCCGGCGCGTAGTAGAGCCCGAAGGGCGCGGCGGCCTCGGAAATGGCGAGATTGCGCACCCCGGGCTGCAGGCGCGCGGTGCGGGCGTCAGGGTCGATCTCGAGAATCCGTGCCATGCGCGACATCACCAGCAGCACGCCTTGCGCCAGCGGCAAGGCACCGCCGGATAGCCCGGTGCCGGCGCCACGTGTCACCACCGGCACGCCCAGCGCATGACATTCACGCAGCAGGGCGGCGACCTGCTCGACCCGCTCCGGCAGGGCGACCAGCATCGGCATGACACGATAGGCGGACAGGCCATCACATTCGAAGGGGTGCAGATCCTCCTCGCGGTGCAGCAGCGTCAGGTCCGGCAGCAGGGTGGTGAGATGTGCCAGCACCTGGCCCTTGTCGTGCTGGGCCAGCGGCCCATCCAGCGTCGGGTCATAGAGGATATTCATGCACTGCCTCCCGGGAGGTTGGGGTCTGCGCGGCTGCTGTCTGTCGTTTCTGTCTGCTGGCGCTGTCTGTCGTTACTGTCGGCTGGTGCGGGGTTCGAACGAGTCGCCTGTCGATTCCGCCGCACCTGATCTGCACACAATCTGGCCTGCCTCCCCGGCCTTGTCCATGCCTCACATCAGTGGTCTGACCAGACATTCGTCTAGTGTTTGCGCAAGGAAAACCACGCTTTACTGGCCTCACGTCTGCTGCCATCAGGTGGCTTTGCGCCCGATGATCGACAGGTCTGACCAGTCGGAAATCGCCAGGCGCCGGCAATGAGTCAATGACGCGCCGCCGGCGGGTTGATCAAGGCGGCACACAAAGGTCGAGCAAAAGGGGAGGGGCAGGATGCTGCGAACCATCGCCGAGTCAGGCGCGGACCCGCGCGCTGCGGATCAGGCAGCGGCGCGTCTGGAGCAATTGATTCTGGACGGCGTGCTCAAGCCCGGGCAGATGATTCCCTCGGAGCGCCGGCTATGTGAACGACTGGGCATCTCGCGGGCCTCGCTGCGCGAAGGTCTCAGGCTGTTGCGTGGCAAGGGCATCATCGAGACGCGCCACGGCAAGGGATCGAGCGTCGCGGCGCTGTTGCCGAGCGGCGATATCAGCCCGCTGATGCACCTGTTTCGGGATCAGCCGCGCACCCTGTATGACCTGCTGGAAGTGCGGGCTTTGCTGGAAGGGCAGTCGGCGCGACTGGCCGCCCAGCGTGGCACGCCGGCGGATAGAGTACTGATCCGGCGTCATTACGAGGCAATGGCGGCCTGCGTGCGCGAGTATCCGCCGGACTTTCCGTCCTCAGCGCAGGGCGATGAGGCGCTGCCGGATGCCCAGCAGCTGGCGCGTCACGACCACGCCTTTCACCACGCCATCTGTGAGGCATCCCACAATCCGGTGCTGGTGCATACGCTCAAGGGCATCAATGACCTGCTGCTCAGCTCGGTGTTCGCCTCGCTGCGCAATCTCTACCATCGGCCGATTCCCCGCGGCCAGATCAATGCTCAGCACACGGCCATCTATCGTGCGGTGATGGACCAGCAGCCGGACGCTGCCGAAAGAGCGGCGCTGGACCACCTGCACGGCATTCGCGACAGTCTGCGTGAGCTGGAAGCGGAAGATGAGCGGCTCATCCGCTCTGCCATGCGTCTGGAAGGCTTCGAGTAGCGCGCAGGGTTTGAGAGCTGGCCTTGAGAACAGGCTTCGAGGTCAGGCGTGTGGCCAGGCTGGCAAGCGGGGCGGACTCAAGGCAAAGTGGTCAGCTCATCATCCAGGACAACGTGCTGCCTTCATGTGGAAACTCTCTTCCGCGAGTGATTGGCTCGACCGCCTCAATCAATCCCGCCACGCCATGCTGTGGCTGTTCATCGCCTCGATGCTGGAAACCCTTTTGATCCCGATTCCCATCGAGGTCATCCTGATCCCGTGGATGCTGCGCCATCCCGAGCGCCGCTGGCGAGTGGCCGCGGTGGCATTGGCCGGCAACCTCACCGCGGCGCTGCTGGGGTTCTATCTCGGGGCCTATGCACTGGCGGCGTGGGGCGATGGGTTGATCAGCTTCTTCGGCGGTCAGCAGGCCTTCGAAGCCTTCCAGCAGCGCTTCAGCGAGCAGGGCTTCCTCGCCATCATGCTGATCGGCATCGTGCCGATTCCCTTTCAGAGCGCCATGCTGGTCGCCGGTGCCAGCGGGTATCCGGTCGGGCTGTTCCTGCTGGCGGCACTGGTCGGGCGCGGAGTGCGCTATTTCGGACTGGCGGCCCTGGTGGCACTGGTCGAGGATCAGGCGATGGCCCTCTGGCAACGCTATTCACGCCCACTGGGCGTGATCGGGCTGACCCTGACGAGCGTGTGGTTATGGCAGGCGTTCATCGCTTGATCTGCCGGCAGTCGCCAGCAACGCCTTGCCACGCTGATAGTCGGCCTGCCAGATCTCATCGGGCACCATGCTGCCGCCGGTGGCCCATATGACATGGGTGGTGTTGGCCTGTACTTCGCCGTCATCCAGCCCGACAGCCGCTCGCCAGGCGTGCCACTCGGGAGCGTCATTGCGCAGCACGTGGTGGATGCCGGGCACCCCGGCCAGCGCCGATGGCTCAAGCTTGAGCCCTTCGCTGTCATGCGCCAGCGCCAGCCATTCGAGCATGCTGTCATCCGACAGGGTGTAGATGCCACTGAGCAGCGGTGCCATCACCTGCCCGACGAAGGCCGAGGCGCGCCCCACCGCCAGGCCATCGGCACAGGTGCGATTGTCCAGTCCGATATCCTCCACCGCGATGCCGTCATGCTTCCCGGTCAACATGCCCAGCAGCATGCAGGGGGAATTGACCGGCTCGGCGAAGAAGCAGTGCACGGCGTCACCGAAGACCTGCTTGAGGCCGTAGGCCACGCCGCCCGGGCCGCCGCCGACGCCACAGGGCAGGTAGACGCACAGCGGATGGCGGGCATCCACGGCAATCCCCTGATCCTCGAGCTGCCGCGCGAGGCGGCTGGCTGCCGTGGCGTAGCCCATGAACAGATCCCGCGAGCTTTCATCATCGATGAAGTGGGCGTCTGGCTGCTGCGCCTCCCGGCGTCCAGCCTCGACCGCCTTGCTGTAATCGCCGCTGTGCTCCACGACCTCTGCGCCACGCGAGCGCAGTAGATCCTTCTTCCACTGCTTGGCATCCGCCGACATGTGGACGGTGACGCGAAAGCCGAGTCGGGCACTCATGATCCCGATGCTGAGTCCCAGGTTGCCGGTGGAGCCCACCAGTATCCGCTGGTTGGCCAGCAGTGCCTGAATCGCGGGGTGTTCGAAGGCGCGATAGTCGTCATCAAGACGCACAAGCCCTGCGTCAACGGCGAGACGCTCGGCATGCTTGAGCACCTCGTGGATGCCACCACGTGCCTTGATCGAACCCGAGATGGGCAGGGCGTTGTCGCACTTGATCATCAGGCGGCCGGGCAGCGGGGATTCGGCTGCGCTGAGGGGAGATGCGGTCGAGGCTATGCCGCTCAGCGCCTGCTGCAAGCCGGGCGCTGCCACCAGCGGCGATTCGATGCGCCCTGACGCGGCGGCGGTCTCGGGGAAGGCTTCGGCAATCCAGGGAGCGAAACGCATTAGGCGTGCGTCGGCATCCTCGATGTCCTGGGTCCCCACGCCACTTGCCTGCAGCGTCGGTGAGGCGAGCGCCTTGGCGGTCGCGACGCGTTCAGGGTTGAGCCAGCCGATTTCGCGGCCGGCCATCAGGCTGGCGATTTCCGGGTGACGCAGCGTCAGGGCGTGGAGGTCATGGGGCGTGGCAGACATGCGGTGTCCTTGTGGGGGCTCGATCCAGCGATCAGGTCAGATCACAGGTTAGCGCGTCTTCCACTGGCAACGCACGTAGCCCAGCTTTCACATTCCGTAAAGGTCAGTGACAAAAAAGGCCGAATTTTTTGGCGACCGTCGGGATAGAAATGCAAAAGGTGCAGTCATAGTAAGCAAGGACATGATGTTATCGCGATGTTATGTCTGGCTTTAACTGTTCTTTGGTCCGCCACGGTTTTCCTGGCGGATTTTTTTATGCCTGAAATACGCGGGCTTTGGCAGGTTTTCGCCTGGGGACGTTCGAATTTCCCCAAGCTTTCAGCGACTTTCATTGTGACCATAGGTCTTGGTGGCAGGGGCGCGGTACAGCGCTTTCCAGCGACTGTCACCGCCTCGGGTTGCGGCGCGTAAATTGTTGGATGTCAGGCTGGCGGCAGAGATTGATTAGCCATTGGGTAATCTTTGAGACATTGGCCTGCTGGTGCAAGCATGCTGAAGGCGCTCTCGATGCACTCGGTTTTCTCAGTCCTAACGTACAGAGCCCCCAGCGGTGATGACCGCTGGGGGCTCTGTACGTTAGGACTGGCTTCTAAGCAGTTTCTTGATGGATGAACTGTCTCAACAGCCGTTCTGCATCACCAGCAGCGCACTCAGGACATCGCGGCGGGTGACCATGCCGATCAGGCGGCCCTGCTCGACCACCGGATAGACCTTGGGACGTTGGCCATTCATGTGCTGCGCCAGGTCCGTGATGCTGTCATTCGGGCCGACGCTGAGGACTTCGTGACGCATCAGGTCGCCGACCTGGGCATGCTGGCCGCAGTGATAGGCGCTGTCGAGCAGCTTGCCGAGGATGTCCTGTTCGGAGATGAAGCCGATCAGGCGGTCCAGGTCATCCACGACCGGCACGCCGGGCAGACGGTGGTGGGTCAGGCCCTGGGCGAGTTCGAGAATGCTGGTGCGTGCCTTCACGCGATAACAGTCGCGGGACATGATGTCGCGAAGGGTCGAGGGCACCTTGAGCTGGGTGGCTTTCATGGGCAGATCTCCTGCGTCACTGCTCTTCGACTCTCCGGTGAGGGAGCCGTGCGATGAATGCCGGCAGCCAATTTCGTGACTGCCGGCGACATTCAACATCTATTCAGAGCATAGGGCATCACTGCGTGAGCTGCGCGTCCCGTTGCCTTGAGGGGGTATCAGTCACCCGGACCGCATTCCATGCAGCGCTCGACGATGGCCGGTCCCAGCTGCAGGTTGGCGTTGAGGTCACGCAGCGCGGTGCGCAGGCCTTCCTCGATCACCGGGTGATAGAAGGGCATTTCCAGCATCTGCTCGATGGTCATGCGTTGCTGATGGGACCAGGCCAGCAGGTGGGCGAGGTGCTCGGCACGCGGACCGAAGATCTCGGCGCCCAGCAGCAGGCCGGTGCCTTGCTCGCCATAGACGCGCAGCATGCCCTTGTTCATGCGCATCACGCGGGAGCGACCCTGGCCGGTGAAGTCGACTTCGCCCACCGCGTAGCAGTCGCAGGCACCGTAGCGCTGTTCGATCTCGGCGGTCGAGAGGCCGATGGTGGCCATCTGCGGATCACTGAACACGACGGCGATGGTGCTCTTGCGCTGACCGGCACGCACGTCGGGGAAGCGACCGGCGTTGTCACCGGCGATACGGCCCTCATCGGAGGCTTCGTGCAGCAGCGGCAGGTCGTTGTTGGCGTCGCCGGCAATGAAGACATGGCTCGGCGTGTCGTCGCTCAGACGAGTCTGCAGGGTGTGACGATTGAAGATCGGCACGCCGCGCTCATCAAGCTTCAGGCCCAGCGCCTCGATATTGAGGCGATCGACGTTCGGGCGACGGCCGGTGGCCGCGAGCAGGTAGTCGAAACGCTCGGTGAGACGCGCTTCGCTGCCACGCTCGATGAAGGTGATCTCGACACCGGCACCGTTCTCGTCCTCGACGCGTTCGATCTTCTCGACCTTGGCGTCCGGGTCGAGATAGAACTCCTCGTTGAAGACGCGATCGGCAGTGGCACGCAGCTTCTCGTCACGCAGCGGGCCGATGGCACCGCCGACACCGAACATGCGGATGCGCACGCCGAGACGCGTGAGCGCCTGGCCCAGCTCCAGCCCGATGACGCCCGGGCCGAAGACGGCGACGGATTCCGGCAGGTCGTCCCAGTCGAAGACGCTGTCGTTGATGATCAGGCGGTCACCGGCATTCTCGAAGAAGCCCGGGTAGCTGGGGCGTGAGCCGGTGGCGATCACGACACGCTCGAAGGTGACGCGGGTCTCGTTGTCGCCGATGATCAGGCTGTTGGCGGTCTCGAAACGCGCATTGCCGCGCAGCTTGTCGTGGGAGGGGATGCCTTCCACGGACTCGACCACGAAGCCGACGAAGCGGTCGCGCTCTCGCTTGACGCGGTCCATCACGGCGCGGCCATCCACCTTGACCTCGCCTTCGACATTGATGCCGAACGGTGTGGTGTCACGGGCGTGATGCGCGGCTTCGGCCGCACTGATCAGCAGCTTGGACGGCATGCAGCCGACACGGGCACAGGTGGTGCCGTAGGGGCCACCTTCGATCATGACCACGGAATCGGTGTGTGCCTTGGCGGCGCGATAGGCGCCCAGACCGGCACTGCCTGCACCGATGATGGCGACTTCAACCTGGCGTTCGTTCACGTCGTACTCCTCAAGGCGCGCCAGCGGCGCACCTGACAATGGGGTCTCAGGCGCGAGCGTGGCCCGCGCGTGATGAAAAGAGAAAGTTATCGGGGCCTGTCAGCGTGATGCGTTCAAGCGCTGGTCAGGCTGCCGAAGTAGCGGGCGACTTCATCGCTGCCGCCGACATGCTCGCCGTCGATCCAGACCTGCGGCACGGTGGCCTGGCCGGTCATGGCGCGCAGGGTGCGTGAGGTCACGCCGCGGGTGCCGACTTCGATGACTTCGTAGCTGATGCGCGCTTCGTCGAGCATCTGCTTCGCACGTGCGCAGTACGGGCAGCCCGGCTTGCTGAACAGGGTAGCGAAGCTGGGACGGCCGGCGTCCGGGTCCAGATAGTCGAGCATGGTATCGGCGTCGGAGACTTCAAAGGGGTCGCCCGGCTTCTGCGGCTCGATGAACTGCTTCTCGACCACGCCGTTGCGTACCAGCATGGAATAGCGCCAGCTGCGCTTGCCGAAACCGATGTCGCTCTTGTCGACCAGCATGCCCATGCCGGCGGCGAAGTCACCGTTGCCGTCGGCGATCAGGCTCAGGTTCTCGGCTTCCTGATGCTCGCCCCAGGATTGCATGACGAAGGCGTCATTGACGGACAGGCAGACGATCTCGTCGACGCCGACAGCATAGAAGCGATCGGCCAGCTCGTTGTAGCGCGGCAGGTGAGTAGAAGAACAGGTCGGGGTGAAAGCGCCCGGTAGGGCGAAGACCACCACGTTGCGGCCCGAGAAGATCTCCTCGCTGGTGCGCTCGACCAGACGGCCGTCGCGACGGATCTTGAAGCTGACGTTCGGGACCTGCTGGCCTTCGTGTGATTCGAGTTGCATGAAATTGGCTCCGGTCTCGATGAGACGTATCTAAAGGGGATGGCAGGCGACTGAGGCTCGATGACGCTGTCGAGTGCATGAGAAATCAGTGCCTTGCGAAACTGGAGCCAGTCTAGGGGCAAGCCTCTTTCGGGTGAATTTGATTGCATCAAGCGAGGCGATAGCTTTTCTTGATGATGATGCTGACAGTCAGGCGTGGGTTGGCTCATGGCCTTGTTCTCGGCAGGAACGTGCTGGCCGGCAAGCGGCTTTTTTGCCGGAAATAGTTATACAGACTTGATATTTGCCCATGTTAGCCATAGGTAGTGGGTACGTCACAGCATCGTCAGGCGTCGAGTCTGGCAAGCGAGGCAATAGATGAACGCACGAGAGTACATGGCGAAGCACGGCCTGGACGGCGACAAGGACAAGGACAAGGAGGAGGACAAGCCTCAGAGTCTGGAAGAACATGCCTGGGCACGTGCACGTGAGTCCGGCAGCCATCGGCCCCGCACCGGGACGCCGCATGACTGGGAAGACTGGGAGCGCTACCACGAGCAGCTGGCCGCGGACTCCGAGAAGCTGTCCCAGAAGATCGATCGTCAGGCCCGCGCCGGCGGATCCGCCCCTGCGCACGACGATGACGTCGACAAGGCCGACGCTGATCGAGAAGGACTGTGATCAAGAAGGACAGTGATCAAGAAGGACACTGATCAACACGAGTACCGAACATTCATGACCTCCGTGGAGTCACGGTTGTCACAATCGCAAGGAGCAACTCATGGATATCATTCGCATCATTCTGGCCATCATCCTGCCGCCGCTGGGCGTTCTCATGCAGGTGGGTGTCGCCAACAAGCATTTCTGGATCAACATCATCCTGACCTGCTTCGGTTTCCTGCCGGGGATCATCCACGCGGTGTGGGTCATTACCAAGTTCTGACCGCCGCTGAGCCCCAGAGGCTCTGATATGGCTGCCCACCGCGGGCAACCCAGAGTTGAAAGACCCAAAGCCCCCGCTGCCTTGTGTGCAGCGGGGGCTTTTCAGTGGGCGCTCACCGGGGAAGCGCCATGTGGCGTCGGTGATTCAGCGGCGATGCTTGCCGAGGCCCCTCGGCGAATGGCAGGCGACGGTAGTTCAACATGTAGACTTTCGCATAGCCTGATTTCAACGCTTTTCAGCGAGCGCGGCGCTTGTCGCCTCTCGCTTGCCCCCGTAGGGTCAAATGGGACTGAGGGCAGCGATCAGGGCCGGTTAAGCCTGTTCGATCACATGCTCCACGATAACAACAACACGTATGGATACCACGCATGGTCACGACTGCTGAGCCCGACGCGCCGCAGGAGACCAGCTCCTGCTTCGCGATCTTCAATGATGTGCAAAAGAGCTATGACGGCGAAACGCTGGTGGTCAAGGGCTTCAATCTTGAAGTCCAGCGCGGCGAGTTCGTCACCCTGCTGGGGCCGTCCGGTTCCGGCAAGACCACCTGCCTGATGATGATGGCAGGCTTCGAAACGCCGACCCACGGCGACATCCTCCTCGACGGTACCCCCATCAACGACTTGCCACCGCACAAGCGCGGTATCGGCATGGTCTTCCAGAACTATGCGCTGTTTCCGCACATGAGCGTGGCCGAGAACCTGGCCTTCCCGCTGGAAGTGCGCGGCATGAGCAAGGAGGAAATCTCGACCAAGGTGGCCAACGCGCTGGACATGGTGCGACTCGGCGAATTCGGCGATCGCCGCCCGGGGCAGCTCTCCGGCGGGCAGCAACAGCGGGTCGCCCTGGCACGTGCGCTGGTCTTCGAGCCGGAGCTGGTGCTGATGGATGAGCCGCTGGGGGCGCTGGACAAGAACCTGCGCGAAGAGATGCAGTTCGAGATCAAGCGCATCCACCAGCGCCTCGGCGTCACCATGCTCTACGTGACCCACGATCAGACGGAAGCGCTGACCATGTCGGACCGCATCGCGGTCTTCAATGACGGCATCGTCCAGCAGCTGGCGACCCCCGAGGCGCTGTATGAAGCGCCGGAGAATGCCTTCGTCGCCTATTTCATCGGCGAGAACAATCGCCTCAACGGCCAGGTATCGCAGCTCGACGCTCAGGGCGAGCATTGCACGGTGACCCTCGACAGTGGCGAGCAGGTACGGGCACTCAAGGTGGCCGTCAATGAGGTCGGCGAGCGCACCCAGCTGTCACTGCGCCCGGAGCGGGTGCGCCTGCTGTCGGCGGAGGAGCCAGGCGCCGCGGGCACGCAAAGCCCTCCCGACAATGTCTTCTCCGCCGAGGTGCTCGAGGTGATCTATCTTGGAGATCATCTGCGCACGCGCGTGGCGGTGTGTGGCAGTGACGAATTCATCATCAAGACACCCAACGCCGAGGGCTATCCGCCCTTGCGGCCCGGGCAGACCTTGCAGGTGGGATGGGACGCCTGCGATTGCCGGGCGCTGGATGCCTGAGGCCAGCAAAGGTCAGAACAGGCCAGTTAAGGACAGACTAGAAAAGGACAGGCGAGGAAGGCCAGGCGAGTAAAGACAAGGCAGTACGGGAGGTGAAGCACGCTTCCTCAGCAGAGCAAGAGCAGATTTCGCGACAAGAGTGCAGCACAACAACAAGAAATCAGGGAGATTCATCCATGTCAGTCATCAATCAGTTCACCGCGTCATTCACTACCTCGCGCCCGGGCATGCCGCTGCGCAGTCTGCTGGCGGTTGCCGTGGCAGCGGCCGGCATGAGCGCCGGTGCGGCCCAGGCCGAGACGCTCAATATCGTCTCGTGGGGCGGCGCCTATACCGACAGCCAGAACAAGGCTTATCACGAGCCCTGGGAAGAGAAGAGCGGCGACACCGTCGTCAATATCGACAAGTCATCCAATGCGCTTTCCGGTCTGCGCGCACAGGTCCAGGCCGGCAACGTCACCTGGGACCTGGTCGACATGCTGCCCAGTGATGCCTTGATCGCCTGTTCGGAAGGCCTGATCGAGCCGCTGGACCCGGACACCCTGTTCGCGGCAGCGCCGGATGGCACGCCGGCCAGCGAGGACTTCATCGAGAATTCGCTCAGCGAGTGCTTCGTGCCGCAGATCGTCTACTCCAACATCGTGGCCTTCAATACCGAGATGTTCCCCGAGGACAAGCAGCCGGATTCCATCGATGACGTCTTCAATCTCGAGGAATTCCCCGGCAAGCGTGCGCTGCAGAAGAAGCCGATCAACAACATGGAGTGGGCGCTGGTAGCCGATGGCGTGGCCCCGGAAGATGTCTACGAGATGCTGGATTCCGAGGAAGGCATCGAACGTGCCTTCGCCAAGCTCGATACCATCAAGGACAGCGTGATCTGGTGGGAAGAGGGCGCACAGCCACCGCAGCTGCTGGCGGACAAGGAAGTGGCCTTCGCCTCGGCCTACAACGGACGCATCTTCGATGCCGAGGTCAACGAGAAGCAGCCATTCTCCATCGTCTGGGATGCCCAGGTCTTCGAGCTGGATGGCTGGGTGGTGCCGACCGGCAAGCTCGACAAGGTCAAGGATTACCTGATGTTCGCCACCGATACCCAGCGTCTGGCGGATCAGGCCAAGTACATCTCCTACGGGCCGGCGCGTACCTCCTCCGCGGCACTGGTCTCGACCCATGCGGACACCGGCATCGACATGAAGCCGCACATGCCCACCTATGGCCCCAACTTCGAGACCGCCATCCCCAAGGATGACGAATTCTGGGCCGACAACCTCGATGAGCTGAGCCAGCGCTTCAACGCCTGGCTGGCACGCTGACCCCTGCACTGACCCGCTGGCCCCGGTGGCGCACACCCGCGCGCCGGGGCCTTTTTGATCATGCCTGATGGCCCGTCGGCCATGCTCGATTCCGCCAGGTTGGCTTCCGTCACTGTCACGCGGAAGCCGGCTGGCGACTCAGGCATCCTCGGATAGCCGATCAAGGAGTGCAGGATGAGCGATTCCTCCGCCCCGGCCACGTCCGGAAGCGCAGCACATGACCCCAATGGTGCCCCCGGCGCGGCGCTGACCACCGCCGATGGCGTACCGCTGAAACAGAGCCTCAATCGCGCCATCCGTCGCAGCCGCATCAAGGCGTTGCTGCTGGTGGCGCCATTGCTGGTCTTCATCGGGCTGGCATTCGTCATGCCCATCTTCGACATGCTGTCACGCAGTGTCGACAACCCGGAAGTCTCCACCTATCTGCCACGCACCAGCGAGGTGCTGGTCGACTGGGACGGCGAAGGGTTGCCGGAAGAGGCCGCCTACGCCGCCCTGGCGCAGGACCTGGCCGCGGGACTCAAGGCGCGCAATCTCGGGCGCGTCGCCTCGCGTCTCAACTACGAAAAGTCCGGCATGCGGTCGCTGTTCATGAAGAGCGCCCGCCGTGCCGGTCGCATGGAGGCCCCTTACAAGGCCGCGCTGATCAAGGCCGATGAGGATTGGGAGGACCCGGATATCTGGCGTCTGATCAAACGCGAATCATCGCCTCTCACCGCTTCCTACTATCTGGCGGCGGTGGATCGCCAGTTCTCACCGACAGGCGAGATCGTCGAGAAACCGGAGTATCTGCAGATCCACGTCTCGCTGTTCATTCGCACCTTCTGGATGAGCGCGGCGATCACCGGGCTGTGTCTGTTGCTGGCCTATCCGGTGGCCTGGCTGCTGGCGACCCTGCCGGCCAGTCGCGGCAATCTGCTGATGATTCTGGTGCTGCTGCCGTTCTGGACCTCGCTGCTGGTGCGAACTACCACATGGATCGCGATCCTGCAGCAGCAGGGGGTGCTCAATGACATGCTGGTGGGCGTCGGGATACTCGCCGAGGAGGCGCGTATCCAGATGATCTACAACAAGACCGGCACCATCATCGCGATGACCCACATCCTGCTGCCGTTCATGATCCTGCCGCTGTACTCGGTGATGAAGACCATCCCGCCCAGCTACATGCACGCAGCGCGCTCGCTGGGCGCCGGGCCGATCACCGCCTTCCGGCGCGTCTACTTCCCGCAGACCCTGCCGGGCATCGGGGCGGGCTCGATTCTGGTCTTCATCCTCTCCATCGGCTACTACATCACGCCGGCACTGGTGGGCGGGCAGTCGGGCCGCTTCATCACCAACTTCATCGCCTATCACATGCAGACCTCGCTCAACTGGGGGCTGGCAGCGGCCATTGGCTCGATACTGCTGGTCGTGGTGATCCTCTTCTATCTCGTCTACAACCGTCTGATCGGTGTGGACAAGGTCAAACTGGGGTGACAGATGGCCATACCTTCCTATGCAACTCGTGGTGAGCGGATCTGGCATTGGATGTTCTGCGTGCTCTGCGCGCTGATCTTCCTGTTCCTGATCGGGCCGATCCTGGTGATCATTCCGCTCTCGTTCAATGCCGAACCCTACTTCACCTTCTCGGAGAAGATGCTGTCGCTGGACCCGGAGGGCTACTCGCTGCGCTGGTATCAGGAGTTCTTCACCTCGGATGAGTGGATGCGCTCGATCAAGAACAGCATCATCGTGGCGGTGTGCGCGACGGTGCTGGCCACGGTACTGGGCACGCTTGCCGCACTGGGGCTTTCCAGCCGCTTCATGCCGTTTCGCAATACCATCATGGCGATCCTGATCTCGCCGATGATCGTGCCACTGATCATCAGCGCCGCGGCGATGTTCTTCTTCTTCTCGAAACTGGGGCTGACCCAGACCTATCTGGGCGTGATTCTGGCGCACACGGCGCTGGGCATTCCCTTCGTGGTGATCACGGTGACGGCGACGCTGTCCGGCTTCGATCACTCGCTGACACGTGCGGCACACTCGCTGGGGGCCAGTCCGAGCCGCACCTTCTTCCGCATCATCCTGCCGCTGGTGACGCCGGGAGTGGTGTCCGGTGCGCTGTTCGCCTTCATCACCTCGTTTGATGAGGTGGTGGTGGTGCTGTTCATCGCCGGGCCGGCGCAGACCACCATCCCGATCCAGATGTGGTCCGGTATCCGCGAGGAGATCAGCCCGACGATTCTGGCGGTGGCCACGCTGCTGGTTCTGGTCTCGATCCTGCTGCTGACGACACTGGAGCTGATTCGCCGCCGCAATGAACGTCTGCGCGGCCTGACGCCGAGCTGAGCACTGTCCTCGACCCTCAGCCCTCTGCTCTTGAGCGCTGAGCGCTTGATGGCTGTGAGAAACAGGAGTCGCAAGAAACGCCCGCGCCCCCGCAGACAGACTCTGCGGGGGCGCGGGCGTTTCAGGGCCAGGGCTTGGAGACAGGGCTTGAGGAAAAGCCTGCTGCGTCAGGCCGCGCCGAGTCGCTTGTAGAGCGTGGTGCGACTGATGCCCAGCTCCCGCGCGAGACGCGAGACGTTGCCGCCCAGCGAGTCCAGCGCACTCTGCAGCTCCTCGGCGCTGGAGAGATCATGCAGCGAGGGCTGGCCGCTGGTTTGCGAGGGCTGGCGGGCGATCTGGCCCTCTGATGCGGGACAGTCGCCCTGTGAGGCGAGACAGTCGCCCGCCAGCATCACATGGCACGGCTCCAGGGTCGGCCCATCGCACAGTGCCAGCGCCAGGCGCAGCACGTTGTCCAGCTCACGCACGTTGCCGGGCCAGTCATGCTGGGTGAGGCGATCGAGGAAGGCGGGCGTGATGCGCGGCAGCTCACGTTGCTGCTCCCGGCACAGCCGTGTCAGCAGGGCACGACTCAGGCCGGCGATGTCGTGACGCTCCCTCAGCGGCGGCAGAGCGATGGTGGCGCCACACAGGCGATAGTAGAGATCTGCCCGGAAGCGTCCGGCCTTGACCAGCTCGCTGAGGGGCTGATGGGTGGCGGCGACCAGTTCGAAATCGACTCGCTGCGGCTTGCCGCCGCCCAGCGGGGTGACTTCACGCTCCTGCAGCACGCGCAGCAGACGCGCCTGCACATGCAGTGGCATGTCGCCGATCTCATCCAGAAACAGGCGCCCGCCATTGGCCTCGAGCAGGCGGCCTTCGCGTCCGGCGGGGTCGGCACCGGTAAAGGCGCCGCGCCGATAGCCGAACAGCTCGGCCTCGACCAGCTCATCAGGCAAGGCGGCGCAGTTGATGGCGACCAGCGGCTGATGGGCGCGATGACTGGCCTGATGCAGCGCCTTGACCATTTCCTCCTTGCCGACGCCGGTCTCGCCCTGCAGCAGCAGTGGCAGGCGGGCGTTCACCAGTCGCGTCAGCAGTTCGCAGACCCTGGCCCAGCCGGCATCGCCATGATGCAGGCGCGCAAGACTCGGGTGGCACGCAGTCTCTCGAGCGGCGGTTTCGGCCGGTGGCTGGCTTTCTGGGTGCTTGGCTGGCGCGCGGGGCACGACCCGTGGCCTGGGCGGGGCTGCACACAGGGTGTAGCCCGTGAAGCGCGGGTGCTGTGTGAGCGTCACACACTGCGCCTCGGCGAGCTGGGCCAGCGGCGCCCAGTCCAGCTGCCAGCGTGCCAGCGGCTGGCCCAGCAGCAGGTGGATGTCATCGCGGGTGGCGCAGCTGTCGCTGTCCGCTGCATGGGCTGTGCTGTTCGATGCATTGGCTGCGTTTTCGGAAGCGGGCGTGAGTTCAAGGTGAGCCGCCAGCAGCTGCAGTCCCCGGCGACTGGCAGCCGCGACCTGACCTTGCGGCGTGATGGCCAGCAGGGCCGCGCTGGGCGAGTCCAGCTGCGAGCGGTTGAGATGCAGGCGCAACAGGTGATGGTCGTGCCCATGCGCCTCGCCCAGACGGCGTTGCTCGATATCATCCGCCAGTACCCCGAGCATGCCGAGGCTGTACTGGCGCACACGGTAGGGATCGCAGATCAGTCCCAGGCACCCCTCGCAGGCGCCGGGCGTCAGGCCGCGACTGGCACTCCAGCTGGCGGGGGCCAGCAGTGCGGCACTGGCGCTGGCCAGCCCCTTGAGGCATTCGGCGTCATGCGCCTCGAGGGCGATGCGTGCCAGGCGATTGGCGCGCGGCGCATTCAGGGTCTCGGCGATGGCGTTGTGACCCAGCGACTCCTCACGCCAGCGCGCGCCAGGGTGCAACAGGGCGGCGTCATTGCCCAGCAGCTGTTGATGGCCGTAGCTTGCCAGCACCACGCCGTCGCGGTCGGTCAGTACCAGACACGCCTGCCAGTGATCGAGCAGGTTGAGGGTATGGCCGGCCACCGCTGACGCCACCGTCGCCATCAGGCTGGCGGCCTGACGCTGACGCCAGACGAGCTCCTCCGGCGGACTCCTGAGGGTTGAGGGTGGCAGCGCCGAGGGGAAAGAAGAGGGAAGAGCCGCCGCAGACGTTGCGCAGGCGGAATCTCGATCGAGCGCCTGATCCTCTGCATGGCGGGCTGGATGCTTGGCCGAATGATGAGCAGCGTGGCGCGCTGAGTGCTTGGCGGCGTGGGGTAGTGGCATGCGACGTCCCTTGTGCGGCGGGCCTTTCAGGCCTCTGTTGTTATGGGTGCTGTTATCGATGCTGTTTTCGGTCTGGGGGAGTGTTCACGGCAATGTTCACTTGTGCGTGGTGAGTGTTCAGTTCCGAGGACTCCAGTGTTCAGACACTGTTCATCAGAGTAGCGGCAGACGCGGCGGATGACGGGCTAGACCATGGTCTGCCCCTGCCTTGGTCGCATCCGGCAAGTAACTGAATGATCGACAGAAGAGCGGAATCCGGCGCCCTCCGAGGGCTGAAGGAGGGTGTCTGTGGGCAGGGGGTTGCGCGCGGCTGGCACAGGGTTCGCTTGAGGATAGTCACCAGGTGGGTGTGAACACTCGGCAGTGGTTGGCCGTGTCCTTGCCCCGATGACTTTCACCAGACGAGACAGCGCCATGTCCTTGAGCCTTGAGGCGGTCACCCGCCGGGTTGGCCGCGAGACCCATATCGACAGGGTGGACCTGACCTTCGAGCCCGGCTCCTTCAATGTGCTGCTGGGACGCACCCTGTCCGGCAAGACGTCGCTGATGCGCCTGATGGCGGGTCTCGATGTGCCCAGTGACGGGCGCATCGTGATGAACGGCGAGGACGTGACCGGTCGTCCGGTGCGCGAGCGCAACATCTCGATGGTCTATCAGCAGTTCATCAACTACCCGAGCCTGAGCGTCTACGACAACATCGCCTCGCCTTTGAAGCTGGCGCGCATGGCGCCCGAGGAAATCCGCCGCCGCGTGCACGAGATCGCCGAGATGCTGCATATCGAGCAGTTCCTTGCGCGTCAGCCGGCGGAGCTGTCCGGTGGCCAGCAGCAGCGCACGGCCATGGCGCGGGCGCTGGTCAAGGACGCCGACCTGGTGCTGTTCGATGAGCCGCTGGTCAATCTCGACTACAAGCTGCGCGAAGAACTGCGCCACGAGATGCGCAGCCTGTTCGCGACCCGCAACACCATTGCCGTCTACGCCACTACCGAGCCCGGCGAGGCGCTGGCACTCGGCGGCACCACAACGCTGATGCATGAAGGGCGGGTGCTGCAGTCCGGGCCTACCGAGGCCGTCTACCATCATCCGCTGAGTGTCGAGGCGGCGAAGCTCTATTCCGAGCCGCAGATCAATCTGTTCGAGGCCGAGGTGCGCGGACGTGAGCTGGCGTTCTCCGGCGCGGCCAGTGCCGGCGAGCAGGGCAGTCGTTTCGTGCTGCCCACGCCACTGGCGGGGATCGAGAGCGGGGCCTACCGCTTCGGTATCCGCCCCAGCCATCTGGGGCTGGCACCGCTGGCCGATGATGATCTGGAGTTCGCCGTCACGGTGGATATCGCCGAGATCTCCGGCTCCGAGACCTTCCTGCATGTCAGCAATGCCGATCACTCGCTGGTCCTGCATCTGGCCGGCATCCACGACTTCGCCGTGGATGATGCCATCCGCGTCTATGCCCCCGCCCACAAGCTGTTCGTCTATGCCGCCGATGGCGGTGGCGGGGCGGAACAGCATGGCGATGGGGCACTGATCCGCTCGCCCGAGCGACCCACCACGACTGGCGGAGGGCTGGCCTGATGGCGGAAATACACCTCAATGATCTGGCGCACAGCTACCTGGCGGCGCCCACCGCGGACAGTGATTACGCCATCCGGCGCATGAATCATGTCTGGCAGCAGGGCGGCGCCTATGCACTGCTCGGCCCGTCGGGGTGTGGCAAGAGCACGCTGCTCAACATCATCTCCGGGCTGCTGGCTCCCTCCGAGGGCGAGGTGCGCTTCGATGATCGCGTGGTCAATCGGCTGCCGCCGGAAGAGCGCAACATCGCCCAGGTGTTCCAGTTCCCGGTGGTCTACGACACCATGACGGTCTTCGACAATCTGGCCTTCCCGCTGCGCAATCAGCGCCAGCCGGAGCACAAGGTGCAGTCCCGGGTGCGTGAGATCGCCCAGGTGCTGGAGCTGGAAGACCTGCTGACGCGGCGTGCCAGCAACCTGACGGCTGACGAGAAGCAGAAGGTCTCGATGGGCCGTGGCCTGGTGCGCGATGACGTGGCCGCCATCCTGTTCGATGAACCACTGACGGTCATCGACCCCCACCTCAAGTGGAAGCTGCGCCGCAAGCTCAAGCAGATCCATGAGCAGTTCAACATCACCATGGTCTACGTCACCCATGATCAGCTGGAGGCCTCGACCTTCGCCGACAAGATCGCGGTGATGTACGAGGGCCGCATCGTGCAGTTCGGCACCCCGCGCGAGCTGTTCGAGGACCCCGCTCACACCTTCGTGGGCTACTTCATCGGCTCGCCGGGCATGAACCTGGCCAGCATCACGCTGGAATCGCAGGGCGTGCGGCTCGGCACAGGGGAGGGAGCGCCCTTGCTGCATCTTCCACGGGCGCTGCTGGCGACACTGGCGGAGCGCAAGGGCGAGTTGAAGCTGGGCATTCGCCCCGAATTCGTCGAGCTCGAGGCCAGCGACAGTTCACCAGCGGCGGCGGTTCCCGACACCCGCGAGCATTGGCTGAGTGGTCAGGTCACGCTGGTGCAGGACCTGGGGACCTACAAGGTGGTGGATCTCGACATCGGCGGCGGCTGCCTGTTCAAGGCGCGCATTGAGGAAGATGCGCCGCTGCCGACAGGCCGCGTGCGTCTGCGCCTGCCGGCCCGCTGGCAGCGCTTCTATCTCGATGAGCACCTGCTGGACTTGTCACAAGCCGGCGCACACGACAGCGGCGAGGCGGACAGCTTTACCAGAGGGGAGAGTGGCGGCCCTGTCAGAGGGGAAGATGACCAGCGGCCGGGAGGAAACGCCTGATGCAACGCACACACAACAATCGCGCCTGGTGGCTGGTGCTGCCGGTGGTCATCGTGGTGGCGTTCTCGGCCATCATCCCGATGATGACGGTGGTCAACTACTCGGTGCAGGACATCTTCGATCCCTCCACGCGCTTCTTCGTCGGCACCGAGTGGTATCGCGAGATCCTGCGTGACGAGCGCCTGCACGACTCGCTGATCCGCCAGTTCGTCTATTCCTTCGCGGTGCTGGCCATCGAGATTCCGCTGGGGATCGCCGTGGCGCTCTCGATGCCGCGCAAGGGCTTCATGGTCTCGCTGTGCATGATTCTGCTGGCCTTGCCGCTGCTGATTCCCTGGAACGTGGTCGGCACCATCTGGCAGATCATCGGTCGTGAGGACATCGGACTCTACGGCTGGGCACTGGGCCAGCTGGGCATCGACTACAACTACGCCTCCAATCCGGCAGACGCCTGGGTGACGGTGCTGGTGATGGATGTCTGGCACTGGACGTCGCTGGTGGCGCTGCTGTGCTATTCGGGGCTGCGTGCCATACCCGATGTCTATTACCAGGCCGCGCGTATCGACCGTGCCTCGCCCTGGGCCGTGTTCCGCTACATCCAGCTGCCCAAGCTCAAGAGCGTGCTGTTGATCGGCATCATGCTGCGCTTCATGGACAGCTTCATGATCTACACCGAGCCCTTCGTGCTCACCGGTGGCGGGCCGGGTACCACCACCACCTTCCTGTCCCAGACCTTGACCCAGATGGCGATCGGCCAGTTCGATCTCGGACGTGCCGCTGCCTTCTCGCTGATCTACTTCCTCATCATCCTGCTGGTCTCGTGGCTGTTCTATACCGCCATGACCCATCAGGACAGTGACGACGCCTGAGGAGACGAGTGATGACCACACGCAAGCGTCTGGTAATGACGATCTATCTGCTGTTCCTGCTGGTGCCGATCTACTGGCTGCTGATCATGTCCTTCAAGTCGAATCAGGAGATTCTCGGCGGCCTGACCCTGTGGCCCGAGAACTTCACCTTCGACAACTATCGGGTGATCTTCACCGACCCCAGCTGGTACATGGGCTACCTCAACTCGATGAGCTACGTGGTGCTCAACATGCTCATCTCGCTGGCGGTGGCGCTGCCGGCGGCCTATGCCTTCTCGCGCTATCGCTTCCTGGGCGACAAGCATCTGTTCTTCTGGCTGCTGACCAATCGCATGGCGCCGCCGGCGGTCTTCCTGCTGCCGTTCTTCCAGCTCTATTCCTCGGTGGGGCTGTTTGATACTCCGCTGGCGGTGGCACTCGCGCACTGTCTGTTCAACGTGCCGCTGGCGGTCTGGATTCTGGAAGGCTTCATGTCCGGCGTGCCCAAGGAGATCGATGAGACGGCCTATATCGACGGCTACAGCTTCCCGCGCTTCTTCCTGACGCTGTTCATTCCGATGATTCGCCCGGGCATCGGGGTGACCGCCTTCTTCTGCTTCATGTTCTCGTGGGTGGAGCTGCTGCTGGCGCGAACCCTGACCTCGACGGAGGCGAAACCGATAGCGGCGGTGATGACGCGAACGGTCTCGGCCTCGGGCATCGACTGGGGCGTGCTGGCTGCCGCCGGTGCCCTGACGCTGATTCCCGGCATTCTGGTGATCTACTTCGTGCGCAACCATGTCGCCAAGGGCTTCGCCCTGGGCCGGGTGTGATCGTCACCAGGCCGAGCGCCGCTGTCATTGCCGTCAGCAAGTCCCTGCTGGCGGCCCACAAGAGGACATGATGATGGAATGGATGGCCTGGACACTGCCCACGTCACTCTTCTTTGCCGGTATCGGCACCCTGCTGCTGGGCATGACCGCCTGGCAGTTCGTGACCCCGACGCTGAGTCGTCAGGGATTTCTGCCCATCGCGACCACGCGGGGCGACAGACTGTTCATCGGGCTGCTCTCCAGCGGCTGGCTGCATCTGCTGTGGTTGGGCTTTACCGATCAGGTGCTGTGGATGATCAGCATCGTGTGTGTCGTCTGGATGCTGGTGTTGATGAAGTGGGGATGAAGTGGGGATGAAGTGGGGATGACATGCGGGGAGATGTGAAGAGGAGAGAGCGCTGACGACAGGCAGCGTCGCCCGGTGGCAACACGGAACCGGACAGCCTGAGGGGAGTCCCAAGCGGTTCTGACTGGCATCCGCCAGTGACATTCGCCGCTCTGGAATCTCGTTGCATGTCGTCATCTCGCTCACCGCATCGCTCGTCTACTGATAGTGCTTCAAAGGGTGCTTTACATGGCGCTTCACATGGCGACTCTCCCTCGCCGAGCAAGAACCGCCGTCGTCTCTGGGCGGGCGTGACAGGGCTGAGCATTGCCTGCGTTGTCGCCCTCGGTTGGTGGGCTGGTACACCGCTCGACAATCCGGGCACCGCGACGCCTGATCAGCAGGTCGGGGATGGCGAGGCGGAAGATGCAGGGCAATCAACATTGTGGCAGCAGTATCAGCGCGTGTGGCAGGCCAATCAGACCCGCCCACCCGAGGCGCGCAAGCCACTGCCACTGCCTGACGTTTCCCGCGCCGGCTACCACCAGGGCGAAGCACTTCCGGCGCTTGAGCTCGAGCCGCGTGATGCTGGTGAAGCGTCAGATAAGGGCTCGGCAGCAAAGGGCACGGCAGGTGAGAGCGAAAAGGGCGCGCTGCGCCGGTTCGATGTCACGGCCTACGGCGCGGATGGCAGTGACACCCTGAGTGATCGCCGCGCGATCCTCAAGGCGCATGCCGCCATGCGTGACTGGCAACGTCAGGGCAGTGATGACGCTGACCGCCCGGCGCGCCGCGGCGTGCTGTATTTCCCGGCGGGGGATTACGTGGTGTATGGGGCAGCCGAGCGCGACTGGTTTTACTCCCGCCTGGTGGCACTGAAAGCCGCGGTGGCGGATGCAGAACGCCAGCAGGCGCTGCGCGAGGCATTGCTCAAGATGCAGGGTTTGAGTCTGGCAGGCAGTCATTGGACCTTGATGGGCGCGGGCAGTGATGTCACGCACCTCAAGCAGACCCGGCCGATGCTGCCGTTGCACGCCAGCTGGTACTGGAGCACTCCCTGGCTGCTGCATCTGGGCAATCTGGCCGAGGGTGGCAAGCAGGAAGAATGGCAAGCCGTCACGCCGACGAGCCACCGGCAGCCGGCGGATACGCAGGACGCGATCACGCTGGCGGATGAGGCGGATGAGGCGGATGAGACAGATGGCGCAGCGCTCGCGCCAGGCGATGAGGTGCTGCTGGAGAGCATCGACAAGCGGCCTGAGGCAGTGGCCCGTGCCCTGGCGCCCTATCAGATGGAAAAGGACGCCAGCACCGGCGAGTCACGCTGGTTGATCGAGCGTGACGGAGTGATCAAGCGGGCGCGCTATCGCGTGGTGGCACGTGACGGCAAGCGTCTCACGCTCTCGTTGCCGGTGGTGCATGAACGCTTTCCCGGTGAGCAGTGGCGCATCGCACGCCTGCACCCGGCGCGGGAAGTCGGGGTGCAGGGCATCACGCTCAATGGCAACTGGCGGGGGCACTTCAAGCATCACCGCAGTGCCGAGGATGACAGCGGCTTCGGCCTTCTGGACCTGGATGGCATCACGGATGGCTGGGTACGTGACGTACGGCTCGACAGTTTCAATCAGGGGGTGAAGGTGCGCCACAGCTCACAGCTGACACTCGAAGACGTGACGATGACCGGCAAGCCCGGGCATATCGCGATGACGATCAGTGACAGCAATCAGGTACTGGCCCGCCAGGTAGTCGACCAAAGTCATGCCTGGCATGCGCCCGGGGTGGCCCGCTACGCGACCCATAACGTCTACCTTGAACTGGAGCACGCCGGTGACAGTGGTATCGAGCTGCATGGTCAGCAATCGCGCGACAACGTGTTCGATCGCAAGCGTGGCGGTCATGTGCGCGACCGCTGGGGCGCCAGTGTCGGCCATCAGCCCAATCATCTGCGCGGGCTGGTGCTGTGGAATCCGGTCAATACCGGCAAGCCACATGCTGCCTGGCACTTCATGCGCGCCGATTCTCACTTCGGCAAGGTGATCATGCCGACAGTCGTCGGGGCGACCGGGCATGCGTTGGGCATCGCCAATCGCCATGACTATGTCCGGGTGATGAATGCCAAGGGCGTGACCGAGTATGACCCCTTGCCGCCGATGGATGCCTTGCAGGCACGCGTCGAGTCGCCGGGCGAGGCCGTGAAGCCCGCCTCGCTCTACCGCGCCCAGCGCGAGCTGCTGCAGGAGACGCGAGAGTGACAGCAAGCCGCTGAGTATCAGTGCATCAGGGCATCAGCGCAGCAGAGCAATCAGGTCAGCAAGGACAACAGAGCAGCAAGAACAACAGAGCAGCAGCCAACGACAGCCGATCGCAGCGGCAGGAGGACGAGCAGCACCGAGAGCAAGCAAGGCGGCGAATGACGCCGCGCGACACGTGATTGACGGAAGTGGTTGTTGGAAGACGCGACACAACAATAACGCCAATGAAGGGACATCCCATGAGTCAGCACATCATTCGACCCGCACGCCTGCGTTACGCCATCGCCTTCGCCACGGCGGCGGGGCTCGCCGGCCTTTCCAGTCAGGCCATGGCCGATCAGTATCAGGATGCGGCAAGGAAATGGATCGATCAGGAGTTCTCACCCTCCACGCTGAGCAAGGACGAGCAGATGTCCGAGCTCGAATGGTTCATCAAGGCCGCTGAACCGCTTCGCGGCATGGAAATCAAGGTGGCCTCGGAAACCCTGACCACCCATGAATACGAGTCCAAGGTGCTGGCCAAGGCCTTCAGCGAGATCACCGGCATCAAGCTGACCCACGACTTGATCCAGGAAGGCGACGTCATCGAGAAACTGCAGACCCAGATGCAGTCCGGGCGCAATATCTACGATGGCTACGTCAACGACTCCGACCTGATCGGCACGCATTTCCGCTATGGGAAGGTCGTGCCGATCAGCGACATGATGGAAGGCGATGGCAAGGCCTTCACCTCGCCGACGCTGGACCTGGATGACTTCATCGGGCTGGATTTCACCACCGGCCCGGATGACAAGCTCTATCAGCTGCCGGACCAGCAGTTCGCCAACCTCTACTGGTTCCGTGCCGACTGGTTCGAACGCGAAGATTTGAAGAAGCAGTTCAAGGACAAGTACGGCTACGAGCTGGGGGTGCCGGTCAACTGGTCGGCCTATGAGGACATCGCCGACTTCTTCACCAATGACGTCAAGGAAATCGACGGTGAGCGGGTCTATGGCCACATGGATTACGGCAAGAAGGACCCGTCACTCGGCTGGCGCTTCACCGATGCCTGGTTCTCCATGGCGGGTGCCGGCGACAAGGGCCTGCCCAATGGCCTGCCGGTGGATGAGTGGGGCATTCGTGTCGAGGAATGTCAGCCGGTGGGCTCCTCGGTGACACGTGGCGGCGCGGCCAACGGCCCGGCGGCCGTCTATGCCACCACCAAGTATGTCGACTGGCTGGGCAAGTACGCACCGCCGGAAGCCCAGGGCATGACCTTCTCCGAGTCCGGTCCGGTGCCGTCCCAGGGCAACATCGCCCAGCAGATCTTCTGGTACACCGCCTTCACCGCCGACATGACGCGGGATGGCCTGCCGGTGGTCAACGACGATGGCACCCCGAAGTGGCGCATGGCGCCGTCGCCGCATGGCCCGTACTGGGAAGAGGGCATGAAGCTTGGCTATCAGGACGTGGGCGCCTGGACCTTCTTCGATTCCACCCCGGAGAAGAATCGTCACGCGGCCTGGCTGTACGCGCAATTCGTCACCGCCAAGACCGTCTCGCTCAAGAAGACCCTGGAAGGGCTGACGCCGATCCGCGAGTCGGATATCCAGTCTCAGGCGATGACCGATGCCGCGCCGAAGCTGGGCGGTCTGGTCGAGTTCTATCGCAGCCCGGCGCGGGTGCAGTGGTCGCCGACCGGCACCAACGTGCCGGATTATCCCAAGCTTGCCCAGCTGTGGTGGCAGTACATCTCCCAGGCCGCCAGTGGCGAAGCCACGCCGCAGGAAGCCCTCGATGGCCTGGCCAAGGCGCAGGACCGCATTCTCGAGCGTCTCGAGCGCGCCAAGGTGATGGACAACTGTGGGCCGAAGCTCAACGAGGAGCGTGATGCGGAGTACTGGTTCGCCCAGCCGGGTGCGCCGAAGGCCAAGCTGGACAACGAGAAGCCCAAGGGCGAGACCATCGCCTACGACGAGCTGCTCAAGAGCTGGAAGGAGTAATCGCGACTGGCGCGACAGTGCGCCATCGAACAGCCTGCTGAAAGGCTGCAGCAACGACAACGCCCCTGCCGGTTTCCCGGCAGGGGCGTTTTTGTGCCAGAGCGATCAGCGACAGTGTTTCATCACCGCCTCATTGCTGGCTCTCAATCGCGGCTTTCAATCACGGCTCTCAATCACGGTAGAGATCGATGCTCGGGCACGAGCAGATCAACTGACGATCGCCGTGCACGTTGTCGACCCGGTTGACCGCCGGCCATTGCTTGGCGGCCTTGACGTGCTCGCTGGGGAAGGCACCGATCTCGCGGGAGTAGCTGCGCGTCCACTCGGCGTCCATCAGGTCGGCCTGGGTATGCGGCGCGTGCACCAGCGGGTTGTCTTCCAGTGTCCACTCGCCTTGCTCGACACGGGTGATCTCGGCGCGAATCGCGATCATCGCCTCACAGAAACGGTCGATCTCGTAGAGCGACTCGGACTCGGTGGGCTCGACCATCAGAGTGCCCGCCACCGGGAACGACATGGTCGGCGCGTGGAAGCCGTAGTCGATCAGGCGCTTGGCGATGTCTTCCTCGCTGATGCCGGAAGCGGCCTTCAGCGGGCGGATATCGATGATGCACTCATGTGCCACGGTGCCGTTCTTGCCGCGATAGAGCACCGGATAGTGCCCATCGAGACGCGTGGCGATGTAGTTGGCGTTGAGGATCGCAAGCTCGGTGGCTTCACGCAGCCCCTGCGCGCCCATCATCTTGATGTAGGCCCAGGAGATCGGCAGGATCGCCGCGGAACCGAAGGCGGCGGCCGAGACGGCGGTGCATTCCGGCTTCACGCCTTCCAGCGGGGTGACCACATGGTTGGAGACGAACGGCGCCAGGTGGGCCTTGATGCCGATCGGGCCCATGCCCGGGCCGCCGCCGCCGTGGGGAATGCAGAAGGTCTTGTGCAGGTTGAGGTGCGAGACATCGCCGCCGAAGTCACCCGGGCGGCAGATGCCGACCTGGGCGTTCATGTTGGCGCCGTCGATGTAGACCTGGCCGCCGTGATCGTGAACGACCTGACAGGCCTCGCGCACGGTTTCCTCGAACACGCCGTGGGTGGACGGGTAGGTGATCATGATCGCGGACAGCTTATCGCTGTGCTGCTCGGCCTTGGCGCGCAGGTCGGCGATGTCGATGTTGCCGTTGGCGTCACACTCGACCACCACCACCTTCATGGCGGCCATCGCGGCCGAGGCCGGGTTGGTGCCGTGGGCGGAGCTGGGGATCAGGCAGATGTCGCGTTCGCCTTCGCCGATGGAGGCCTGGTAGCGACGGATCGCGACCAGCCCTGCGTATTCCCCCTGCGCGCCGGAGTTCGGCTGCATGGAGATGGCGTCGTAGCCGGTGATCTCGACCAGGAAGGCCGACAGCTCATCGATCATCTGCTTGTAGCCGACCACCTGATCCGACGGTGCGAAGGGGTGGACGTTGGCGAATTCGGGCCAGGTCACCGGGATCATCTCGGTGGTGGCGTTCAGCTTCATAGTGCAGCTGCCCAGCGGAATCATCGCGTGGGTCAGCGACAGGTCCTTGTTCTCCAGGCGCTTCAGGTAGCGCAGCATCTCGGTTTCCGAGTGGTAGCGGCTGAAGGTCGGGTGGGTCAGGAAGTCGCTGTCACGCTGGCAGGCCGCCGGAATCGCGCTTGCGCCCTTGGCCAGCAGGTCCTGATCCAGCGCGGCGACGGACAGGCCGTGCTCCTCGCCGAGCAGCACGTCGAACAGCACGCCGACATCAGCGGCGGTGGTGGTCTCGTCGAGGTTGATGGTGATGCGGCCGTCGCCGTGGTGGCGCAGGTTGATCTCATGGGTCAGCTCGCGACCGTGGATCTTGCCCTCATCCACGCCGGTCACGGTGATGGCATCGAACCAGCTGTCGTGGGCCAGTGCCATGCCGCAGCGGCTGACGCCCTCGGCG
Source organism: Cobetia sp. UCD-24C (assembly GCF_001306765.1). Classification (NCBI taxonomy): domain Bacteria; kingdom Pseudomonadati; phylum Pseudomonadota; class Gammaproteobacteria; order Oceanospirillales; family Halomonadaceae; genus Cobetia; species Cobetia sp. UCD-24C. The sequence continues at coordinate 30,222 of NZ_LJTD01000009.1, read as the reverse complement.
AGAATGCTGGTCAGGCGATGCACGCGGGTGGCGATGCGCTTGAGGCCCTCGGCACCGTGATAGACAGCGTAGAAGCCGGCGATGTTGGCCAGCAGCGCCTGGGCGGTACAGATGTTGGAGGTCGCCTTCTCGCGGCGGATGTGCTGCTCGCGGGTCTGCATCGCCATGCGCAGTGCCGGGTTGCCGCGCGAGTCCTTGGAGACGCCGATGATGCGGCCCGGGATGGAGCGCTTGAGCTTGTCGGTGGTGGCGAAGAAGGCCGCGTGCGGGCCGCCGAAGCCCATCGGCACGCCGAAGCGCTGGGAGGTACCGACGACGATGTCGGCGCCGAGGCTGCCCGGCGACTTGAGCAGCACCAGGCTCAGCAGGTCGGCGGCTACCACGCTCATCGCGCCATTGGCGCGCGCGGCGTCCAGCAGCGGCGCGAGGTCGCGCACCTGACCGGTGTTGCCCGGATACTGGAAGAGGGCGCCGAAGATGTCGTGCTCGCCGACGTTCTCGGCGGCATCGATGATCAGCTCGAAGCCGAAGTAGTCGGCGCGGGTGCGCATGACGTCCAGGGTCTGCGGCAGCACGTCATCGGCGATGAAGAAGCGCTTGCTCTTGCTCTTCTTGTTGCCGCGCTGACACAGCGCCATGGCCTCGGCAGCGGCGGTGGCTTCGTCCAGCAGGCTGGCGTTGGCCAGCTCCATGCCGGTCAGGTCCATTACCGCCTGCTGGAAGTTGAGCAGCCCTTCGAGACGACCCTGGGCGATTTCCGGCTGATACGGCGTATAGGCGGTGTACCAGCCCGGATTTTCCAGTACGTTGCGCTGGATGACCGCCGGCAGGTGGGTGTTGTGGTAACCCTGGCCGATATAGGTCTTGAACACCTTGTTCTGACGCGCGAGGCGCTTCAGGTAGTCCAGTGCTTCGGATTCCGTGCGTGGCCCTTCGAGATCCAGCTCACGGCCCAGACGAATGGCGGTGGGCACCGTGCGGTCGATGAGCGTGGCGATGCTCTCTTCGCCCAGCGTCGCCAACATGCGCGTCACATTGGCATCGGTCGGCCCATTGTGGCGGGAGATGAAATCGTCGTGTCCGGCCAGCTGGGCCAGGGTAAGCGTCTCGTGAGCCATGCAAGAAATCCTGTGCTGCAACGGGGACTGCAGAGGGCAGTCCGCGGGAGGAACATCACCGTGCCAGCGAGGAAGCTGCGGGCAGGGCGTCGGGAATCATGGGGGCATCGACATCACTGCCGAGCATGCTGCAGTTGCTTCACTCCCCGCGCGACCTGCAAGGGCAGTCGCGTCAGGGGTGTCGTGCCATCGAAACGGGGTGGCGCAGTCACGAGGGTGGCTGTGCGCGAGTGCGATTTTATGCGAGCGCGGAAAGGCGCTGAAACCTCCTGCCCTGAGCGTCTGCGGCATGGACAGGAGGTTGACGGCGATCAGGCTTCGCTTTCGACCAGCTGAGAATAGGCATCAGCGTCGAGCAGCTTGTCGAGTTCGGCGCTGTCAGCGACCTTCATCTTCAGAATCCAGGCATCGTCATAGGGGCTTTCGTTGACGGATTCCGGCGCGTCTTCGAGGCTCTCGTTGACGGCGATGACTTCACCGGCCAGCGGCGCGTACAGATCAGAGGCCGCCTTGACGGACTCGATGACCCCGAACTCTTCTTCCAGCGCCAGCTCACGGCCGACTTCCGGCAGTTCGACGAAGACGACATCGCCCAGCGCTTCTTGGGCGTGGTCGGTGATCCCGATGGTCACGGTGCCATCACCGTTGTCCTGAACCCACTCGTGACTCTCGGTGTACTTCAGCGTGGCGGGAATATTGCTCATGAGTGTTTTCCTATGTGAAAAGATTTTCTGATTCAGGGAATCGGTACGTCATTATGCCCCAAGGTCCCGGCGTGTGGCAGTGGCAGACTGCCGCGTGATGCTACGACTTTGGGCGTGTATTGCTGACGGCCGTACCTCTATCGTGGTCTGTCACTCTTCGGGCGTCCAGTGTCTTGCGTGGTTCACTCATGAAGCCCGCCATCACGGGCCTGCCTAGCCCATGGCGGTGCATCGCTGGCCAGGCCGCCCAGCGCCTTTCCAGCGCGCCGTGACACCTCGTGAGAGGTTGAGTGCATTGCAGCAGCGCGGGAGACCGGTCGCGCCAGTGGGCGAGGATGTCCGGGTCACTGTTGCGAGGCGCTCAAACTCGCGTTATGGTGCCGACAGTTTCTTATCGGAAACTTGTTTCCATGTTGTGTCGTGAAGACCCGGCTGTCAATGCCTGATGCGTTCAAGCAGAGCGAACTTTATGAGAGCGCTGGTGGCGCTGAGAGAGTCTTTACCTGAGGGTTACCGCGCCGGGCATACGGCTCGGCTTTTGGTTCGACATTCGGCTCGGTTTGTTGTGAGACTTTTTTCGCCAGTCTCGAGATCACCCGGCGCAGGATCTGCTGCCAGAAGACACGATGAGGCGATGAAACATGCGAGTTGGCGCAGTCTCATCGTACTTTTTACGCAATGATTGCCTCACCTGCCAGCGTAAAGCCCTGTTGGGCTAGTGAAGTGAGATAGCTTCCGCTAATGTGAGCTGTCCCAACGGTGAAAATGCCGTGGGAGGCTCGTCGCGGGTCGATCACCCGCCTGGGGATGGCACCGCCACGAGTCACTGCGCATCGTGTGATAACAACAATTCAGCGGAGGAAATCTGCGTGGAAATGATCAGTTCCGTCTTTAGTGCCATTAATGGCGTCGTCTGGGGCCCATTGATGCTGATCCTGCTGCTCGGGGTCGGCTTCTATCTTCAGGCAGGCCTCAAGGGCATGCCGCTTCGCAAGTTGGGTACCGGCTTCAAGCTGTTGTGGAATGGTCGTGCGCCGGGCAAGGATGGCGACGGCGAGATTTCTCCTTTCAATGCCCTGATGACATCGCTGTCCGCGACCATCGGTACCGGCAACATCGCGGGCGTGGCAACCGCCATCGCGCTGGGTGGCCCGGGGGCGATCTTCTGGATGTGGATCACCGCGCTGGTCGGCATGGCGACCAAGTACGCCGAGGCCGTGTGTGCCGTGCGTTATCGTGAAGTCGATGACACCGGCAACCATGTCGGCGGCCCGATGTACTACATCCGCAACGGTCTGGGCGCCAAGTGGGGCTGGCTGGGCGGTGCCTTCGCCTTCTTCGGTTGCTTCGCGGCCTTCGGTATCGGCAACACCGTGCAGTCCAACTCGGTCGCGGATGCGCTGGAAACGTCCTTCGCCATCCCGCACTGGGTCTCCGGTGTGGTGATGATGGTGCTGGCCGGCGCCGTGATTCTCGGTGGCATCAAGCGTATCTCCAGCGTGGCGGGCAAGCTGGTGCCGTTCATGGCGATTGCCTACTTCCTGGCCGGCATCATCATCCTGGTGATCAACGCCGACCAGATCGGCCATGCCTTCGGCCTCATCTTCACTTATGCCTTCAATCCGGTCGCGGCTACCGGCGGCTTTGCCGGGGCAGCGGTGATGGCCGCCATCCGCTTCGGTGTGGCGCGCGGTATCTTCTCCAATGAAGCGGGCCTGGGCAGTGCGCCCATCGCCCACGCGGCGGCGCAGACCAAGAACCCGGTCCGTCAGGGTCTGGTCGCGATGCTGGGGACCTTCATCGACACCATCATCATCTGCACCATCACGGCGCTGGCGATCATCACTTCCGGCCTGTGGTCTTCCGGGGAAACCGGCGCGGCCCTGACCTCGATGTCCTTCGATCAGGCGCTGCCGGGGGTGGGCAACCACCTGGTGGCCATCGCGCTGGCGGTCTTCGCCTTCACCACCATCCTTGGCTGGTCCTTCTATGGTGAGAAGTGCTTCCAGTACCTGTTCGGCACGCGTGCCATCATGCTGTATCGCATCGTGTTCGTGATCGCGATTCCGCTGGGCGCGATGGCCAAGCTCGACCTGATCTGGCTGATGGCGGACACCTTCAATGCGCTGATGGCGATCCCGAACCTGATCGGTCTGGCGCTGCTGTCGCCAGTGGTCTTCAAGCTGACGCGTGATTATTTTGATGGCAAGGAAGTGCTGGCTGGCGAAGATCGCTGAACGACCTGATGACTCGCCTGGCCCTACCGTGCCACTGACTGCCTTCTGCATCGCCCGGGTCACCTGACCTGGGCGGTGCAGGCGCAGGGCGCCCTGTTCAAGTCGGCAGGGCTCCTGAAAGCAGTGCCCATGACAACAAGCCTCCAGAGAGCGTGTGCCGTTCGGGCGCCATCTCTGAGAGTCATCGCAAGCCAACCTGGAGAATGACGATGTCCGATTCCGCCGCAGTGACGGGTCTCAAGCAGACCGCCCTTCATGACCTGCATGTCGAGCAGGGGGCCAGGATGGTCGAGTTCGCCGGCTATTCCATGCCCGTGCAGTACCCGCTTGGCGTCAAGAAGGAGCATGAACACACTCGCGCCAAGGCAGGGCTGTTCGATGTCTCGCACATGGGGCAGTTGATCCTGCGGGGCGAGAATGTGCAGGCGGCGCTGGAGGCCCTGGTGCCGACGGATATCATCGACCTGCCGGTGGGCATGCAGCGCTATGGCCTGCTGACCTCCGACACTGGCGGTATCCTGGATGACCTGATGATCGTCAATGGCGGTGATCACCTCTACGTGGTGGTGAACGCTGCCTGTAAGGATCAGGACATCGCGCATCTGCGGGTCGGCCTGCCGATGGATATCGAGCTTGAGGTGCTGGATGATCGGGCGCTGCTCGCACTGCAGGGGCCGATGGCTCACGCGGTGATGCAGCGTCTGTCGCCCGAGGCCTGCGAGCTGACCTTCATGCATCATGCCCACGTCACCATCGAGGGCATCGAGTGTTGGGTCAGCCGCAGTGGCTATACCGGCGAGGATGGCTTCGAGATCTCCGTGCCCGATGCCGACGCAGAGCGCTTCGCGCGCCTGTTGCTGGCGATGGAAGAGGTAGAGTTCATCGGTCTTGGCGCGCGGGATTCACTGCGTCTCGAGGCGGGGCTGTGCCTGTACGGTCACGATCTCGATACCACCACCTCACCGGTGGAAGGCAGCCTGATCTGGGCGTTGGGCAAGGTGCGTCGTCAGGGCGGTGAGCGTGAAGGCGGCTTCCCGGGGGCCGATGTCATCCTGACCCAGATCGCCAACAAGGATCACACCCGCAAGCGGGTGGGACTGGTCGCCCAGGGGCGTGCGCCTATCCGCGAAGGGGCTGAGCTCTATGATGCCCAGGACAACCGTATCGGTGTGGTGACCTCCGGCAGCTTCGGGCCGACCTATGGCAAGCCGGTGGCGATGGGCTATGTGAGCATCGCTCACAGCGCACTCGAGACCGAAGTGTTTGCCGATGTGCGTGGCAAGCGTCTGCCGATGACGGTGACGAAGATGCCGTTCGTCGAGCAGCGCTACTATCGGGGGTAAGCGCACCGTGGCCAGGTGAGCCACAGTCAGCGCTCGCTGCGAGGCGTGACGACCCGTCGCGGGTAGCAGCGCCTTGAAGAGATGCGAAAAGGAAGAGAAACGAAAAAGGGACTGCCCAGGCAGTCCCTTTTTTCATGTCTGGCACTCGGGCATGCGGAGGGATGCGATACCCTGCGGCGTGCGCGAACGCCAGACGCAGAAAAGCCCGCCGAAGCGGGCTTTTCTGTCGGAGGAGGGGTTAGCCTCTTCCAGCTAAAATCAAAGCTTAGTCGATCAGCTTGATGTTAGCGGCCTGGAGGCCTTTCTTGCCCTGGGTGACGTCGAAGGAGACCTTCTGACCGTCTTGCAGAGACTTGAAGCCTTCAGCCTGGATTTCGGAGAAGTGTGCGAACAGGTCGTCACCGTTGTCGTCCGGAGAAATGAAGCCGAAACCTTTGGTGTCGTTGAACCACTTGACTGTGCCAGTTGCCATGATCGTAATTCCTTACTGATGATATTGCCGGGAGTTACCCGATAAACGTGGGTAAAACAAGGAGGATATACACCAGGTACCGAAGTGCTTCGATCACGACTGACGATATTCGACTTGCTAACCAACGAGAGCAATACTGCGCTGCTCGGGCGTCAAGGTCAAATGAAATATCAAAAACTTATCCTTTTGCCTAATAATCGTGCGCAGAATTCGCCCGCAAAGCCGTGCCAATAGTGCTGAGAATTTCGCCACACCGAGGGCAGGGAGTCCGCTTTTTTTTATCCCGTTATCTTGATGTGAGCGATGACGCCTGTAGGAAAAAGACCATAGTGCGGCTTTGCTTGTATAGGGGTTTGAATGGCGCAAAGCCCCGTATGGCGGGCGATGGACACAAAAAAGCCGGCAGCGATGGCAGCGCTGCCGGCGGATGGCGTCGAAACCATCAAGGCTCTCGGAGAGAGGATGTGATGCGCCCACCACATCATGAGAGATTTTCCTCAAAAGAGTCGGCAAAAATCCGTGGGATGTTGGGGCCGTGTTTGCCACCCTCGAGCGCAATTGTTTCGTGAGTCAAAAGTGGCTCGATGGTCAAAAGCGGCGCGAGGGTGGCCAGTGCCCGGGGGCAGAAGGTGCCTCAGGCGTCCAGCTGCATTTCCGGCACGTGCTCCGGGACGACCAGCTTGCCTGCGGTCAGGCGCTCGATTTCCTCGACGCTCACGCCTGGCGCGCGCTCCAGCAGGTGGAAGGCGCCATCCTTGATCTCGAGAAAGGCGAGGTCCGTCAGCACGCGACGGATGCAGCCGGCACCGGTCAGCGGCAGTTCGCACTGGCTGAGCAGCTTGGATTCGCCGTGCTTGGAGGCGTGGGTCATGGTGCAGATGATGTTCTCGGCACCGGCGACCAGGTCCATGGCGCCGCCCATGCCCTTGACCAGCTTGTTGGGGATCATCCAGCTGGCGATGTTGCCGTTCACATCCACCTCGAAGGCACCGAGCACCGTGAGATCGACGTGGCCGCCACGGATCATGGCGAAGGATTCGGCCGAATCGAAGATGGCGGCGCCATCGATGGCGGTCACGGTTTCCTTGCCCGCATTGATCATGTCGGCGTCGACTTCGTCTTCATAGGGGTAGCGGCCCATGCCGAGCAGGCCATTTTCGGACTGCAGCATCACCTCGATACCGTCGGGGATATAGTTGGCCACCAGTGTCGGGATGCCGATCCCCAGATTGACGTAGGAGCCGTCCTGGATTTCCTGAGCCACTCGCTGGGCCATCTGTTCGCGTGTCAAAGCCATGATTGTTTCCTTGTCTTGAGTGCCATCAAGCATGAGGCACTGTGCCGTGTCGTGAAGGCGGTCGAGAAAGTTCGCCGTGGGGCCTGTCGCCCTGATGGCGGCGATTCATGCCGGCGGAGCCCTGGGCTCAACGCGAGCGGACGGTGCGTTTCTCGATGCGCTTCTCGAAGTTGCCCTTGATCACGCGATCCACATAGATGCCGGGCGTGTGGATGTCGGCGGGGTCCAGTTCCCCCGGCTCGACCAGCTCTTCGACTTCGACCACGGTGATCTTGCCGGCAGTGGCGGCCAGCGGATTGAAGTTGCGCGCGGTATGGCGGTAGACGACGTTGCCGTAGCGGTCCGCCTTCCAGGCCTTGACGATGGCGAAGTCGCCCTTGATGGACTCTTCCAGAATGTAGGGGCGGCCATCGAACTCGCGCACTTCCTTGCCTTCGCCGATCGGTGTGCCGTAACCGGTGGCGGTGAAGAAGGCGGGGATACCGGCGCCGGCAGCACGCATCTTCTCGGCCAGCGTGCCCTGGGGAGTGAGGATCACTTCTAGATCGCCGTCGAGCAGCTGCTTCTCGAACAGCGCATTCTCGCCGACGTAGGAGGCGATCATGGTCTTGATCTGACGGTCTTCCAGCAGGATGCCGAGCCCGAAGCCATCGACGCCGCAGTTGTTGGATACCACGGTGAGGTCCTTGGCGCCCAGGCGCTTGATCTCTGCAATCAGGTTCTCCGGGATACCACACAGGCCGAAGCCACCGGCGATTACCGTCATGCCATCTTCGAGGCCTGCCATGGCCTCCGCGTAGCTGGTCACCACCTTGTTGAATCCTGCCATGCGAATCTCCTTGAGTATCCAAGCTGTTGTTGTCGGGATGTCTTCATCATTGCCGACAATCCTGAGTCTGTATATATTTAATAAGTTTGTTTTTTCTATCCATTGATCAGTTTTTGATAATAATTGGTCTGCTGTTTATCGAACCTGCTCGCGAGGAAAAAGCCCGCCAAACCCCCATGCTGGCGGGGCTGACGCGGTAGCGGGGCGGAATGGTCTGAGCTGAGCGGTCAGTCATGTGAGAGCTTCGTGGCTGTCATCTATGACCAATGGCCTAGATGCCCTGCGAGCGCCTGCCCTGCGAGCGACAGACGACGAACTGCGCCACATCACCTCTAGTGACATCTCTTGAAACAACCCCGGGACAGGACACGACATGACTCTGAAACAGCTGAAGGCCTTCGTGGCCGTGGCGCGCACGTTGTCCTTCGCCGAGGCGGGCACGCTGGTACATCTCTCGCAGCCGGCCCTGTCGTTGGCGGTCAAGAATCTGGAGGAGTCGCTGGGCGGGCGCCTGTTTCAGCGCTCGACCCGACAGGTCAGCCTGACGCCGGAGGGGCGCGCCTTCTTTCCGCTGGCCAGGCGTCTGCTGTCAGACTGGGAGCATGCCGAGGATGAGATGCGCCAGCGCTTCAGTCTCGGGCGCGGCCGCGTGGCACTGGCCGCGATGCCGACCTTCGCCGGCAATCTGCTACCCCGGGTACTGGCCGATTTTCGCCGCCAATATCCGGAGATCACCATCGAAGTGAACGACGTCATCGCCGAAGAGGTGGTCGAGCGGGTCACCGATGGCCGCGTCGAGCTGGGGATCTGCTTTGACCCCGGCGTGCGTCAGGACCTGGTGTTCGAGCTGCTGTTCGTGGACCGCTATGTGGCGATCATTCCCCCCGGCCATGCCTTGCTGGCAGAGGCGCCGACCTCCATCGCGTGGTCACGGCTGCTCAAGGAAGACTTCATCACGCTGCAGCGGCCCTCGGGGGTGCGTCGCATGCTCGAGAAACGCCTCGAGGATGCGGGCATGGCGCTGCATGTCGCCTTCGAGACCCACCAGCTGGTCACCTGCGGGCGCATGGTGGCGGAAGGCCTGGGCGTCAGCGCGGTGCCGGCGATGAGCGCGGCGCAGATGAGTGCGCTGGGCTGTCAGTGCCTGCCGCTGACAGGCCCCGAGATTCAGCAGCGGGTCGGGGTGATCCGTCGCGGCCGCCATGAGCTGTCGGTGGCGGTACAGGCGATGCTGGAGACCCTGCGTGCGCGTTATCCGTCGGCGGAATGAATGTGGGGCGGCAAAGTGAAGCAGGGAGAAGAAACAAGAGAGAGGGCGTTAGAGCAGGAAGTGAGCAGGAAGAAGGCTAGAGGAAAGCGAGAAGAGAGAAAGCAGAGAGAGCAGAGAGCAACAAGAAAGATGACCTCAGCGCGAGGGCGTCAGCAACTGGCGATAGGTCAGGCTGATGCGCAGTCCCTCCAGCTTGCGCGGCGGCAGCGCATGATGGAGGCGGTCCTGACAGCCACGCCCCATCACCAGCAGCGAGCCGTGCGGCAGCCACAGATTGAACGCCGGCGTGTCGGCATAGGGGCTGCGCGGATGGCCCTTGAAGCGCAGGGGGCGCTCTCGTCCCAGCGAGATGGCGAGCACGATCGGGCGAGTGCCCAGTTCCGGCTCGTTGTCGCTGTGCCAGCCCATGCGGTCGGCGCCATCGGCGTAGCGATTGGCCAGCAGGCTGTTGAAGTGCTCCGGGATCACGGGCTCGTTGCGTCCCAGGTCATCGCGTTGCGGGCTCAGCTCGTGATTGATGGCATGACGCGACAGCTCGCCCAGCTGCCAGGCGGTCATGTGCCAGGGGTTGGGTTCGAACAGGCTGCCGGAGTAGCGATAGCGGGCGCCGACATCGCCCATCCACACCTGACGGCGTGGGATCGGGTGCGTCTTGCCATGCACGCTCAGGCTGGGGCGCTGCCAGTCGAGATCGCCCTCCAGCGTGACGAGGGCCTGATCGGCCTGCAGCGGCGTCAGGGCGCGCGGCTTGAGATACAGCGGATGCAGCGGGTGGCGGTACCAGCCGTGCGTGAGGGTGAGCCAGTCATCGGGCAGCTCGCGCGGGCGAGCTGCCAGGACCGAGCCATCCGCCGCCGTCTGGCGCGCAGCTCCATCAGCCGCGGACGTCGAATCAGAGGTCGTGAGGGCAGCGAAGAGATCATCGCCAGCAGAAGGAGTCGTCATGCGGCGAGAGTGCCAGAGCCGCGTCATGTTGGGCAAGTGGCTCTCGATTCGCGCCGACCCCGGGCTGACGCATGCCTCGCGAGTGTCAGGTCGTCAGCAGCGCCTCGAAGGTCAGGATGGCCACTTCGGCAAGGCCCAGCCCCAGCAGCGCGCCGGCCAGCACATCACTGACGTAATGCAGGCCGAGGATCACCCGGGAAAGCGCTATCAGCAGCGCCAGCGGCGTGACGAGGATGGCAAGCTCCGGCAGCTGCTGAGCGGTCAGGCTGGCGAAGAGGGCGGCATGCAGGGTGTGACCGCTGGGAAAGCTGTAGCGGTCCAGCGGCGGCATGGTGCAGTTGATGGTGTTGAAGGTGATGAACGGGCGCTCCCGACATAGCCGCGTCTTGAGCGCGCGGTAGAGCAGCGCCCCGGCGCCGGCCGCCAAACCGAATTCCAGAAATAGCCAGCCGCCCATGGCATGGTGCAGCGGCAGGCTCAGCGTCAGCAGCGCCCATACCGGCCAGTCGCCCAGGCGCGAGACGATACGAAACAGGGTGAGTATCGGCCGGAACAGCGCCAGGCGCGCGACCTGGCGGCACAGGCGCCACTCCAGAAGGTCCAGTCGCTCAAAGACGGGAAGGCTGCGATCGTGCATCGGGCTTCTCCTCGGCGTGACGCAGGCAGGTCAGAAAGCCCTCGGCGATGCGGCTCCAGTCCAATGGTTCGACGCGCACGCGGGCGGCACGTCCCAGTCTGGCGATGCGGGCCGGCCGCTGGCAGGCCTCCACCGCCTGTTCGATGAAGCGTTCCGGCTGGCTGCAGGGCGCCAGCAGGCCCTGGTGATCGTCGCGGATCACCTCGGCGGCCGCCGCGTAATCGAAGGCGATCACGGCCAGTCCGCTGGCCATGGCTTCCAGTACCACATTGCCGAAGGTCTCCGACAGTGACGGGAAGACGAACAGGTCGGCACTGGCGTAATGGGCGGCCAGCGCCTCACCGGTCTGGAAGCCGGCGAAGATCGCCTCGGGCAGGCGCTGTTCCAGGCGCTCGCGCAGCGGGCCGTCTCCCACCAGCACCAGGGCGAGGTCCGGTTGCACGGCCAGCATGGCCTCATAGGTGCGGATCAGCAGCTCGATGTTCTTCTCGGCGGCCAGGCGCCCGACGTGCAGCGCGACGGGTTGCTGTGAGCTGACGCCCCATGACTTGCGCAATGCTTCGCTGCGATGACTGGGCGAGAAGTGCTCGCAATCCAGGCCGCGTCCCACCACCTGCACATGCTCGAAACCTTGCTGCATCAGGCTGTCTGCCTGGGTGCGGGTCGGTACCAGCGTCATGTTGGCGGCGTTGTGGAAGCGACGCAGGCCGCGCCGCACCAGCGGGCGTAGCGCCTTGAGCCGGTAGTGGGTGCTGTATTGATCGAAATTGGTATGAAAGCCCGCGACCACCGGCAGGCCCAGACGGCGGGCGACCATCAGTGCGCTGATGCCCAGCGGGCCTTCGGTGGCGATATAGACGACGGAGGGGCGATGCTCGCGCCACATGCGCATCAGGCGCTGCGGCGCCGGCACGCCGACCTGTACGGTGTCATATCCGGGCAGGCGGAAGCCGCGTACCTGAAGCTCCTGCTGGACACGCGGCTCCAGGCTGCCATCTCGGGTGGCGGGACGAATGAGTTGGAGCTCACAGCCGCGTGCGATGAGTTGATCGCACAGATGACTCAAGGTATGAGCCACGCCATTGATCTCCGGATGCCAGGTTTCACTGACGAAGGCAATGCGCTCCATGACGTCTCCCTAGATGACTATTGTGGTCATTATCGAGAGAGGGAGTGACGGCGGCATAACAAGCAGGTGACGAAGCGATGACACACCCTCAACCCCTCACAGCTCAAAGGTATGAGGGTTGTCTCATGAATCGTCAAGCAAGGACGACAGTCACCGGCGTGGCACCGGCGCTGTCGTCATCTGGCGGGGATTGGAGGTGGTGCCATGTCGGCTGGTGCCGTGAAGCAACGCTGGTTCAGCGCTTCTCGAGAATCTCGCGCGGGTCGATCGGCTTACCGCCGTGGCGCACGTCGAACAGCAATTCATGCTGACCGTTGTTGCCGCGTGCGACGCGACAAAGCGGCGTGCCCGGAGTGACCTGCTGACCCACCTTGACCAGAATCTCGCCGCACTGGGCCAGCACGCTCTGCAGGTTGCCGGAGTGATGCAGGATGACCACGTTGCCCAGTTGGCGCATGGAGTCGGCGAAGCGCACTTCGCCCCGCGCCGGTGCACTGGCGATGCCGCTGGCGGCGGTACGAATCTGCATGGGCGCCAGCTGGCCATTGCCGTTGGTGCCGAATTCACGCGTCACGCTGCCGGCGGCAGGCCAGCGCCATGACTGGCCCGGCTTCTGCAACGGGCCGGGGTCCGGGCGGGCGACCAGGCTGCCACCGCTGGCGCGCGCGGCCGGGGCGCTGCGGCTCGGGCCACCGTTGAGCGGCACCGAGATCAGCATGCCGACATCGAGATCATTGGGGTCCTTGCCGGGGTTGGCGGCCTGAATGCGCTGCGGGCTGGCACCGAAATAGCGCCCGACCTTGGAGTAGGTGTCGCCGGGGCGCAGCTGATAGCGATACGGGCCGCCGGAGGGCGCTCGCTCACGCGCCGTGGGCACCAGGATGCGCTGACCGACCTTGAGGTCACGAATCTTGACGCCCGGATTGAAGCGCGTGAGGCGCAGCAGGGGAATGTCGGCATCGCGCGCGATCTGCCCCAGGGTATCGCCCTTCTGGATGGTGACCCACTGGCCGGCCGGCGAGCCGGAATAGCTGCCGGTCGCGCAGCCGCTCAGCCACAGGCCGAGACAGATCAGCGCCAGCCAGCGCAGCGCGAGGCCGGCACGCTGCATAAGTGGACGGTTCACGTCAGGTCCGGCCTGCGCTCGTGCCGTGAAGCCCGCGGCATTCAGGCCGTATTCAGTGTTCATCAATGTCATTCCCTGCACGTGACAGTCGGGCATCCTTGTCCTTCCAGACCTGATTGAGCCATTGCTGGAAGCGCTCGCGATAGGCGGCGTCCGCATGATAGTTGCCGTCCAGCATCCAGGGCTCCAACGGCCGCTGAGTGATGACGAGCGTGATGTCGCCCCCGTGACCGCACAGGAACTGCCAGAAACTGGCATCGGCATGCCGGTAATCGAGGGTGGCATCCAGAATACCGGAAAGTCGATCGCCAAGCGTGCTGATCACCTGGGCACTGCCGCCGGCACGCGGCTTGAGCAGATGCTGGAAAGGGCTTTGCTGCTGGTTGTGCTTGGCGGGCGTGAAGCGAGTGCCTTCCACGAAGTTGAAGATCGCCATCGGCGCCTGACGCGAGCGCTCGCACATGCGTCGCGTCGCTTCGCGATCACGCTCGGCGAGCCGCGGATTGCTGGCCAGTTTCTGCTGGCTGTAACGGCGCATGAACGGGAACTCCAGTGCCCACCAGGCAAGGCCGATCACCGGTACCCAGATGAGCTCCTGCTTGAGGAAGAACTTGGGCATCGGCGTGCGACGATGCAGGGCGTACTGGAGAACGAAGATGTCAGTCCAGCTGCGGTGATTGGCGATCACCAGCCACCAGCGACGTCGGGCAGACCCATCACGCAGCGACTGCGGTACGTGGATGTCCCAGCGCGGGCGCAGCACATGGCGAATCCACAGGTTGTTGGTGCCGATCCAGCCCATGGCGAGGCGGTTGAGCCCCTCCAGCATGTGCAACTGCAGGCGACGCGATGGCGTGATCAGCTTGAGTGCGGCCAGCAGGTAAAGCGGCAGCGCCCAGCACAGGGTATTGATGATCAGAAAGACAAGGCTGATGACACCTCTGATACTCGACATGCATGACTCCTTCATCAGGTGGCGCCATCGTAATTCACCCAAGAGTGGATGCCCACCCCGCTTGCGTGGGGGATGGCAACCCTGCGTTGCACGAAGCGAACGCCCCTCAGGTCGAATGGCGGGGCGCACGCAGCTGTGATGAGATGCATCGCCGGTCGTGTGACGGGTCGGTGCAAGGGAAAGGTCGTGGCAGGGTTCACGTTGAAGTCACGCCGGGCACCGTCAATCATCGCCGCCGCTGCGCGGCGATATCTCAGGGAGTGAGAGTGGCATGTGGTTGCAGGGACTGTTGATCGGGCTGGCGCTGGCCGCCTTCGTGTTGATTGCCATCGAGGATGTGATCCATCTCAACAAGGCCAAGACGACCTTGTTGCTGGGCACCTTCAGCTGGTTGCTGCTGTTCATCTTCGGCCCCGCCGCCCTGGCGGTGGATGATGTCCCCGAGGCCTTGAACGAGAACCTGCTCGAGATCGCCACCTTGTGGCTGTTTCTGATGGCGGCGATGACCTTCGTGGCCTTTCTCAATGCCAAGGGGCTGATCGCCAATCTGATCTACCGTCTGCTGCCGATGCGCATCGGGGAGCGCGGCCTGCTGTATCTGACGGGACTCTTTGCCTTCGCCTTTTCATCGCTGGCCGACAACATCACCGCGACGCTGGTATCGCTGACCCTGGTGCTGTCGCTGGGCCTGGCGCCGAAGAAGACGCTGCGCTTTGCGGTGCTGGCGGTATTCGCCGTCAACTCCGGCGGGGTGGCGCTGATCACCGGGGATGTGACCACGCTGATGATCTTCCTGGCGGGCAAGGTGCGCATCAGCGAGCTGATGCTGCTGGCGCTGCCGTCCTTCCTCAGCGTGATGCTGCTGGCGACGCTACTGCTGCCCGGGCTGGGAGGCGAGGTGAACCTCGTGCGCGAGCCGCGCGAGACCCGGCGTCTTGATCGTCTGGTCGCCTGGCTGTTTCTGGCCACCATCCTGTCGACCCTCGGGCTCAACGTGCTGTTTGGCGTGCCGCCGCTGCTGACCTTCCTGTTCGGGATGTCGTTGATGTTCCTGCTCGGGCATGTCGCCGAACGACGCAGCGACAGCGAAGAGCGCCGCATACTTGATTACATTCGTATTATCGAATTCGATACATTGCTATTCTTCCTCGGCATCCTGCTGATGGTCGGGGCGCTCAAGGAAGCCCGTCTGCTGGAAGGCCTGGCACAGCTCTATGCCCTGATGCCGGCGATGCAGGCCAATTATCTGGTCGGGCTGCTCTCGGCGTTGGTGGACAACGTGCCGCTGACCGCTGCAGTACTCAAGGCGGATGTCAGCATGAACGATGCCGAGTGGCTGGCGCTGACCTATGCCGCAGGTGTGGGTGGCTCGCTGCTGGTGATTGGCTCCGCCGCCGGGGTGATCGCGCTTTCCAAGGTGCGCGAGGTGAGCTTCATGAGTTATCTGCGCTTCTTCCCGGCGTTGTTGCTGGCCTACAGCGTGGGCTATCTGGGGGCATATTGGCTGGGCGGGCAGATCACGAACACGCCAGTGACATTGGCGCTGTCGTCTCTGAGCTGATGTGGGTGGTTGCTGGGGGTGTTCACTACGGCCACAGCCGTTGCCACAGCCGTTGCCACAGTGGCCACCTGACCCACTGCCAGATGCGTGGTCGGAAGGGAATTGGCGCTGTTTGCGGCCGGCTGATCATTTTTTGATCAATCTGTCTGCGCTCGCCTGATCTCGATGGCGATACCTAGATGTACAGAGATTCTTCACAGCTTTTTCCACAGCTTCTGTTGATAACCTGTCTGCGACGTTAGGTTTAGAGGCTCAGACACAAGGCGCAGGCATGGCGGGGGAAAGCGGCGGGGGAAGCGGCGAGTCGTGCAGTGATGGCACCATAGGGTGATGCCATGAAGGGTGATGGCAAGAGAGGGTGTGAAGGGTATGGCATGACAGGGCATGTCTCCCTCTGAACACAAGAGCCCCCTACGCATGCGCAGGGGGTTGAATGCGACTCATCTCATTGCGCAGTGCTGCCAAGAAGCCGTTACGCGCTGAGCTGGCACAGCGTATGTTCCGGCAGCAGTTGTTCTGCGGGACGCTGTTTTCCTTCTTGCTGAGTCGTCACCGGTGCCGTCGCCAGCAGGGCGATGCCGCCCAGCACCACCATATGCTCGTCACCATCCGCGAACACCATGCGCTGGGCGTGGGCCGGGTAGTAGTGATACTGCAGCTTGGGATTGATGGGCAGTACCGCATGATGGCGCCCGGTCTGCGGAGCCATGCCGTAGGCCAGCATGCCCTCGCAGACCGCTTCCAGCGTTTCGCCAAGCTCTTCGGCATTGAAGCCGACATGGTGCAGGCGCGGCCCCATCACGGAGAGCCAGGCAGCCAGCGGGTTGGCCTCGAGCAGGCGCTCGAAGGTCGGCCAGTCCGGCATGTCCCACGGACGGCAGGGCGCGAGCAGGTTCTGTCCCTTGCAGTCATCACGATGACTCTGACTGATCAGGCGCTTGAGCAGGTCGCGGTGCATCGGCGGCAGGCTGTTGGCCTGCAGTTCCGCCAGCATGACGGCAGCGCCACCATCCGGGGGAAGCAGCAGATCGACCAGCAGGCCGCGGTCGGCCATGGCGTACTGTTTCACGCGGCGATAGCCCTGGTGATACAGGCTGGGTAACAGTTTCTCGCTTCTGAAAGGCCCCTGATTCAGCGTCAGGAACATCAGATATTCAGGGTTGATGCTGTCTGGCCAGATATCCAGCGCCCCGATATCGGGATGGCGATGGACGAAGTCCAGCCATAGCTGCTGTTGGAATTCCTTGCGTTGCATGATGCCTCCTTGGACGGCCCCTATGACCTCAGTGCTGGAGCGATTATAGGTAGTCGTGCAAAGGGGTATTCAACGCCATTATCCGTTTTTTCGCGTTTCTTGATCGGAGAGTAAAAATGCCAGTGCTGGTGGCGTATTGCGTGGTTCTCATGGTGTGGTCGACGACACCGCTGGCCATCTCGTGGAGCGCCTCGGGCTGGCTGCCTGCCTGGTCGGCGATGGGCAGAATGTTAATTGCCGCATGCCTCGGTTACCCATTGTTACGCATGATGGGGCTGAAAATGGATCTTTCGCGTGGGGCACTGCGCAGCTACTCGGCAGCCGCTCTGGGTATCTGGGGTGGCATGTACTTCGCCTACCTCTCTGCGGCCTGGTTACCAAGCGGTATCATGTCGTTACTGTTTGGACTGGCACCTTTGCTATCAGGGCTTTATGCACGCTGGTGGTTGAAAAGTGCTCCACTTGACAAGTTGCAGTGGATGGGGTTTGCGTTGGCATTGAGTGGACTGGCCGTCGCGGTCTCGGATTCCCTGGCGTTGCCGCCGGGCAGCTGGAAGGGGGTCCTGACCATGCTGCTGGCCGTCAATTGCTTCGCGGCCTCTGGGGTACTGGTGCAGCGCGAGCGGGCAGGGCTGCATCCGCTGGTGCAGACGGAGGGTGCGCTGCTGGTCTCTCTGCCGCTCTATCTGGTGTGTGCGCTGATCGTCGATGGCGTGCCGCCGGCCCTGCCGGAGGGGCGCCCGATGGCGGCCATCCTCTACCTTGGCATCTTCGGCTCGCTGATCGGCTACCTGTGCTACTACTTCGTGCTGTCACGCCTGTCGGCCAGTACGGTGGCGCTGGCGACCTTGATCACCCCCATCTTCGCCATGAGCCTGGGCGCGGTGCTCAATGATGAGCTGATCTCCAGCCGCGTGCTCGCCGGGGCCTTGCTGATCGTGATCGGGCTGTGCGCCTATCTGTTCGGCCCGCAGTGGCGGGCGCGCCTGACGTCCCGCCGCCTGTCGCAGGGCTGAGCAGGCCTCGGGCCGCCCGCCTTTCTCACGAGGGGGCGGGTCTGCACGCAAGGCCTTGCCGAGTGCCCCAACGACAAGGGCCGCCCCTGCCGGGGCGGCCCTTGTGTCTTTTCAGGCGCGACTGAGCGCTCTGGCGAGTGGCGCGACGTCAGTCCTGATTGTTCTGGAACAGACGCTTGAGCTCGACCATGGCGGCCTGCTCGCTGTTGACGAGCGCTTTCTGGTCGTGACGGTGCTCGTAGTTCTGCTTGAGCATGTTGTCATCCATTTCCCGGAACGCACGCGCCACTTCCGCCGCGCGAGCACTGGGGTAGCCCATCGCCACCAGCAATTCTCCGCCCATCTCCAGGCTGCTGGCATAGGTATCACGAATCACGTGCTCCACGCCCAGCTCCATCAGCTCCCAGGCGTGGTGGCGGTTGCGGGCACGCACGAACAGCTTCAGGTGCGGGAATTGATGGCGCACCATGCGCACGATGCCTGTCGAGGTCTCGGCATCATCGACGGCCACCAGCATGATCCTGGCCTGCTCGGCACCCGCCGCACGCAGCAACTCGGCGCGGCTGGCATCGGCGTAGAAGATACGCGACCCGAACTGACGCACGAACTCGACCTGGGTGATATTGGGGTCAAGCGCGGTGAAGTTGATGCCCTGGCTCTTGAGCATGCGCGCGCTGATCTGGCCGAAGCGGCCGAAGCCGGCGATCACCACCTGCGGCGTCTCCTCACCGAAGTCCTCATCATAGGGACGCTTGGCTTCGCTGGTGGCACCGAGGTGGCGGGCATAGCGATAGAGGAAGGGCGTGGCAGCCATCGACAGGGTCACCGCACTGATCACCAGGCTGGTCAGGGTCTGATCGAAGATGCCGGCAGCCATGCCGGCGGTCAGCAGTACGAAGTCGAACTCACCACCCTGTGACAGGACCGCGGCCAGCGGCAGGGCCTCGGCCATCTTGAGGCGTGCGACGCGTCCGACCAGCGTGATGACGATGACCTTGCCGAACATCAGTGCCAGCGTCAGCGCCAGCACGGTCAGCGGACGCTCCATCACCAGCGACACGTCGACCGACATGCCCACGGCCATGAAGAACAGCCCCAGCAGCAGCCCCTTGAAGGGCTCGATGTTGGCTTCCAGCTCATGGCGGTAGACGGTGTCGGCCAGCAGCACCCCGGCCAGGAAGGCGCCCAGGGCCATGGACAGGCCCACCCATTCCATCAGCAGCGCCGTGCTGATCACCACGAACAAGGCCGCGGCGGTGAAGATCTCGTGGATCTCGCTGCGCGCGACCATCTTGAGCAGGCGCGGCACGACAAAGCGGCCGACGATGATGACCGCCGCGATCATGCCGATGCCCTTGGCGATGCCGATCCAGTTGGTGCCGGTGGAGGCATCGAAGTTGTCAGCGAACAGCGGCATCAGGGCCAGCAGCGGGATCACCGCCAGGTCCTGGAACAGCAGGATGGCGAAGGTCGACTGGCCGTGCGGCGTCGCCAGCTGCTGATTCTCGCTCAATACCTGCAGCGCGAAGGCGGTCGAGGACAGCGCCAGAATCAGGCCCAGCAACACGGCGGCGGGCAATTCCAGCCCCAGCCACAGGCCGACAGGAGTGAGCAGGGCGCCGCACAGCAGCATCTGGGCGCTGCCCAGGCCCGCAAGCTTGAGGCGCATGTCCCACAGGCGCTTGGGCTCCAGTTCCAGTCCGATCATGAACAGCAGCATGACGACCCCGAATTCGGCGAAGTGCAGTACTTCGCCAGGCTCCGAGATGAAGCCGATCAACGACGGGCCCAGCAGTACCCCGATGGCCAGATAGCCCAGGATGGAGCCGAGGCCCAGGCGTTGGAAAAGTGGCACGGCAACCACCGCGCACCCCAGCAGCACGGCGCCTTCCATCAACATGTTCATGTGCGTGTCCTTGTGCATACACCGGCGGAGAAGGCAGCGATTGTCGCTGCCCCCTCCTTTTGTCGCAAGCGGCAAGGTACGCAAGACGCGACCTTGTGTGCAGCGCGGTGGTGCGAGTGAGTGTCGTGACCAGGAGCGGGAGGCGGTGATGCAGGCACAAAAAAGCCCCCGCCAATGGCGGGGGCTTCAGCAGTGAAGCAGCTGATGGCGGCGATCAGGCCTGCGGCATCAGAGCTTCGTCCTGCACGTACTGGTTGAACTCGGTGAAGCCACCGATGTGGGTCTGATCGACGAAGATCTGCGGCACGGTCTCGACCGGCTTGCCGATGGTCTTTTCCATGTCGGCCTTGCTGATGCCTTCGGCATGGATGTCGATGTAGCGGAAGTCGAAATCATCGCGCTTGGCGGTGAGCTCTTCCGCGAGGTCCTTGGCGCGGACACAGAAAGGGCAACCCGGACGACCGAAAATGACTGCAAGCATGAGACTCTCCTAAGGTTCGTGACTCTCGTTCAGCCCGTACTGGGTGGGCCGAGAAAATGGCGCCGGCACTGCCGGTGAGTAATCGATGACCGCCATTGTGCTTGAGCCTGCCCGGGTTTGCCAATTGAGCCGTACTACCAAAGTCATTGGGGCAATCAATCGCTGCCGTGCTGAGGATTAGCCCATCAGCAGCAGATTGGCGCCAAAGCCACCGACGATCAACAGCGTGAACAGGATCAGCGCGAGCAGGAAAGGCTTCATGCCCAGTGAGCGCAGACGATCGATGCGAGTCTCGACGCCCAGGCCCGCCATGGCCATGGTCAGTGCCACGCTGCCGAGAGTAGAGAGGCTTGAGTGCACTGCCGCCGGGATCTCGCCGGTGCTGTTGATGCCGGCCATGGCGATGAAGCCCAGTGCGAACCACGGAATCGTCATGCTGCCGCCGGTTTCGCGGTCATCGCCCTCGGTGCGGGCACGCATGGCCCACAGCTTCGGCAACAGCAGCAGGAAGGGTACCAGCATCATCACGCGCATCAACTTGACGATCAGCGCATTGGCCAGGGCGTCCGGGCCGACCGCTTCCCCGGCGGCCACGACCTGAGCGACCTCGTGGATGGTGGAACCGATATAGATGCCGAACAGGCCTTCATGCATGCCGCTCAGCGGGTAGAGCAGCGGGTAGACCAGCATCGCCAGCGAGCCGAACAGCACCACCGTGGCAACGGCCATGGCGGTGGCCGCCGGGCGTGCCTTGATCATCGATTCGGTCGCCAGCACCGCCGCGGCGCCACAGATGGCGGAACCGGCACTGGTCAGCAATGCGGTGTCGCGGTCCAGCCCCAGCCAGCGCGTGCCGATGAAGTAGCCGCTGCTCAGCACCGCGGTGATCACCAGCACATCGAGGAAGACGACGCTCCAGCCCAGGCCGAGAATCTGCTGCAGGGTGATGGAGAGGCCGAACAGGATGATGCCGAGACGCAGCAGCTTCTTGGTCGCGATATGCAGCCCCGGGGAGAGCGCCGCGGCGTGACGGCTGGTGATCGGCAGGTTGCCGACCACGATACCGCACAGCAGGGCGAAGACCAGCGGGCTGATGCCGGTGGAGGCCAGCGCCGGAATGGAATGCAGTGCCAGTCCGACAAGGGTCAGGCCGCCACACAGGGCAAGGCCCGGCAACATGCGGCGCAAGCGCTCGGCAGTGGCGGGGGGAGTCAGGGTCTGTGCGTCCATGAGCATTCTCCTTGAGGAAAGTGGCCTATCCCGTGCGGAACATGGCCTGTCTTGTTATGGGTCGTGCGCTGGCGTGGGGTGCACGGCTGTCATCGGCAAGGGCGCTTGAGTCTGCGTCGCTTGCTTAGTGCCTATGGTTTGATGATTAGTCTATTCGGGAATATTATTCGGCAGTTAGTCGATTATTCTTTTATTACATACCGGAAAAACCGATATGCAGATCCACATCACGCTGCGCCAGTTGCAAGTGTTCGTGGCGGTGACCCGCCACGGCTCCGTCAGCGCCGCGGCGCGCGAGATCGGCCTGTCGCAATCGGCGGCGAGTCAGGGGCTATCCGAGCTTGAGCGTCATCTCGAGGTGCAGCTGTTCGAGCGTCTCGGCCGTCGCCTGGCCCTGAACGCCAATGGTCGCCGCCTGTTGGCGCGCGCCGAGCAATTGCTGGAGCAGACCCACGCGCTGGAGCTGGAGGCGCGTGAGCCCGGCGTGGTGGATGGCAACCTGCGTGGCGAGCTGGAAATCGCCGCCAGCGCCACCATCGGCACCTGGTTGCTGCCGGGGCTGGCGGGGGCCTTCATGCGCGAACATCCGGGCACCGAGCTCAACCTGCGTCTGCGCAATACCCATCAGGTGGTGGAGGCGGTGCTCAACTATGACGCCGAGCTCGGCCTGATCGAGGGTGACTGCCATGCGCCGCGCCTGATGAGCCAGACCTGGCGCGAGGATGAGCTGGTGGTGGTGGCGCCGCCGAGCCATCCGCTGGCCGTGCGTGGCGTGGCGCTCAGCGACGAGGACCTCGCCACGGCCGACTGGATTCTGCGCGAGGGGGGCTCGGGCACGCGGGCGGTCTTCGAGCGTGCACTGCACGGGCGGATCGAGCGCCTCAAGGTGCGCATGGAGCTGGGCCAGCACGAGGCCATCAAGCAGGCCGTATTCGCCGGGCTGGGGCTGGGGTGTCTGTCGCGGCTGTCGGTAGCCGCCGAGATCGCGCGTGGCGAGCTGGTGGTGCTGGCCACGCCCCAGCTCAACCTGAAGCGGCGCTTCTCGATGCTGTGGCACCCGGAGCGTTACCGCAGCCCGCTTTGGCAGGCGGTCAAGGTCTATCTGGAAGCCAGCCCGCGCTGAGCCGTCGAGGACGGAGCCGCCGCGCGCTTGATAGTTTGCTAACATAGGCGCTCCCCGCGAGCCGGCTGCCGCCGAGCCACGCCATTGAGCTACGCCACTGAGCCACGCCGCTGAGCCTGAGCTACTGCGCCTGAGCCACGGGGAGCGTAACGGTCTGTCTAGCGTCCATGGAGATGATGATGAGCACAACGGTCGAGCTTTATTACCACGAGAGCGATGCTCGTGATGGCGCCGAGGAACAGACAACGAGCCAGCAGGACGCGACGCCGCTGGTCATTCTTCACGGCCTGTTCGGCAGTGCCGACAACTGGCGTTCGCATATCAAGTCGTGGTCGCGGACGCGCCGCGTGATCGCGGTGGATCTGCGTAACCACGGCCGCAGCCCGCACGTGGCCGGCATGAGCTACCCCGAGCAGGCCGCGGATGTCATCGCGCTGCTCGACCGCCTCGCCATCGAGCGCTGTGACCTGCTGGGCCACTCGATGGGCGGCAAGGTCGCCATGCAGGTCGCGCTCGAAGCGCCCGAGCGTCTGCGCAGCCTGCTGGTCGCTGATATCGCGCCGGTCGCCTATGGCCACGGGCATGACGATATCTTTGCCGCCTTCGAGGCGGTACGTGACGCGCGCCCGGCCTCACGCAAGGAGGCCGACACGGTGATGGCGCAGCATGTCGATACCCCGGCCATTCGCCAGTTCCTCGCCACCAATCTGGTGCGTCTCGACGATGGCGCCATGGGCTGGCGCGTCGGGCTGGACCATATCGCGGCGGGCTACCCGCAGATCGTCGAGGCGCCGCACGGCCAGGGGCCGGTCGAGCTGCCGGCGCTGCTGTTGTGGGGCTCGCGCTCCAACTATGTGCAGTCCGAGGGCCTGGCGACGATGCGCGAGCACTTCCCTGCGCTGGAAGATGACTCGCTGGAGGCCGGCCATTGGCTGCACGCCGAGCGTGCCAGCGAGTTCCAGCAGGCGGTGGTGGCGTTCCTTGATCGCGTCGCACGCGCTTGAGTACTCCGAGCAGTCACTCCGAAAATCGTCAGCCGGCCACGAGCGAGCGGGTCATCCCGCCGGTGACCACCCACGAGCGCCTGGTGGTGGCGCTGGTCACCCTGCTGCAGTTCGCCGTCATCATGGGCTTCACCATGGTGATGGCGCTGGGCCCCGACTTTGCCACCTCGCTGGGCATTCCGCTGGATCACCTCGGCTATATCGTCGGCAGTTATCCGCTGGCCGCCGCGGTGGGCACTCTGCTGTGGACGCGGCATGCCGATCGCTTCGATCGCCGCTGGGCGGTGCTGGGCTTCCTGTTCGGCGCGGCGCTCTGTCACCTGATCGCCAGCTTCGCCACTGACTTCGAGACCCTGCTGGCGGCGCGCATGCTGGGCGGACTGTTCGGCGGGCCGGCGGCGGCGACGGCGCTGGCCATCGTGATCGACGTGGTGCCGGGAGTACGTCGGGGGCGTGCCATGGGCCTGGTGATGGGTGCCTTCTCGGTGGCCTCGGTGCTGGGGCTGCCGTTTGCGCTGTGGCTGTCGCAGGGCTTCGGCTGGCAGGCGCCATTTCGCGCCGTGGCGCTGTTGGCGCTGCTGGTGTGCGGGCTGCTGGCCTGGATACTGCCGCCGATCCGCGGCCATCTCGACAATCCCGAGACGCGTCAGCGCAGCCGCAAGGGCACCACGATCCTGGACATCCTGGCCCAGCCCGACCATCGCCTGGGACTGGCGCTGATCGCCACGGCGATGTTCAGCAACTTCCTGGTGATTCCCAACCTGGCAAGCTATCTGCTGTTCAATCTGGGCCTGCCGCGTGAGGATCTCGGCGGGCTCTACATGATCGGTGGCGGGCTGTCGCTGGTCGGCATGCAGCTGACGGGGCGGCTGTGTGATCGCTATGGCTGTGTCTGGCCGGGTACCATCACCTGCCTGATGACGGCGCTGGTCGGCTGGGCCTTCCTGTTGCATTCGCCGGGGCCGTCGCTGATCTGGATCGGCTTCGGCGCCTACATGCTGTTCTCGTCGGCGCGGCGTGTGACCCAGAATACGCTCAACAGCTTCATTCCCGCCGACCACGAGCGGGCAGCCTTCACCAGCACCCAGAGTGCCGTGCAGCATCTCAGCTCCGCCGCCGGCAGCTATGTAGGCGCCGGACTGCTGGTCAGCACCCCGAGCGGCGCGCTGGAAGGCATGCCGTTGCTGGTCGCGGTGCTGATGGTCGCGCTGGTGATCCAGCCGCTGCAGATCCTGTGGCTGTCGCGTCGCCTGGCACGCCGCTAGCGCTTGTCAAATAGGCACAAGACGGCGAGAGCGAGCCGGCCCTGAACCCAAAACGCCCTGTCGGAATCTCCGACAGGGCGTTTTGCATGGGGCGCGCAAGCGCTCAGCGTTTCAAGAGCTCTGGGCGCTCAACGCCTCAGGGCGCGTTGACGTCGACGGCCAGGTGGCTCAGCGACTGGCGCTTCTTGATCATGCCGCGCTCGAACAGGAAGTCCTCGAAGTCACGATAGCGGCCGGCATCCAGCGCGGCAGGACGCAGCGCGAAGCGCGGCAGGGTGGCGTACCAGGCTTCCTTGTTGAGCTCGGTATCCAGTGCCGGGTCGGAGTCGCGGAACATCTCCCAGCCCTGGTCCGGATGGTTGATGATCCAGGCAGTGGCTTCGCCGACGGCGGCGAGGAAGCCGGCGTACTGGGCCTGCTTGCGCTCGTAGCTGTCGCTGTTGGCGACGAAGATCAGCTCGTCATAGGTCGGCACACCTTCTTCCTCGATGTAGAAGGCGCGGCCCTTGACGCCTTCCTGGGCCATCTGGGCCAGCTCGAAGTTGCGGAAGGCGCCGGTGACGGCATCGACCTTGCGCGTCAGCAGGGAAGGCGTCAGCGAGAAGTTGACGTTGGTCAGCGTGATGTCATCCAGCGTCAGGCCGCTGTGCTGCAGCATGGTGGAGAGCAGCACTTCCTCGACACCGCCCACCGAGTAGCCGACCCGCTTGCCCTTGAGGTCGGCGATCGACTGGATGTCGCTGTCGGCGCGCACTACCACCACATTCAGCGGCGTGGCGACCAGGGTGCCGATACGCACCAGCGGCAGGCCCTGATCGATCTGCAGGTGCAGCTGCGGCTGATAGCTGATGGCGATGTCGACGCGCTCGGCGGCGGCCAGCTTGGGCGGCACGCTCGGGTCGGCGGGGGCGATCAGCTCGACATCAAGGCCGTGCTTCTTGAACAGGCCCAGCTCCTGCGCCAGCACCAGCGGGGCGTGGCCGGGGTTGGTGTACCAGTCGAGCATGACCTTGAACTGCGTCAATGGCTTCTCGGCGGTGGCAGCGTCCTTGGCAGCGTCATTGGCGGCGCCCTTCGAGTCAGCATCAGCGCTCTGTTCGTCGCTGGCGGCTGGCGGGGCATCCGCAGTCGGTTCAGCACCGTTCTTGGCCTGTTCGGCGGCGCCGGCGGTCGCTTCCACGGCTTCCTGGCTTGCCACCGGCGCGGAGGCGGCCGAGTCGCCGTTCACCCCGACTTCGGCCTGCTGAGCGACGATTTCCGGCGCTGACTGGGTGCTGGTGGCGGGTTCTGCCTCGGCGGCGTGGGCCGACATGGCGGTGGCTGGCAGGCTGCTCAGGCACAGCGTGGTCAGCAGGGTGGCGAAGGCGGTGGACAGCAGCGAGGCACGTGGTGAACGTGTCAGCTGCGCTTTGCGCCGTGGCGCCGATGACGAAAGAGACATGGCGGAGTTCCTTGTGATCACAGGGTAGTGGTGCTGCCGTTCGTGGGCGGCAGTCGTCAGGCTCATGCAATTTGTGTCGAGCGTCGTTGCGTCTTTCGGTTACGCGATCTTGCGGTCTTGCGGTATTTGTCCGAAGCCCCGGCGTGTCAGCTCAGGCGTGTCAGCCGGTCGCGGTGCCAGGGCATCAGGGCGCGCAGCAGCGCATCCAGCGAGAAATAGAGCAGCAGGGAGAAGGCGACCAGCACCAGCAGGGCGGCGAACATCAGGTCGATTTCCATGCGCGCGTTGGCGTTGAGCATCAGATAGCCCAGCCCCTGACTGGCTCCGGCCCATTCCCCGATGACGGCGCCGATGGGGGCGGCGGTCGCGGCCATGCGTATGCCGGAGGCCAGTGCCGGCAGCGCGGCGGGCAGCTGGATATGGATCAGTCGGCGCCATGGACTGGCGCCCAGGGTATGGGCAAGATCCAGCCAGCCCTGTCGGGTCTGGCGCAGGCCGTCGTAGCCGGTGGAGGCGACCGGGAAATAGATGATCAGCGTCGCCATCACCACCTTGGACAGCATGTCATAGCCGAGCCACAGCACCAGCAGCGGCGCGATCGCGAACAGCGGTATCACCTGGCTGATCAGCAGCATCGGCAGCAGCGTGCGGCGCAGGCGGGGAATGAAGGCCAGCGCCAGGGCGGTGGCAAGGCCGAGCAGAATGCCCAGCACCAGCCCGGCCAGTATCTCGCTGATGGTGACGCCAGCGTGATGGGCCAGCAGCGGCGCCTTCTGGATCAGCACCTCGAGCACGGCCTGCGGCGTGGGCAGAATGTAGGGCGGTACGGCGGTAACGGCAATGATCAGCTGCCAAAGCCCCAGCAGGAGCAGCGCGCTGATGACGAGGTGACGCATGGCGTGCAGACGTTTCATGCGGCCTCCTCGCTATCACGCAGGCGGGCGATCAGTTGCGCCTGCGCCGGTGGCAGGGCTGGGTCATCCAGCGGCACCGGGCGTGCGGCGCCAAGCCCCGGCAGGCGTTCCAGCTCGGCGCCGTGACCCGGGAGGCTCGACGGGCGCAGCACCAGCAGCTGATCGGCGAGGCGCAATGCCTCCAGCGGGTCATGGGTCACCATCAGGACGGTGCGGCCCTTGAGCAGGCGGCTGGCCAGATCATGCAGCTCCAGACGGGTGATGGCATCCACCGCCGAGAACGGCTCGTCCATCATCACGACCGGCGCCTGCTGGTAGAGTGTGCGGGCGAGGGCGACGCGCTGGCGCTGACCGCCGGAGAGGGCGTCCGGCCAGGCCTGCTCACGGCCCTCAAGCCCGACCGCGGCCAGCAGCTCATGGGCAAGCTTGCGATTGCGCGGCCGCCGGCGCAGGTCATCGCCCAGCCACAGGTTGTCGATGACGCGCCGCCACGGCAGCAGCAGGTCCTGCTGCGCCATCCAGGCCACGCGGTCGGTCAGCGGCTGACCGTCATCGGTGGCGAGGTCGAGCTGGTGGAGGTCTGACATCTCCAGACCGGCCAGCAGGCGCAGCAGCGAACTCTTGCCGCAGCCGGAGCGCCCCAGCAGTGCCGTCCAGCTACCGGCTTCCAGACGCGCGGAAATATCGCGGAACAGCGTGTGGCCGGCGTAATCGATTCGTGCGTTGTTGAGGGTGAGTCCCAGCGACACAGGCAATTCCGTGGTCAGGCGGCGTGCCGGCAGGAGGAAGCAGGTGACGCGCCGTGCAGGGCACGCGTCGGGGATTCCCTCCGCCGGTATCAACCGGATCAGGTTCCAGGGGTTGTCGCGCGACGTATCGCTGCGGCTCTCAGCCCATCCTCGGGCACCCCCATCCAGGCCGACAGTGTAACGTCACTGTCTTGCCGGTGTCTTGTCCGACGCGGGTCAGGGGGCGGGTCAGGTGGGCAGGGCAGAGATGGCGTGCGAAACGGACTATGCCGATGTGCCACGCCTTGGGTATGCTGAGCTTTACTGTAACAAGACGTGTAGCCCAAGGAGATCATCATGCCCGACACACCGGATCTCTCGACCTGTTCCAGTTATCCCGTTCCCCCACGGCGGCCGAGCACGGCTGAGGCCGTGGGCGAGCCGCGTCCCGTGCCCAGGGGCTGGCCCGAGGAGTCACTGACCCGACGGCTCTCGACCTATCTGGGTCAACCGCTCGAGCCGCTGGCACTCGCCTGGCCGGATAGCGCCAACTGGCTATGGCGCCAGCGTGGCGGCACGCCCGGCCTCATCAAGCTGGCGCGCACCGGCCCAGACCATGACCCCTTCTGGCGCGCCATGCGCGGGGTCTTCGGCGCAGATCGCTGGGCGACGCCGGAGGGCCTGACGCGCCTGGCGGGCGCCTTGCCCGCGCGTCTGCCGATTCCGCCACTGCCCCTGACCTTTCTGGGGCGTCTCGATGGCGCGCCCATCTGGCACCTGCCGTGGTCCAGCGGGCAGCCGAGCGATCTCAGCATCACCTTCTGTGAGCTGCTGGGCGACCAGCTTGGTCGCCTGCATCAGGATACGGTGTCGGGCTTCGGTCAGCCGCTGGCGCAGCCGATGCCGCTATTGCACTGGAATACCCGCGTCACGCGCTTTCTCGCCCATCACCCGCGTCGCGCGGAGCTTGGCACGTTGCTCAAGCGCACCTTCCCGGCGCCGACTCGCGCGGTGTGGTGTCTGCCGGACATGCGCGCCGATCAATATCTATGCGCCGCCACCGGCTGGGTATGGAGCGATTGGGAGGCGCTGGTGTGGGCGCCGATCGAGTTCGACTGGGCGCTGGTGGAGTTGCTGCTGGAAACGCCGGAGCAGCGTCAGGCCTTCATGAAGGGCTATTCGCGCCATGGGCGCATGATCGATCTCGATGGCCAGCGTGAGCTGTGTCGTGCGCTGTTGTGGGCGATGGAGGCCTTCGGTCCGCGGTCCTATGCTGAGCTTGCGGCAGCCCCTGCCTGGGTCTCGCCGCGCAGCCTGGCGTGAAATCCGCGTGCTGCACGCTGCAAGTACATGAAAGGTGTGAAATTTCTCTGCAGCCCCATCGCTGACATGGAATACTGTGGGTGAGTCGTCGTGGACGTCACTCGAGATCTGATGTAGGGCTTGGCGGGGGAGCACTCGTGGTAGAGAACCTGAATTATTATTTCTTGCTGGCAGGCACGCTGATCGCCTTGAGCGTGTTGGCCAGCCGCGTCTCGGCGCGTCTTGGCATGCCGCTGCTACTGCTGTTCCTCGGCCTTGGCATGCTGGCGGGTGAAGATGGCGTGCTGGGCATCCAGTTCGATGACGCCTCATCCGCTTACATGATCGGCAACCTGGCGCTGGCGCTCATCCTGCTCGATGGCGGCCTGCGCACGCGGCTGTCCACGTTTCGTGCCGGCCTGAAACCGGCGCTGGTGCTGGCCACCGTCGGGGTCTTCATGACCAGCGGCCTGGTGGGCCTTCTGGCCATGTGGCTGTTTGATCTCACCCTGATCGAAGGCCTGCTGGTCGGGGCCATCGTCGGCTCCACCGATGCCGCGGCGGTCTTCTCGCTGCTGGGCGGCCAGGGCGTTCACCTCAATGAGCGTGTCGGTGCGACGCTGGAAATCGAGTCCGGCACCAACGACCCGATGGCGATCTTCCTGACCATCACGCTGGCCGAGATCCTGACCGGCCAGCTCTCCGGTGTCGCGTCGGGCATCATGAGCTTCCTGCTGCAGTTCGGTGTCGGCGCCGCCATGGGGATCGCCGGCGGCTGGCCTGCTGCGCGCCAAGTTTGCCGAACGCGAGCTGGAAACCTCCAGCCTGCAGATCATCGAGGTGGATGAAGGTTTTGAATCCGGCCCCTTCGCGCTGCGATTGTTGCCACTGACCCACTCCATTCCGGAAAGCTGCTCGTTGCTGATCGTCACGC
>NZ_LJTD01000008.1:0-260791 GCF_001306765.1 Cobetia sp. UCD-24C | reverse complement strand
GGCGCGGCGGTGTCGACGGTGAGCGTGAACTCGCCAGAGGCTGCACTCTCGTTGCCGGCGGCATCGGTAGCCGTGACGCTGAAGACATGCTCACCCTCGGTGAGATCAGTGCTCGGGGTATAGCTCCAGGTGCCATTGGCATCTGCCACGACCGTATCAACGACTTCACCGTTGTGGGTGATGGTGACGGTGCTGTTGGCTTCGGCGCTGCCGGTCAGCGTCGGCGTCGCGTCATTGGTGCTGTCGCCGGAGGCGAGGGCACCGGTATCGGCTGCTACGTCGTCGGTCGCGGAAGTGATGGTCGGCGTGTTCGGCGCGGTGGAGTCGGTGCTTGTATCCACAGTCGCTGGCGTAGAGCTGCTGCTGATGTTCCCGGCAGAATCCGTAGCGGTGGCCGTCAGCGCCTCGCCATCCTGCTGGGACGGATCAAGTTCGATGGAGAAGGTGCCATCGTCTTCCGCAATCCCAGTGCCGACGCTATCGCCATTGCTGTTGGTGATCTCGATGTCGCTACCGGCTTCGGCCGTACCGGATGCCGTGGTGCCATCGGAGTCGTTCAAGGCCGGCACAACGGGTGCCTCGGTATCAATGCTCAAGGTGAACTCGCCAGACGGGGCACTTTCGTTACCGGCGGCATCGGTCGCGGTGACGCTGAAGACATGCTCGCCATCGCCAAGCTCGGTGTTTGGAGTGAAGCTCCAGGCACCGTTGTTGTCGGCGGTGGTGGTGCCGATCACTTCACCATCGAGCGAGACAGTGACGGTGCTGCCGACTTCAGCAGTTCCGCCCAGGGTCGGCGTGGTGTCATTGGTGCTGTCGCCATCCTCTAACGCACCAGTGATGGCTTCCACATCATCCGTCGCGGCGGCGATGGTCGGGGTGTTGGGTGCCGTGATGTCAGCATCCTGCGGCACGGTGACCGCGGTGGAGGCTTCGCTCACGTTGCCGGCGGCATCGGTCGCGGTGGCGGTCAGTTCGGTACCGGCTGCCTGCACGGGAGACAGCTCGACCGAGAAGTTGCCATCGGCATCGGCAACGGCGCTTCCCACGCTGTCGCCGGCGGCATTGGTAACCTCGATAGTGGCGCCGGGCTCACTACTGCCGGTGAGAATGTTGCCATTGGTCTCGTCGAGGACCGGCGCCTCAGGCGCTGTCGTATCCTCATCCGAGGAGGAGCTGTCATCGCCAGTGGCAGCGGCCACGCCGACACCGGCGGCCACGGCCACGCCGCCTGCCACGAGGCCAGCGGTGCTGATGCCAGCCCCGGCACCCGCACCTGCGCCCGTTGCGGCTTCTGCACCCGCAGTGCCCGCACCTGCTGCTGCGGTAGTGAGTGCCGTCTCTGCCGTCGTCAAGGTCGCGGTACTGGTGAAGGGCACAGCGCCCCCTGCGCCAGCTTCACCCAGACCCACCTGAAAGAGCTCACCGGCGAACTCATCGCCTTGCAGATACAGGTGGCTGAGCTCGGTGGGGTCTGCGTAGAAGTTTTCGACCGTGATCAGTTCCCCGTTTTCGAGGGTGACAAGCAGGTTGTCTCCTTGGCGGGTCATTACCTCGATATCGCGAGGATGGAGATCCAGACTGACATCCGATGATCTATTGAGGGCAATGGTATCGACTTCACGCAGGACCGTTTCCTGTTCCGCGAGCTGACCGTGGGGAGCGACCCTGGCAGTTACCGGCATATCGTTATCCTCAATGGCACTTCTTGTGCATTCGCGACTTTCTATTAATTCTCAATAATCAACACGTTATTATGACCTGGATCATTTTTCTGGTACCCAGACATCAATCTGATGTCGTTGATATATAGTTTATTGGAGTATTGATTTTCTTTCGAACCTTTAGTTTCACTGCTCACTATGTCGACACCTCCTTGAGCCCTTGTTCTAAAGGAGATCGGGGAGTTGAGTGTCAAATTCAATAACGCCTGGGAGAGGTGTTCGGATCATGCGCTGAGTATGATTTTTCTAATCAGCTATGAGGCTAAAGGTCAAGTAGTGCTAACTGGTTAATTTAGCGGCAAAAAATGATCTTAATTTAATGTATGCTTATAAACTGTTGGCTGTCGAGGTGTGACATACGTTGTTTAAACGCATGAAATATGTTTTCGAGAATAAAAAAGGCGCCACCCGTGAGGGTGGCGCCTTTGTCGTCCGTGGCGCGCCTTGTATCAATCAGCGCTGAAGGGGGCGGGCATTCTCTCCGCCTTGCCATTCATGGTAGGCGTCGATCTGTGCTTGGGAGGCTTCGATCGGCGTCTGCATGACAAACCAGGTGACGGGCTCAGAGCATGGCGGGGTGGTAAGCGAGCCGGAGTACTGCCAGCCAGCATGTTCGCGTGGCAGCAGCAGGTTGGCAGACAGGCCGCTTGTCAGGGTCTCGGAGAGACCGCGCTGGGGGAGGCGGCTCAACAGGCGGCTGAGGGCCAGGTTGTCATGCCCTTCCTCGACCAGCACGGCCAGCACGGCCAACTTGCCTTCCGGCGTGCTGTGCACCAGATGGATTTCCATGGCGGCACGCTTGCCGTCGATGGCGTGCTCTGACGGCACATGCAGGTGCACCTGCGACAGGGTGTACTGGGTGCCATCCAGCGTCATGGTATTGCCGCTGGCCCCTTCGATCTGCAGGGTGTGGCCCGTATCGCGCGTGACGAGCAGCGGCGAGTGGTAGTCGAGTTTCGGGCCCGCTTCATTCAGCGTGCGTGACTGGCTGTCGATATCGATCGGCGACTGCTGGCTGCCGGCCGCGCACTCTGCATAGCCCGGGGTGAGCTCTCCCCAATGCTCGGGGCCGTTGGCTCTGGCGTTGGTGTCATCCGCGGATTCACTCGCATAGCTCCATTCAGTGACCGACGTGCCCGGCGCAGGCGACGTGGCAATGTCATCGGCGAGCGCCGGCAAGGATGACGACGTGGTGGCAAGCAGCACAGCCATGGCAAGTGGGCGTAACAGCGCGCGGGGCGACGAGGAAGAGGCTGGCATTGAGTTGTCCTTGCTCAAGAGTCCGTAACCGATCAGTGTCCTGAGCCGCCGTAGGCAGTCAGAACTCAGATGAATGAAGGCAGCCAGTGTGCCGGACTCAGGGGCGAGGTCAAGATGACGCTGGAGTGTCACTAGGGTGTCGCATTCCAGCGTCAGTTGTCGTGACAGTTATCGCGTCAGTAGTCACGACAGTTGTAAAGACAGTTGTGAAAACAGGGAGGGGGAGGTGTCAGCGCTCGAGCCACAGGCATTCCACGCTGTCGCCGTGGTTGAGCTGTGCGTGGGGCGGAATCACTGCCAATGCCTGAGCACCGGCACAGGAGGAGAGTACCGCCGAGTTCTGGTCCGGGAAGGCATGTGCCTCAAGCTTCCCATCACTGCCGGGCGCCAAGGTGACGCGCAGATGGTCCTGACGGATGGCGGTGCGGGCTGAGAAGGCCGCGCGTACCGTGAGACGTTTCAGCTCGCGCAATGCAGCGCAGTCGGTCATCTCGCCCAGTAACGGACGAAGGAACAACCAGCCACCGACCCAGCTGGAGACCGGATTGCCCGGCAGGCCCACGACACGCACCGCGTCACCCCGGGGGCTGTTGATGCGCCCCAGCGCCAGTGGTTTGCCCGGTTTGATGGCCAGGCGCCACAGATCCAGGCTGCCGAGCGCTTCGATGGCGGGGCGGACGTGGTCTTCCTCGCCGACGCTGACCCCACCGCAGGTGACGATCAGATCAGCCTGTTGCGCCGCCGAAGCGAGAGCGTCACGGGTGGCCTCGAAGGTATCGGCCACATTGAGCGGTGCCAGCACCACCTCAGCCCCGAAGTCGCTGAGCATCTGGCTGAGCATCACGCGATTGGAATTGTAGATCTGGCCGGGCTTGAGCGGCTGGCCGGGTTCGATCAGCTCATCGCCGGTCGCGAACAAGGCCACTCGTACCTTGCGGCGCACCATCACGTGACTTGCCCCCTGGCCACACAGCAGGCCCAGCGCGGCAGCGTCCAGTCGTGTGCCCGCCGCGAGCAATCGATTGCCCTTGCTGACATCTCGGCCCTGAACGCGAATGTTGTCTCCGCGGGTGCGAGGCCCGGGCAGCCAGGCCAGGGTGGCGCCATCTTCGCCTTCACGCAGTGTCACCTCTTCCTGCATGACCACCACGTCGGCGCCGTCGGGAATTTCCGCTCCGGTGAACAGGCGCGCACAACTCGCCATGGCCAGCGGCGTGGCAGGCTGGCCTGCCGCGATACGCTGACTGATCGGCAGCCAGGCACCGTCACCGATGTCCGCCACGCGGGCGCAGTAGCCATCCATCTGGGAGTTGTCGGCAGGCGGTACGTCAAGCTCGGCATGCACGTCCTCGGCGAGCACGCGCCCGGCAGCGTCACTGACTGCCACGCGCTCGGCTGGCATCAGCGGACAGCTGTCACGTAGCGCTGCGAGTGCACTGGCCAGAGGCGCCAGCCCCTTGGCACCGACAGGCATAGCGTCGCAGCCACACTCTGCCGCCGCGGAAGGCGACGGCTGGGAATGCGGGTCTTTACTGGCGTCAGTGGGCATGGGTTCCGCGCTCCGGAATCACCAGGTTGGCGAAGTTGCAGGGGCGATGACGGCTGTCGAGCTGCTCCTTGAGGATGCCGTTCCAGGCCGTCTTGCAGGCGCCGGTGGAGCCGGGCAGGCAGAACACCACGGTACGGTTGGCCAGCCCGCCCAGACAGCGGCTCTGGATCGTCGAGCTGCCGACCTCCTGGTGTGAAAGCTGACGGAAGAGTTCGCCGAAGCCCTGGATTTCCTTGTCGAGCAGCACGCGAATGGCTTCCGGCGTGGAATCACGCCCGGTGAAGCCTGTGCCGCCCGTCGTCAGGATGACCTGCACGGCCGGGTCCGCGATCCATTCGCTGACCACGGCGCGCAGTTGATAGACGTCATCGGGCACGATGCGCTTTTCATGCAGGCTGTGGCCAGCCGCCGTCAGGTTGTCGACCAGGGCGTCGCCGGAGCGGTCATTCTCTGCGGTGCGTGTATCCGAGACGGTCAATACCGCGATGGTAAGGCCGATCTGTTCGTCATTGCCGCTCATGATCAGTCCTTCTTGCCTTGTTGACGTGCCTCGAGCGCTGCCAGCTGCTCAGGGGTCGCCTTGGCCTGGTGATGTGTCTTCCACTCGGAATAGGGCATGCCGTAGACATGCTCGCGCGCCGCGTCGTAATCGAAGCTCACGCCGCGCTCCTCGCCAGCGGCCATCAGCCACTTGGACAGGCAGTTGCGGCAGAAGTCGGCCAGGATCATCAGATCGATGTTCTGGACATCCTTGTTGTCATCCAGATGCTTGAGCAGACGACGGAAGGCGGCCGCTTCCAGTTCGGTGCGGGTCTGTTCGTCCAGTTGGCTCAGGTCTTGTACGGCTTGAGGGGTCGGGTCGCTCATCGAATTCTCCTGAGAAGGCGCAGCTAAGCGCCGGCCTTCATGCTGTCGGGGTGCCTGGTGGGCCCAGGCGGGATATCTGAAACTTTACGCAACTAATGCAGAGCTGTGAACCAGCGCTGCACGCCTGTGGTTTGGTCTGTGGTTTGGCAGACGGATTGGCCGGTGGAACGCCAGTGGGTGGCAGCGTCTGTGCTGGCAAGCGAAAACGCCCGGCAGGCGAACCTGACCGGGCGTATCTTCACTCATCCAGCGGATGTCTGACGCCGCGCTAATTCGGACGTTGCTGACGTGCCAGGCTATCGTCAGGTGCCGTGGCGGGGTCTGCTGCCGGGTCTGCCGCTTCGGCCTGCTTGACCTCGTCGTACCACAGATTGTGGTGCTGCTTGGCCCAGGTCTCATCGACGTAACCGGTCTTCATGCCCTCGAAGGCGCCCTCGGTACCGGCGGTG
This sequence comes from Cobetia sp. UCD-24C, assembly GCF_001306765.1. Taxonomy (NCBI): domain Bacteria; kingdom Pseudomonadati; phylum Pseudomonadota; class Gammaproteobacteria; order Oceanospirillales; family Halomonadaceae; genus Cobetia; species Cobetia sp. UCD-24C. The sequence goes on along the minus strand of NZ_LJTD01000008.1, from coordinate 254,942 downwards.
CCGATATAGATGTGGCCGAAGGACACCGCGATCAGCATCAGCGAGGCGATGCCGTGGAAGACATTGGCCCACTGCATGTTGTCACGCGTCTGGCCGAAGATCGGGAAGTCCAGCACCAGCCCGCTGGTAATCACCACCAGGCCGACCGTCGCCAGAATCCAGTACCAGGCCTTTTCCCCGCCATTGGCGAAGCCAGCGTCCGGATGCTTGCCCTTCATCATGCCGCCACCCTGACGGAACCAGTCAAGGTCATGCTTTTTGGGAAGGTTGAGCTTCAGCCACTTGGCCAGCACCAGAATCAGCATGATCGAGAACAAGGGGCCCACATAGTTGTGGATCACCTTGGTCGCCATGATCATGTTGGCCCAGAACACATCCCCGAACACATTGCGGAACACGAACTTGCCCCACAGCAGATTGATGCCGGTGATGGCCAGTGTCAGGAACAGCGTCGCCAGCGTCCAGTGCATGGCACGCTCCAGCGCCGTCCAGCGCAGCATCAGCTTGCCGCTGCGCGGATGGTCCAGATTGTTGCGTCCCACCAGCAGGTAGAAGATCACCAGCACGGCCAGCATGCCACCCAGTGCGATCAAGCCACCCGGTGAGATCCAGCGATTGCGGATCTGACGCCAGGTCTCGCCGCTCTGGTTGATCAGGCTGTAGTTGGAGTCATGCCGGCTGTCGATGGAGTTGCCCCCATCCTTGACCTGCCGCCAGGTATCGGCGTCCACCGTGCCGACCGCCTGACCGATCTCGCCGTCAGGGTTCGCGGCCAGTGCCTGAGGAGCCAGCCAGAGACTGGCCAGCATCAGGCACAGGAACATGGCGACCACGGTCAACCGTGAAGCTGTAAAGTGCGCGCGCATGTCGCCTCCTTACCCCTTGCGGGCTGCGTCGTAGGCCAGGTGGTCCGCCTGCTGAACGCTGCTGGTGGTCAGGTTGGCAGATGTCTCCGGGTGGCTGGCCTTGTCGACCGGCGACCAGGCGCCGTCTTCATGGCCACGGTAGACCACACGCTGACGGAAGATGTCGGAGACGGTCTCGGCATCGCCGGCCAGCAGGGCCTTGGTGGAGCACATCTCGGCGCACAGCGGCAGCTTGCCTTCGCTGATGCGGTTGGCACCGTACTTCTCGAACTCTTCTTCCGGGCTCTCGGCCGGGCCGCCGGCGCAGAAGGTGCACTTGTCCATCTTGCCGCGCTCGCCGAAGGCGCCTTGCTGCGGGAACTGCGGGGCGCCGAACGGGCAGGCGTACAGGCAGTAGCCGCAGCCGATGCAGATGTCCTTGTCGTGCAGGACGATGCCGTCATCGGTCTTGTAGAAGCAGTCGGTGGGGCAGACCGCCATGCACGGCGCGTCATCGCAATGCATGCACGCCACAGAGATGGAGACTTCGCTCGGCTTGCCGTCGTCCAGGGTCACCACGCGGCGACGCTGAACGCCCCACTCGGTCTCGTTGGCGTTCTTGCAGGCTGTCACGCAGCCATTGCACTCGATGCAGCGCTCTGCATCACACAAAAATTTCATCTGGGCCATGGTGCTTCTCCTTCACGGCCTGTCGCCGGGTTCCTCGGTCAACAGGCCGGATGATTCTGGTAACGGATACGTCCGATCGTGTCTTGCGCTGCGTCCGGGCCGCGTCACTCGGACGCGGCCGTCACTCGAGTCAGGCGAGGCTGACGCGGCACAAGGTGACCTTGGTTTCCTGCATCAGGGTCACGGGGTCGTAGCCGTAGGTGGTCGCGGTATTGGCCGATTCACCGAGTACATAGGGCACGGTGCCTTCCGGATAGCGGGACTCGAGGGATTCGCCCTCGTAATGCCCACCGAAGTGGAAGGGCATGAAGACGACATCCGGGCCGACACGCTCGGTGACCATCGCCATCACCTTGACGCGGCCGCCCTCGGCACCCTCGACCCATACCATGTCGCCGTCCTTGATGCCCTGATCATTGGCCAGTGCCGGATTGATCTCGACAAACATCTCCTGCTGCAGCTCGGCCAGCCACGGAATGGAGCGGGTCTCTTCGCCACCCCCTTCGTATTCCACCAGGCGGCCCGAGGTCAGGGTGATCGGGTACTTGGCGCTGACGTCCTTCTCCTGGATGGAGGCGTAGAGCGTTGGCAGGCGATAGATGGACTCGGAATCCGGCCAGGTCGGGTAGTCCTTCACCAGGTCGCGACGCGCGGTATACAGCGGCTCGCGGTGCTTGGGGATCGGGTCCGGGAAGGTCCACACCAGGGCACGCGCCTTGGCGTTGCCATACGGCATGCAGCCATGCTTGATGCAGACGCGCTGGATGCCGCCAGAGAGATCGGTCTTCCAGTTCTTGCCTTCCGCCGCCTGCTTTTCCTCGGCCGTCAGGTCATCCCACCAGCCCAGCTGCTTGAGCAGCTTGTCGGTGAATTCAGGATAGCCATCCTCGATCTCGGCGCCCTTGGACCAGGAGCCTTCCGCGAGGATGTTGGTGCCGTTGTGCTCCACGCCATAACGCGCGCGGAAGTTGCCGCCACCCTCGGCCACCGTCTTGGAGGTGTCATACAGGATGGGCGAGCCCGGGTGACCCATCTCCGGCGTGCCCCAGCACGGCCACGGCAGACCGTAGAAGTCGCCGTTGGCCGGGCCGCCACGGGCCTTGAGCGTCTCGAAGTCGAAGGTGTGCCAGTTCTGCTGGTGAGCCTTCAGGCGCTCAGGGCTCTGGGCGGTGTAACCCACCGTCCACATGCCGGCATTGAACTCGCGCGTGATGTCCTCGACGACAGGCACGCTGCCCTCGACCTTGATGTTGCGGAACAGCTCGTCGGCGAAGCCCAGCTTGCGAGACAGCAGGTACATGATCTCGTGGTCAGGCTTGGACTCGAACATCGGCTCGATGACCTGATCGCGCCACTGCAGGGAGCGGCTAGAGTTGGTCACGCTGCCGGTGGTCTCGAACTGGGTCGCGGCCGGCAGCAGGTAGACGCCGTCGGTACGGTCGTGCATGACGGCGGCGATGGTCGGATAGGGGTCGACCACCACCATCATGTCCAGCTTGGCCATCGCCTTCTTCATCTCCGGCCCGCGGGTCTGGGAGTTGACGGCATGGCCCCAGTAGAACATCGCCTTGAGCGCGGTGCGCTGGGAGATGCGGTCCGGGTTCTCGAGCACGCCATCGACCCAGCGCGAGACGGTGATGCCGTTGGTGTGCATCGGCTTGCCGTCGTGATATTCGGTCTGGTCGTAGCGGTTCTGGATCCACTCGAAGTCGACGTTCCAGACCTTGGACCAGTGCTTCCACGCGCCTTCTGAGAGGCCGTAGTAGCCCGGCAGGGAGTGGGACATCAGGCCCAGATCCGTGGCGCCCTGGACGTTGTCGTGGCCACGGAAGATGTTGGCGCCGCCACCGGACTTGCCGATGTTGCCCAGCGCCAGTTCCAGGATGCAGTAGGCGCGGGTGTTGTTGTTGCCGGTGGTGTGCTGGGTGCCGCCCATGCACCACACGACGCTGCCCGGACGGTTCTGGGATAGCCGGCGCGCGACGTCGAGCATGTCGGCCTCGGCTACGCCGGTGATGCGCTCGACTTCCGCCGGCGGGAACTTGGCGACTTCGGCACGCACTTCATCCATGCCGTAGACACGCTGCTGGATGTAGGCCTCATCTTCCCAGCCGTTCTCGAAGATGTGCCACAGCAGGCCCCAGATGTAGGCGACATCGGTGCCCGGACGCAGGCGCACGTACTTGTTGGCCTTGGCGGCGGTCCGCGTGAAGCGCGGGTCGACGACGATGATCTCGGCGTTGGAGCGCTCCTTGGCCAGCAGGATGTGCTGCATGGCCACCGGGTGCGCTTCGGACGGGTTGGAACCGATGAACAGGATCGAACGACAGTTGTGCATGTCGTTGAAGGAGTTGGTCATCGCCCCGTAGCCCCAGGTATTCGCGACCCCAGCCACCGTGGTGGAGTGACAGATACGCGCCTGGTGATCGACGTTGTTGGTGCCGAACAGGGCCGCGAACTTGCGCATCAGGTAGGCCTGTTCATTGCTGAACTTGGCCGAACCCAGCCAGTAGATGCTATCGGGGCCGTGCTCCTTGGTGAGCTCGAGCACCTTGTCGCCGACTTCCTCGATGGCCTGCTCCCAGGAGAGCTTCTTCCACTTGCCACCTTCGAGCTTCATCGGGTACTTGAGGCGACGGTCAGAGTGACCATGCTCACGCAGCGATGCGCCCTTGGCGCAATGCGCGCCACGGTTGAAGGGGTGATCGAAGGCGGGTTCCTGCTTGGTCCAGACACCTTCCTGGACCTCGGCATAGACGCCGCAGCCCACGGAGCAGTGTGAGCAGATGGTGCGCTTCGTCTCGACCGGCGCATCAGACACTTCGGTCTTGGCTTCGGCGCGTTTCATCATCGGGGCGGCCATGAAGCTCGCGGCGGCAAGGCCGCCGGTGGCGACACCGCTGCGTTTCAGGAACTGGCGGCGGTTGATACCGAGTCCTGAGGTCTCTTTGGCAGAGGGGGTGGGGGTCAGTCGCATGACATCATCTCTCCTCGTCACCCGAATCATTGCCCGGGCCGCGTGAGCGGGTCAGGGGGCAATGTCGGGAGCGGCGGTCTTTCAGATCAGGGGCAGTCCTGATCCGTGCCGACTTGTCACTGTCGATGGCGGGCGGAAACCTCTCCGCGCTGCCCGTTGTTCAGGCCGCTGGCCGCGCGCATGGCGCAGGCTCAGGGCACTGTCTGTCTAGCGTTCAGTCACGCAGCGTGGCGTAGAAAGCCTTGACGTGATCACTCTCGCGATAATTGTCAGTGCCCTTGTCCTTGACGGGAGCCTCTGGCGTGGCCTGGTCCGGAATCACGGCACCGGCCAATGACCCTGCTGCGGCAACCCCTACGGTGCTGGCGCCCAGTACGCGCAGGAATTTGCGGCGCCCCTGGCGCGCCTGGTTATGGCTGTCTTTTGCGTCATCAGTCTTCATGCTGATCTCCTGTCGGCAATGCTGCTGGGTGATGCGAGAAGGTTAGCGTTGCAGTCTCGAATGTTGCTTCACGTCATGCGTGACATCAGTGTCTTGCGTCGGGCGCCACACTGGCTGGCGTGACGAGCTGGACGGCCTCGGCCGTCACCTGCTCGCCAGAGTTGTTTTCGGTCGCCGCATGCAGCGGGATCGAGTCGCCGAGGTTCAGGCGCTCTGCCCGCAGGAAGGCCTGCCCCAGGTAGCCAACGGCGGCATAGAAGGGGCTCTCGCGTCCCGCGAGGTCAGCGCAGCAGCGCTCGCCCCAGCTGGCCACATGGCGGCGGAAGAAATTGACCTGCTCGCCGGGCACCTCATCGATCAGCATGGCCATCACTTCGCACAGTGCGCCGAGGTGATCCTCGGGCTCATGCACGTCACTCTGGCGTTCGAAGCCGAGGCGTTTCAGGTCCTGGCGCAGGGCGACCAGCGGCATCTCCATCAGCGAGCCGGTGAGGTACCAGCTGGCGTAGGGCACTACCTCGCCCTGCACCACGCCTACCAGGCTCTGGAAGAAGTCGTCTTCCAGACGGCGCGAGTCGCTGACGCGGGCGGCCAATGACAGCGACGCCAGCGCGCGCGGCAGTTGCTGCTCGGCGGCCCCGGGCAGGCTGATGGCGTCATGGTCGAGTTCGGCCAGAAAGTCGATCAGTTCCGCATCCGGTGCCGCGCGCAACAGCCGCGCCAGCAGCCGGTAGAGGTCGGCGCGCAATGCCTGCTGTTCTTCACTATGGCTTATCAGAGAGTCGGCCGCAGTGGTGTCAGGTGCACGATCGTCAGTCCCACCTGCTGCAAAGTCGTCGGGAGTCGACGTGGGTGATGTCATTGGCTCAAACCTTGAGTTGGGCATCGGGATTACGTGCCATTTCGTGCCAGATGTCCTTGACGCGGCAGTCGCTGCACATCTTCAGGCGCAGTGCGCCATCGCCCTGGAAGTAGGCATGCGAGGCCAGTTTGGTCTGCATCGCCGTGATGGTGGCGGTGGAGCCGAACGGCGTGCCACAGCTGATGCAGGGGAAGGGCACATCCTGCTTGATCAGCTGCGGTTCGCGGCGCACCTCGGGCTGCGGGGCAAAGCCAGGCGTCAGGGTGATGACCTGCTCAGGGCATGCCTGCTCGCACAGGCCACACTGCACGCAGTCACCTTGAGTGAAGGATAGTGCAGGCGACGTGCGATTGGCCGAGAGGGCGCTGGTCGGGCAGACGGCGACACATCCCTGACACAGCGTGCAGTTGTCGCTGTCGACGTTCACCACGCCGAAGGGCGCGCCTGTCGGCACGGCGACGCTGCCCTGCGCCAGGTCCGCGACCGACAGGGTCGCCAGATGATCGAGCACCCGATTGAGACGTTCGCGCTTGCCGGGGCGTGCCTGCGGCTGACCCAGCAGCCAGTCACGTGCGATCGGCTGGCTGGGCTGCTGCTCTTCTTCGCTGTCCGCGCCCGGTGCCAGAGCGACACATAGCGGCGTGATCAGGGGCAGGGCTTCACTCTCGTTGCTATCCATTTGTGGCAGGGCGGATGGCAAAGAGACGAAGCGGATGCGCGGCTCGCCACTGGCCGCATTGGCAAGCCCCATGCTGTCGAGCAAGGTCAACGCCAGGCGACGTTCGCTATCGAGTTGCTGGTGCTGGCCTGCGGGCAGGTCGTGGGGCAGTTCGACGATGACCTGCGTCGCGCCGAGTGCGAGTGCGGCCAGCCACTCGTCGTGCCCGGTGGCGGAGATTTCCTCGAGGGTGATATCGAGGCAGCGCTCCTGGTCGACACTCGCCAGGGCAGTCTGCGAGGTAGGGGATTGCTCCAGGCGATAGCGCAGCAGCGGGAAGAGGCCACCGCCATCCTGATAACGCTCCAGCAGGCGCTGGATCTGTTCCATGCGCTGCTCGGCCGGAGGCTGGGTGAAGCTCAGCGCGCCGGTCGGGCAGGCGCTGACGCAGCTGGCCGCGCCGTGGCACAGGTAGGGGTCAATCTCGATATGCGCATTGCGACGACCGGCCACCGAGAAAATGGCATCGGCGCTGCACGACGACAGGCAGCGCGTACAGCCGATATTGCCGGCGCTGGAATGCGCGCAGGTATCGAGATTGACGGTCACGTAATTCGGTTTGTCGAAGTTGCCGATTAGGCCCGCGAACTGCATGGCCCAGGCGGTCAGCTGTGACAGTGATTGCTGGGAGGCCTCAGCATCGGCGACCAGCTGATCCAGCTCGGCGATGACGTCCGCGCCGGCGTGCAGATAGCCGGGCGGTGGCAGTTCCGCCTGGTTGAGCGGCTGGCTGGACAGGTCGGCGATCAGGTCGAAATGGGTCGCGCTGCCGGCACCTTGCGGCACCAGCGCGGCAGCCAGATTGACGCCATCACTGGCAAGGCTGAACTGGCCGAGGTGACCGCTCAGCGTGAGCATGTCACGCGGGGCACTGTGCGCAGGCAGCGACTCGCTGGCGGCGAGATGCTGTTCATCCATCGTCACCAGCGCACTGTTGTCCTGCTCACTGATCAAGAGTGCCATCGGCAGCTGAGCAGTAGCCGGCAGGCGGGTCAGCAGACCCGCCAGTGCTCGCACTCGCGCTTCGCTGCCGATGATCACGGTGCGTCCCTGACTGTGATAGCGGATGGGGGCGCTACCGGCATCCGTCGCCAACAGCGGCAGACTGGAGGCAGGCGAGCCACCCATGGCGGATGACAGGGCGCGTTGGCGTGCTTGTTGATTGAGGGCGCGCTGAGCGCTCTCGAGGCTTGAGCTGAGCATCCTCATCCTTATTCGGTCGTGGCGGACCTTGCATGCAAGCTGCCGTCAGGTGGCAGGCGGATGATGCAGGTCCAGGTCGTCGCAGATTCTCGCGGTCTTTCGCGGTCTTTCGCGGTCTTTCGCGGTCAGGGCCGGGTCGGCGATCGACAGTCGTTCAGTGGGGGATTCATGACAGGCCAACCATCTTTGCATGCTGTTGATGACATTGCTGTTTTCACGCCCGGCGAGAAGAGGGGCGCGGTCAGGTCGCGCAGGCACTCATCAGCGCAGGCGGTTGACGTCAGTCATCATCTTCAAGGGTTGGCATGTCATGCTGAATCTTGCATGTGCGTTGCAGTGAGTGCGCCTTGATGAGGCGCGTCAGGGTGACCCATGAGGCATCAGGATGACCTCGGTCAGACGTGTCCGGCTTTCTTGTGGGTCATAATGACTCATGCTGGTTGTGCGGCGCGTCATCCTGACGCCCTGGCGCTGGAGCCGTTTGTCTGTGGGGCCGGCGCCGGGTCACGGCTTGTGGCGGACGCCGCTGTCATCATCTGACGCGGGAGCAGGCTCGCGCGAGTCTTCTGCTGGTATCGCTTGCGGGGCAGGCGACTCGACTATCTCGTAGCTGGGCGTCGCGTGTGTCTCGCCCACTGGCGCCTCACCGTCAGGCGCCTGCTCGGCGATCTGGTCGTCTGTCTCCAGCGTCGTATCCGCCGCCGGTGTCTCGCTTGCCTCATCGAGCTTTTCCAGGCCTTCTTCGACCTTGCGGGTCCAGCTGCGCAGCGTGTCGGCGACACCTTCAGCGAGCGGGCGCATCTGGGAGAAGTCCTGGTCGTAGTCATCCAGCCCATCGCGCACCGAGTGCTCGCCACCCATGAAGATGCGTCGCAGCGCACGCTGGCGTAGCGCCGGGTCCACGCCGCCCTGCATGAAGGCGCTGATGTCGGCGTCTGGAGTCAGGGTGTCGGGGTCTGGCAGCTCGATGACGGGCGCTTCAGCGTTGTCAGCGTCTGCTGCCTGCTGATCGCTCTCGGTTGATGCCTGTTCTGCTGGCTGTTCGGCTGACTGCTCTGCTGCCGAGGAGGGGCTGTCGCCGCCCAGGGCTTCGTGCTGCGAGCCACTCGCTGCAGGGGCGTCAGCGCTGTGGTCAGAGGCGACTCCCACCTGTGACGGCGGGAGGCTGTCGCCCTTGGTCACCTCGGCGCTGTCCGGCTGTGCCAGTTGGTCTTCACGGCGGCTGTCGCCTTGCTTGCGGCGTGACCAGCGCGAGAACAGGCCTTCATTGGCCCGGCTTGCGTTATCGTCGTGATGGCTCATGACGTGCTTTCCGTACCATCACCGGGCTGATGCGCCTTGTTGGGCGTCGCGGCGTGCTGCTCTGCCTGACTGGCGCGCCCGGCGCCCTTGCGTTTCTTCTTGCCTTCGTCGAGTCGTTCGCCGTGACGCGCGAGGTAGGCTTCCAGCCACACCATCAAGGCCGGGGGCATCGGCACGTCCAGCACCAGCTGGTCGCCATCCATCCAATGCGATGCTACCTCCTGACAGGCCGTCACCACGCGGGGCTGCATGCCGTCGGCTTCGCGCTCATCGCATTGGACGAACAGACGCGGCTGCTCGCAGCGCAGGTTGTAGCGGTAATCGGTGCGCTCGGTGAGGTGAAGCTGCAGCGGCAGGATGCGGCGATGCGCTACTTCATCAGCGGTGGCAGGCTCTGCTACGTGCGAGTCTGTTTCTGGCGTTGCAGAGGGCGAGAGGTCGGCAATCCGCCAGGTGTCGATGCTGAAGCGCCCCAGCTTCTGCGTGGTGGGTGCCAGGGTGACGCTCAACCAGCGGGTGTCGTCACTGCGGGGAGGGATGGATTCAGACATGGCTTCCTTGTTCACTGCTGTACCCGCAAGCGGGTCTGAAAAGAATGCTGCGATGGTGCTAGTGTGCAAGATACATGCCGGCGCGTGCGATATCAGGGTCACCGTCAGTCAGTGCGGGGACAGCTCTGCCATCGGACTGGTACTCTACGGCGATTCAGCGCAAGAATTGCCATTCCAACCGGCTCGATCAGGGAGACCCGAGTTCATGATGCCCTCTGCACGGCCAGCGATCAGTCGCGCCACACTACCCACCACGCTGGACATCGAAGTCATGGATGAGCGCGGTGAGCGCCATCAGCAGTCCATTGCCGCCGAGCGCTCGCTGACCATCTATCTCAATCGGCGCGAGATCGTCACCTTGATGACCCTGGGTGCCGAACCTGAGGCGTTGGTGGCCGGTTATCTGCGCAATCAGGGACTGCTGGGTGAGCTTGAGGACCTCGAGGCGCTGCAGGTGGACTGGGAAGTCGAGAGCGCCTCGGTGGTGACGCGTCATCTGCCCGAGGATATCGAGCAGCGCCTCGGCAAGCGCACCGTGACCACCGGCTGTGGGCAGGGCACGGTATTCGGCAATCTGCTGGAGCGCCAATCGCTGGCCGCGCTGGACGCAGGCCCCTTCAGTCAGGCCTTGTTGTATCGCCTGCTGGAGGCGCTGGCGGCGCACAACGCGACCTATCGCAAGGCCGGTGCGGTTCACGGTTGCGCCCTGTGTCGAGATGATGAGGTATTGGCGTTCATCGAGGATGTCGGCCGCCACAACGCCGTCGATACGCTGGCGGGGCTGAGCTGGTTGGCGCCCTTGAGTGATGATGACAGTGATTATCAGGGGGCCAATATCTTCTACACCACCGGCCGCCTGACCTCCGAGATGGTACTGAAGGTGGCTCAGGCGGGGATCTCGGTGCTGGTCTCACGCTCCGGCGTCACGCAGAAGGGGGTGGAGCTGGCGGAACGCTTTGGTGTGTTGTTGATCGCGCGCGCCAAGGGGCGCCACTTCCAGGCGGTGGACCCTGCCGGGCGGCTGGTGCTGGATGCCATCCCGCCGCTGCGTGCAGGTGACGCTCTCAAGTCATCGCGCCATGACGCGTCAGGCAAGCCATCTTCATCAGACGGCGCAGCCGGACATGACAAGGGGGCGCAGTGATGAGTCGTCTTTCTTCGCCGCTGGGCGTCATACCCTCACAGGGCTTTTCCTCTGAACTCGGCGCGCCTTCAGGTGGCTCTGTCGCTGAGTCTTCAGGCGAGCCCCTGAATGCGGCCACCGGCCGGCAGGCTCCGGTCCCCCACGACAACCCCTTTCTGACGGTGCAGGAAGTCGCGCGCCTGCTGCATCTCAACGAAAAGAAGATCTATCAGCTGGCCAGTGACGGGACCATGCCGGCGACCAAGGTGACCGGCAAGTGGTTGTTTCCGCGGCGCCTGGTGGAGCAATGGATTCTCGAGTCCAGCCATCATGGCGTACTGGCGGATCGCCTGATGATCACCGGCAGTGATGACCCGCTGCTGGCCGCGCTCTCCATGCGCCTCAATCAGCAGCATGCCGGTAGCGCCTTCTATGGCATGAGCGTCACCGGCACGCGACTGGGGCTTGATCTGCTCAGCCAGGGGCGTGCTGATGTCTGCGCCATTCACTGGGGGCGCGCGGAAGAGGCAGCGCTGCGTCACCCGGCGCTGATTCGTGGTCACGATGGCTATCGCCAATGGGTGATGGTGCGGCTTGCGCGTCGTACCCAGGGGCTGATCATCCGCAATGATGATCGCCATCTGTCCATCGACCCCAGCGGCCTGTTCGGTTCGCAGCGGCGTTGGGCGGTGCGACAGGAGGGGGCGGGTTCGCAGCGCTTCCTGCAGGAGTGGCTGTCCGGCCATCAGATGCGTGCCGAGCAGCTCAATACCCTGGCGATCGCCTATTCCGAGCGTGAAGTGGCCTCGATGGTGGCGCGGGGCGAGGTGGACGTCGGCCCCGGTACGCTGTCGGCCGCCAATGAGTTCGGCCTCGGCTTCGTGCCGGTCTGTGAAGAGGCCTTCGATCTGGTGGTGCCGCGCAATGTCTATTTCCGCGATCTATTCCAGGGGTTACTGGACTATCTGGCGACGCCGAATGGTATCCAGCTGGCGCAATCCCTCGGTGGCTATGATCTGCGCGAATGCGGTCAGTTGATCTGGCGCGGCGATGCCGCACAGCACGATTGAGACGCTCGGTATCGAGACGCTCAGTATTGAGACGCTGAACGCCCAGCGGGTGCTGGCGGTCAGGACTCGGCAGAAGCCATGAGCGTCTTTGCGACATCCAGAAAAATCGCCCATTAGCGCATGGCTAGTGGGCGATTTTTTTATTTCGGGCTGACGGCGAGCATGGTCAAGCAAGTCCTTGTTTCGAATGGACAGGCCAGGCCACGCTTGCGTTAAGGCAATCTTTACGGTTTAGCTTCCTGCCAGTGTGTCATGTGGCTTATCTCAGCTCATCTCACTTAAACACAGCTCTGCTCACTTCAAATCGGCTCAGCTCGGATCCGAATCATTGCGAGTGCACACCGACAGCACGATGGCATCTTCTTCGCTGGTAGAAACCAGGGCGTGGCCCATGTCGGAGTCGAAATAGATGCTGTCACCCTCGCCCAGCGGCAAGGGTTCATAGAATTCCGAATAGAGCAGAATGCTGCCCGCCAATACCATCAGGAACTCCTCGCCGTCGTGACGCACCCAGTCGGGGAAGTCATCGAAGCTGCGCGCGCGCACGCGAGTCTTGAAAGGAATCATGCGTTTCTGCGCCAGCTGCCAGGACAGCAGCTCGTGCTCATAGGTCGGTGTCGGGTGTGATTTGCCATCACCGACGCGCGTCAGGTCGCGACGCCCGAGAGTGCCACTCTGGCGCTTGGGCGGGCTCAGCAGCTGCGGCAGGTCGATGTTCAGACCATGAATCAGCTTCTGGACCGCCGTGAAGGTCGGCGAGATCTGCTCGTTCTCGATCTTGGACAATGTCGAGCGTGCCAGCCCCGTGCGCTGGCTGACATCTTCCAGCGTCCAATGATGGGAGAGGCGGATCTGCTTCACGCGTTCGCCAAGCTTCAGGGGCTCAACGAAGGGTTTGCGACCGGAGGCGATCCGGACGGCGGCGTCCTTGTCTGTCGGTGTGCTCATGAGAGTGGCTTCGCTATGGGCGTGATATTGGCGGCGTACGACATCGGGTGTCGCAGCGCTGTCAGCTGGCGATAAAGTTTACTATCGGAAACTTTATCGCCAGCTTATCACAGCATGGCAAGCGCGTATCATCCCGACACGTAGCCAACATGGCTGTCCGCGACACCGAAGGCTCGCTGGTGCTCCCATGATGCAGCGACAGGTTTCCTGGCTGCTGGAAACCTGTCGTGAGGTGTGGTGTGCGTCAGTGGAAAAGTCACCGGTGCGGGGAGTGCTCAGCACTAGAACAGCGGGTGGTCACGCTCATCCTCGGCGGGCTTGGCAAGCGGCGGCTGGACGCCGTCTGGTGTGTCAGAGGCGGAGCGGGGTGGGAGGGCATCCACGGTGGGAGGCGCGAGATCGAGCTGGTCTGGCTCGGGTTTCTTTGACTCGGGCCGCTCTGACTTGGGTTGCTCTGAAGGGGGCTGGTCGGGGCGATGGCTGCCGGCACGTGCATCGAGGCCATCCTGCATCGGCAAGCCCGCCAGCGCCTTGAGATGCGCCTCCGTGCTGCGCCCCAGCGCCTCCAGGCAATACCCGCCCTCCAGCACGGAGACGATACGCCCGTGGCAATGACGCCGCGCGACATCCATTGCCAGCAGGGTCACCCAGTAATAGTCGTCATCTTCCAGGCACAGTTCCGCCATCGGGTCTTCGCGGTGTGCATCAAAGCCCGCCGAGATCAGGATCAACTCCGGCTTGAAGTCATCAAGCTTCTTGAGCCACTGGGCTTCAATGGCGCGCCGGAAGGCCAGTGAGCCGCTGCCTTCGCTCAGGGGCGTGTTGTGGATGTGCTCCCAGCGGCTCTCAAGGTAGCGCCAAGGGTACATGGCGTCCTGAAAAGAGGAGCACACCAGGGTATCGGGATCATGCTTGAAGATATCGACGGTGCCGTTGCCTTGGTGCACATCGAAATCGAGGATCGCGATCCGCTTCACGCCGTAATGCTGGCGGGCGTGCAGGGCGCCCACCGCCACGTTGTTGTAGAAGCAGAAGCCCATCGCATCGGCGCGTTCGGCATGGTGGCCCGGTGGGCGTACGGCGCAGAAGACGTTGTCGGCCTGATCGCGCATCACCTGGTCGACCCCGCGTACCACCGCGCCGGCGGCCAGTCGCGCCGCGACCAGGCTATCGGCACACATCACGGTGTCTTCGTTGATGGTCAACAGCTGCCCGGCCTGGGGCGGACATTTCTCCAGCGCCTGCAGGTGGCGCATGGGATGCACGCGCGCCAGCTGCTCAAGCGTTGCCGCTCGCGCACTGTATTGCTGGACATGCTGAATCACGCCGCTCAGCGCCAGCTGACGCTCGATGGCCTGCAGACGCAGTGGGCTTTCGGGATGGGTGGGGCCCATGAAATGCTGACCGCAGTCGCGATGGGATATGTAGGAGGTGATCATCGGCATGCCTGCGTGAGTGTGCGGGTCATAATGGTCTGCACCATGACGTAACAGTAAGAGTCGTCAATGGCATGAGCCAGTCGCCGATGGTCTACCTTGTTTCACGCATGAAGGGCGCGAGGATGGCTGTTCAGACCTGCGCTTTCGCGGCATGCTGCTCATATCGCGCTGACGAGGCGCAACCGCTGACAGGACAAGCCTATGGGAACGCGATTTCTGCGCAATTTCTTCGAGCCCGCCAGTATCGTGGTGATCGGCGCCTCGGAAAAGCCGCATTCACTAGGTGGGCAGGTACTGCGCAATCTGCTTGAAGGGGGCTTCAAGGGCGCCCTGACGGTGGTCAACCCCAAGGGATATGAGACGGTGCATGGCGTGGCGTGCGTCAAGCGGGTCAGTGAGCTGGAACAGGTGCCGGACCTGGCCATTCTGTGCTCACCGCCGGATACCTTGCCGCGTGTGGTCGAGAAGCTGGGCCGGCGCGGCGTCAAGGCGGCGCTGCTGATTTCGGGAGGTGTTGCGCCGACACCGGTCAGCTCGCTGGCCCGCGTCACCGGCAAGGGGCTTGAGATGCTGTCACGCCGCGACGGGCTGAACTTCTCTGCCCCGCGCCTGCCGGGCAGTCACAGGTCCACTACGGGCAAGCCAGGCCCCGAACCCTCCGTCACCGAGGCGTCGTCTTTGAATGAGGCCGGTGAGCCTGCCGCGCCGAGCGCCGAGCGCTACCCGCGGATCGCCGACAGCACGGACGACGTGCTGGATGCCTCGCAGGCACGAGAGCCGGGTGTCGAAGTTCCGCGTATCCACCGTGATCAGGAAAGCCTCAACAGTCGGTTGCTCAAGGCCGCCCGTGGCAGTGGGATTCGCCTGCTCGGGCCGGAATGCATGGGCATCTGCGTGCCCAACCGCCACCTGAATGCCTCCTTCAGCGGGCAGCCAGTGGCCAAGGGTAAGGTCGCCTATCTCGGCCAGTCGGGGATGCTGGGCAATGCGATGATCGACTGGGCGGCAGGGCGCGGCATCGGCTTCTCGCATCTGGTGACCCTGGGCGACAGCGTCGATGTGATGCTGCCCGATCTGATCGACTACCTGAACCAGTACGGGCCGTCGCAGGCCTTGCTGTTGCACCTGGAGCGCATTCACGACCCGATGCACTTCATGACCGCGCTGCGCGAGGCATCCCGCAATCGACTGGTGCTGGCGATCAAGAGCGGCCGTACCCCGGAAGCCGACCTGTTCGGCACACATGTCACGCGTGGCGTGCCCAATCGCGACCGGATCGTCGATGTTGCCCTCGCGCGTGCCGGGGTGGTGCGCGTCAATGACAGCGAAGACATGTTCGATGCGCTGGAGACACTGAATCGCATGAAGCCGTTGCGCGGTGATCGACTGGCGATCGTCTCCAATGGGTTGGGCCCGGCCTTGCTGGCCATCGATAAGCTGATGGCGGGCGGCGGCAAGCTGGCCGAGCTGAGCGAGGAGAGCCGCCAGGCGCTGCTCAAGGCCGAGCTGGATGTCAGCCTGCCGGGGCGCAATCCGGTGGATCTGGGCGGCAATGCCACGCCGGAAGATTTCCTGGCCGCGGTCAACATCGTGGCCAATGACCGTGGCGTGGACGCCGTGCTGGTCGTGCATGCGCCGACACGCCTTGCTCCTTCACGGGCAACGGCCGAGGCGCTGGTGGCGCATCGCAAGCAATTCCGACGCAACCTGCTGACCAGCTGGATGGGGCTCGAGCAGGCGCTTTCGGCCCGCCATGAATGCCATCTGGCCGGCATCCCGACCTATCTGTCGCCGGAGAAGGGCGTCAAGGCCTTCCTGCAGATGGTCGATTACCACCGTGTGCAGACACTGTTGCAGCAGACGCCGCCGAGTCTGGCCTTCTCGACCAGTGCCGAGATTCGCGCCCGCGCCCATGACCTGGTGCACAGCGCGCGGCGTGCGGGCCGGGAATGGTTGACTCACTCGGAGACGGCGCAGGTGCTCGATACCTACGGCATCGCCACCGCGCCCAGTCGCTATGTGCTCGACGCCGCCGAAGGCGCGCGCGCCATCGTCGAGTTGCAGCGTTCTGCCACGGATGACGACAAGCCTTCTCGGCAGGGCCCCTATGCGCTGCGCGTGGTGCATGAACACAACAGCCAGCCGTTCCGCTATCGCCGCTACCCACAGCGGCTGTCTTCCGGCGTGGTGCAGGACCTTTCCGGTCCGGAGGACATCGCGCTGGCGATTCGCCGCATCACCCAGAAGGTGGCGGAGGGCGATGCCGAGCGCGGCCGCAGTGATCACGAGCGCACGCGCATTCATGAGTTCTGCCTGCAGCCGATGCAGCGTGGCAAACACTCGCTGCAGTTGAGCGCAGGCATCACGCGCGATGACGAATTCGGCCCGGTGATCGTGTTCGGCATCGGCGGTTACAAGGTCAATGTGCTGGCGGACCGCCAGGTCGCCTTGCCGCCCCTTAACATGACACTGGCGCGTGAGCTGATCTCGCGCAGCCATGCCTCCCGCCTGATCGCCGAGCACTCGCCGGACCCGGAGCGCGATTTCGAGCGCGTCAGCACGCTGTTGATCAAGCTCTCACAGTTGGCATCGGATTTGCCTGACATAAGAGGGTTGGAAATCAATCCGTTGTTGCTCAACCGCGAGGAAGCCGTGGCGGTGGACTTCGCGCTGGATCTCGGCAAACCGGCCCGTTTCGCGATCATGCCGTATCCGGAAGAGCTCCGTGAATGGGTGTCGCTGGACAATGGCATGCACGTCGAGGTGCGCCCGATACGCGGCGAGGATGCGCCCTTGATCACGGCCTTCCATGCCCGGCTCTCAGAGGAGAGCATTCGTTTCCGCTACTTCCATCACAAGGCGGCGCTGACGCAGCGAGATCTCGCGTTGCTTGCCCAGATCAATTACGACCGTCAGATGGCCTTCATCGCCGAGCGTGAAGTGGAAGCCCAGTCAGGTGAGTCGCCGCAGCGCGAGATGCTGGGGGTGGTGCGGGTATGGAATGACCCGGACAACATTCGCACTGAATTCTCCGTCATCATCCGGGATGACATGCAAGGCGAGGGAATCGGCAGTCTGCTGATGGAGAAGATGCTGCGCTATTGCCGCTCGCTGGGCACGCTGGAGATGGTCGGCAAGATCATGATCGACAACCACCCGATGCGTGCCCTGATGAAGCACCTCGGTTTCACCTGCCGCTACAACATGGAGGAGCAGGTCATCGATGCCAGCATCCGTCTCAACGAGCCAGTCAGTGATTGGCAGCGCCTGAGGCTGGAAGCCAAGGCCTGATGCGCCTTGTTGGTGCATGGGCTTGTGCAAGGGCCTGTTGATAGGCGCATGCGTAGGCTTGCCAGGCGGTTCTCGGCAACACGCAATGCGTCAGGGGATGGAGAGCAATAGACCAATAACAACGTGCAATGTCGTGATTCAGGGAGGTATCAGCGAGAAGCGTCAAGGGCATACCACCTTGGTCGTATAAACGTCTGTTCGTGTTTGAGCGCTTATCAATAAAACTGTATTGTAATTACAAATATAAGAATCCTTTATGGATAATGGCGCAGGGGATGACACAGTATTCTGTCAGCAGGTCGGCAAGCGATGCTTGCGGCCAGATTGCGCGATGTCAGCGGCAGGGCGAGCCATTCTCCCTGCCGGATTGAGTGCGTAATGGACAGAATCCGTGGATATTTCCTGCCCGCTGACGACAGGAAAGCCAATGACTGACACTCGCGACGTGAAGATTCGAGTGCGCAATCTGAGCAAGGTGTTCGGCAATCAGCCCGACAAGGCGCTCAAATTGCGTGATGAGGGCATGAAACGCCCCGAGATTCTCGAGAAGACTGGCCAGACGTTGGGGCTTTCCAACGTGGACTTTGATGTGATGGAAGGCGAGTTGCTGGTCATCATGGGGCTGTCCGGCTCCGGGAAATCGACCCTGATCCGCTGCCTGAACCGGTTGATCGAGCCGACCGAGGGCGAGATCCTCATCGACGGCGATGATGTCGCCAAGCTGGATGACAAGTCGCTGCTGCGCTGTCGTCGCAAGCATTTCTCGATGGTGTTCCAGAATTTCGCGCTCTTCCCGCACCGCACCGTGCAGCAGAATGCTGAGTTCGGGCTTGAGGTGCGCGGCGAGGAGAAGGAAGTCTGTTATCAGCGCGGTCGCGATGCGCTCAAGCAGGTCGGCCTTGATGGCTGGGAAGATGCCTACCCCAGCCAGCTCTCCGGTGGCATGCAACAACGTGTCGGCCTGGCACGAGCGCTGGCCAACGACTCCACGGTGCTGTTGATGGATGAGGCCTTCTCGGCGCTTGATCCCCTGATCCGCAAGGACATGCAGCAGGAATTGCTGGCGCTGCAGCACAAGATGAAGAAGACCACCATCTTCATCACCCACGACCTTGATGAAGCCCTCTCCATCGGCGACCGCATCATCCTGCTCAAGGATGGCGAGATCGTGCAGATCGGCTCCCCCGAAAGCATCCTCACTTCCCCGGCCAATGATTATGTGGCGCGCTTCGTCGAAGGCGTCGACATGTCGCGCATCCTCACTGCCCGCTCGGCGATGACCGATGTCCGTGCCACCGCACGTGATGATGATGGCCCGCGCACGGCGCTGCGCAAGATGGGCGACAACGGCCTCGACAGCCTGTTCGTGGTGCGCCGCGATCGCACTGTGCTCGGGATCATCACCGCCGAGGATACCGAACGTGCCGTGCGCGAGAATCTCACTGATCTCTCGAGCATCATCCACTCGGATTGCTGTCAGGTCTCGCCGGAAGAACCGCTGCACAACCTGTTCGCGATGTTTGCCGGTCATCACCATCCGCTGGCGGTGGTCGATGAGCAATCCCGCCTGTTGGGCGTGGTGATCAAAGGGTCCGTACTCGCGGAACTGGCGGAAGCAGGGGAGGCACACGCATGAGCGACGCAACCGGTTTTACCATCCCGAAGATAGAGCTGGGTGACTGGATCGAGACGGGGCTTGATTACCTGACGACCAACTACTCCAGCATCACGCGCGGCATCTCCAAGTTCACCGAGACCGGCATCGATGTCCTGAACGATGCGCTGATGTGGCTGCCCGAGTGGGCGCTGATCGCCCTGGTGACGCTGCTGTGCTGGCGGCTGGCCGGCACGCGCCTGGCCATCGGTTCCGTACTGGGGCTCGGACTGATCTGGAACCTGGATCTGTGGGACCCGATGATCGAATCGCTGACCCTGGTGGTGATCGCCACCCTGGTCGCCGTGGTCATCGCGGTACCGCTGGGGATACTGGCGGCACTCTCGGACCGCTTCTACAAGGTCATCATGCCGGTGCTGGATTTCATGCAGACCATGCCGGCCTTCGTCTACCTGATTCCGGCGATTCCCTTCTTCGGCATCGGCTCGGTCTCCGCCATCTTCGCCACCGTGATCTTCTCGATGCCGCCGGCGATTCGCTTCACCACGCTGGGCATTCGTCAGGTGCCCAATGACCTGATCGAAGCGGCCGATGCCTTCGGTGCCACCCGCAGCCAGAAGCTCTTCAAGCTGCAGCTGCCGCTTTCGCTGCCCACCGTGATGGCCGGCATCAACCAAACCATCATGCTGGCACTGTCGATGGTGGTGATCGCGGCCATGATCGGCGCCGATGGCCTGGGGAATGAGGTCTGGAAAGCCATCCAGCGCCTGCGCCCGGGAGATGGTTTCGAAGCGGGCATCGCGGTGGTCATCCTGGCCATGCTGCTCGACCGCCTGACCCAGACCTTCAGCAAGGAAAAGAAGCCTCGTTCATAAGGGGATTCACCAGTGGCCTCCGTGCGCTTTGTGGCAATACGGAGGCCGCCTCGAGCACTTTCCATACCCGACTCAACGTTTGGCCGTCGACACGCGTTTTTCGACAGGCGTGCTTCGATAAACAATGAGTAAATTCGAATAAAGGGGAAAATGATGAACAAGCAAGATGCCTCCCGCACTACCTTGAACGTCACCGCGAAGATGAATGCCGCCACCAAGGCATTGCTGCTCGGCGCTGTCATGTCCTCCTCACTGGCCGGGGCAAGCGCCGTGTATGCCGCTGGTGACAAGGGCGATGTGACGCTGGCCTACGTCGAATGGTCCTCTGAAGTCGCCTCCACCAATGTGGTCAAGGCGGTGCTCGAATCACAGGGCTACAACGTCGAACTCAAGGCGCTGTCTGCGGCGGCGATGTTCCAGGCGGTCGCCTTCGGCGATGCCGATGGCATGGTCGGTGCGTGGCTCCCCACCACCCACGAAGACTACATGGCCAAGATCGCCGACAAGGTCGACGACCTGGGCGTCAATCTCGAAGGCACCAAGCTGGGGCTGGTCGTGCCGTCCTACAGCAAGCTCGAGACCATCGACGACATCAAGACCCACGCCGAGGATATCGATGAGCGCATCGTCGGCATCGAGCCGGGCGCAGGTCTGACGCGTCTGACCGAGCAGGTCTTGGAGGACTACGCGCTCGAGGACATCGACCTGACCACCGGCAGCGGCGCGACCATGACCGCCGCGCTGAGCAATGCGATCAAGGGTGAGCGTGAGATCGTCGTCACCGGCTGGACGCCGCATTGGATGTTTGCCCGTTGGGATCTCAAGTATCTGGATGACCCGAAGGGCGTCTACGGCGGTGCCGAGGAGATTCACACCCTGGCGCGCAAGGGACTCGAGGAAGACATGCCGGAGGTCTACGCGATTCTCGACAACTTCGCTTGGACCCCGGCTGACATGGGCGAAGTGATGCTCAACAACCAGGAAGACGACGCTGACCCCTACGAAACCGCCAAGGCGTGGGTGGAAAGCCATCAGGACATCGTCAAGGAATGGCTGCCGGCCGCGGCTGAATAATGCCTGGCGCATGACTCACTGAGTCATGAATGACGAAACGCCCCCACAGGAGACCCTGTGGGGGCGTTTCGTTGTGTGCCTGCAGATGACGCGTCACTCACACTCGGCGGGCTCAGACTTGATCAGAACGGACAGGGACTGCGCACTTCCATGCGCTCACCGCTCACCGGGTGATCGAAGCTGATCATCTCGGCATGCAGCATCAGGCGCTCGGCCATGAAGAAGGCCTCATCCGTCGCATAGAGATCGCAGCCCAGGATCGGGTGGCCGATCTGCTGGCTATGGATGCGCAACTGATGCGTGCGACCTGACACCGGCGTGAATTCGACTCGCGTGCGCGCCGGATTCTCCAGGCGCTCGATGACGCGGAAATCGCTGATGGCGGTCTTGCCGGTCTCGTGGCAGATCTTCTGCAGCGGGAACTGGTCGACGTCCTTGGCGATGGGCAGCGAGATGCGCCCGCTGTCCTCCTCCAGATGGCCATGCAGGATCGCGGTGTAGGACTTGCCGATATTGCGGTCCTGAAACTGGCGGGTCAGGTTGCCATTGGCCGGCTTGTTGAGCGCGACCAGCATGATGCCGGAGGTGCCGAAATCCAGCCGATGCAGCAGCTTGGCGCTGGGGTATTCCTTGACCAGGCGATGATGCAGCGAATCCAGATTGAGCGGATGCTTGCCGGAAAGGCTGAGCAGGCCACTGGGCTTGTGGATCAGCAGGATGTCATCGTCGGCGTACAGCACCGCGTAGGTTTCGTGGCAGACGGGAACGATGAACGGGTCGGCTTGTGGCTGCATAAAGGCTCGTCAGTGACGTCAAGGTGGGCGGGGCGAAACGGCAAGTGGGCGCTGGCGCGGTCTAGAGCACCAATGTGGTCTAGAGCGAGATATCCTGCCAGTGATACTCGTACTCATCGTCCTCACCATCCTCTGGCGCACGACCGATGAAGAGGCTGGCGGTAAAGGCGCGCACGAAGATCACCTGGCTGCCATCCAGGGCGGTCAGCAGCTCACCCTTCTTGAGCTTCTTGATCTTGCGCTTGCGCGTCGCGGCAGCATCACGCGCCGCGCGGGTGTCGGCGCGCCATTGGGCGGCAATCTCACCGGGCGCCGTCGACTGTTCGAGCAGCTCTTCCGGGCATTGCAGCGGAATGTCTGGCGTGCCTTCGTCACGAATATGGTATTCCCAGCGGCTGGGGTCACCATTCTTGGGGGCCTGCATCAGGTGCTGGCGAATGAAGGTATGGCCGTGAGGGTGCTCCAGCACGGTATACAGCACATTGCCGACCACGGCGTGATCGACCAGCGAGATGCCATGACTGTCGGACGGCGTATAGCCGGCCAGCAGACGGTCTACCAGTGTCTGACGTGCCACCTTGGGGGTGCCGCTGTCATCCCAGGCCATGAAGCCTCCAATCTGAGCGTGTCTGGCATCGCAGGCCATGTCGGGTGCGCTATGAAGGGCGCAGGCTGACTGGCGTTCGAGAGGCCGAAAGGGCGGCCATTGTCCGGCTTGTGTCCAGCAAGGGCAAGTCGCTGACCGCGCGAATCTGCACCGTGGGGTCTCAAGGGATAGCGCAATCGATAGCAGTAGCGGCACCCGGACGGTAACCCGAACGGCAACGCAAGAGGCCCCGCATGAGCGGAGCCTCGAGAAGAGCGCCTGTTGTGGCGCAGACTGGCTATCGGCACAGACTGGCTAGCGGGTCAGGGCGCCAGCAGTTGCTTGTGCCATTCGCCGTCTTCCGTGTCCAGGCGCTGGTAGCGCACGCGATCGTGCAGGCGCGAGGGCTGCCCCTGCCAGAATTCGATCATCTCCGGCACCACGCGATAGCCGCCCCAATGCTCCGGACGCGGCACCTCGGTGGTGGCATAGACCTGCTCGAAGCGACCCTGGCGCTCGCTGAGCCACTCGCGATCGGGAATCTCGACACTCTGCTGAGAGACCCAGGCGCCCAGCTGGCTTTCCTTGGGGCGTGAGGCGAAGTACTGATCGGAGGTGGCATCCGCGACCTTCTCGACGCTGCCTTCGATGCGCACCTGGCGCTCCAGCGCGGGCCACCAGAAGGTCAGCGCAGCGAAGGGCACATTGGCCAGTTCGCTGCCCTTGTGGCTCTGATAGTTGGTATAGAAGATGAAGCCTTCACTGTCGCAGCCCTTGAGCAGCACGATGCGCGCATGCGGCTTGCCCTGGCTGTCGACGGTGGAGAGCGTCATGACATTGGCGTCGTTGTCATCGGCGGACAGGGCGCTGGTCAACCACTCCTGAAACAGCTCGAAGGGTTCCAGCGGCGTGTTCGCAAGGCTCAGGCCATCACCGGAATAGGTTCTGCGCACATCGGCGATATCGCGGTTCATGGTGGGCTCCCTTGATGAATTGCTCATGTAATGACATGACTGTGACCGCTCACGTGCTGGATCGCAAGCCTCAGACACCGCCCAGCTGCAGCCACGCCATGTAAAGCCCGGTACCGACGGCAATCGAGAGCAGCGCATTGCGTCGCCACAGATGCAGTCCTGCCACGCAGAGGGCCGCGACCAGCATGCCAGCGCCCTCGGCGCTTACGAGCCAGCTTTGCCAGGCCGAGATGCGGTGCGCGGACTCTGACATGTCAGGCAGTTGCATGGCCGACAGCGAGACGATGATCAGCACGACCATGACGATGGCCGGCAGATAGCGGCCCATATGCAGAATCAGCGGATGGGCCGAATGGCGGGACAGAAACACGAAGGGCAGCGCGCGCGTGGCGAAGGTCGCACCGGCTGACACGGCGATCAACAGCAAGGCCTGCAGGGTCGTCATGGGGTGGTGTGCTCCGAGGCTTGATTGTGCTCAGTCTGGCACGCGCCAGACTTGCCGTGTGGGGGATGATCGTCACGCGGGGCTGGCGTGACGTGTGGCTGATGTTTGCCACGCTGGTAATGATATTGCCCGAGCAGGAGAGCGCAGGCTGCCGCGATGCTGCCCAGTAACAGCTGATCTTCCGGCAGCAGCCACAGGCCCGCGAGCGTGACCACCAGGCCGAGCATGAAGGGCCAGCGCTCGCGCAGGGCGAACCACTGTTCGATGCCCAGCACCACGAACAGCGCCGTCAACGCGAACTCGATGCCGCTGCTGTCAAAGCTGAGCTGTCCGGCTGCCAGACCCAGCAGCGTCCCCAGTACCCACCAGGATTGGTTGAGGAAGGTGATGCGCAACATCAGGCGCTGGTCATCACGGCGCGCCACGGGATCATCGCGTTCGCCGCTGCGCGGCAGGCTGGCCAGCAGCGAGTAGGTTTCATCGGTCAGCCCGAAGATGAGGTAAAGCTTGCCAAGGCCCGCCGCGCGGAAGCGCTCCAGCAGCGACAGGCCGTAGAAGAGATGGCGCGAATTGAGCAGCAGCGTGGCCACGAAGACCTCAGTGATGCCGGCGCCTGCACCGAGCAATGCTACCGCCAGAAACTGGCCGGCCCCAGCCAGGATGACCAGTGACATGAGAAGGCCCAGCCAGGGGCTCAACGGCAGCTGGGTGAACAGCACGCCGAAGGCAGCGCCCAGCGGGATATAGCCGAACATCACCGGCAGGGTCTGGTTGAGTGCCTGCTGCCATAGGTGGCGACTGCTGACGGGATGCCGGTGAGGCGAGCCCGCACCGGCGTCGTCGTCCCGGGAGGCGTGCGAGGTACTGGCCGTGAATGGCGATGACATGGCGAGAGTTCCGTTCTGCGCAGGCGAGGTGAAGACGGGCGGCACATGCAGGGGGGCCTTCAAGAGGCCGAGTCCCGGTAAGCCGCGGACAATCTACGCAGCATATAATGTCATCAAGCGTCAGGCGATGCTGCCAAGGTGGCAGCTGGCAGTGGAAAGTGCTGAATCAGCGCTTCATTGCTGATATTTCACATGTCTCATGCCGGCAGGGCGGATTGATTTACCGTGAGCCGCCAGACCGAGTCCACCTATACTGGCCTGTAGTCGCTCGTTGGCTGTCATCACTGCCTGACCGCATGCTATGCCACCAAAAGTTCATTCGCTGAGGGAGTCATCAGGATGAGTTCGAACCGATCCCGCAAGTCCTCGTCTGAGACGTTACTTACCGATCAGCGCGTGCCTTCGCCGCTGCGCAGTGTCGTGATTTGGGGGCTGGCCATCCGGCTGTTTCACCTGCTGCTGATTCTGGCGATCATCGGCATGTGGTACACCGCCGAGGTGGGCGCAGGGCTCGATTTCCCGATGGTCTGGCACGCACGGTTGGGATATTGCGTGATCGGGCTGGTGGTGTTTCGCGTCATCTGGGGGCTGGTGGGCAGCGGGCATGCTCGCTTCAGCCGCTTCGTGGCGTCACCGCGCACGACCTGGCGTTACGCCGCTGATTTCCTGACGGGGCGCGCGCCACGCCATGCAGGCCACAATCCCCTGGGGGGCTGGATGACCCTGGTCATGTTGCTGGTGCTGGCGATTCAGGCCTCGAGCGGGCTGTTTCTCACCGATGATCTGCTGTTCGAAGGGCCCCTGCATGATCGGGTCTCAACGAGTGTCGCCGAGGGGCTGGCCTGGGTGCATCACACCAATATCACGCTGCTGTGGGGGCTGATCGCCCTGCATCTGATGGCCATCGTCTGGCATGGCCTGCGCGGTGAGTGGTTGATTTGGGCGATGGTGCATGGCCGCAAGCATTTCAGGCGCGATGAGTCGGTGGCAGACGAGGGTGAGCCAGTGCCACCTTCACGCCCACGCAGGTGGCTCGCGCTGGGGTTGGCGATCGGTATTGCCGTTGTGGTCATCTGGCAGGGGGCGCAGTTGCCGTAAGCTCTGCTCACTCCTGCTCTCGCCCTCAAGTATGCCAAGACGCAAAAGCGCCGCCACGAGCAATCTCATGGCGGCGCTTTTGCTTCTTGACGGAGCTTTGGCTATCTCAGTCAGCGCGATACTGCTGATGACAGCCCTTGCAGGTCTTGGCTGTCTCGACGAACTGGCTGCGCAGGGCGTCAAGGTCCTGACTGGCGGCGGCGTCGGCCAATGCCCGGCTCTGGGTCATCAGCGCCTCTGCACGCTTGTCGAAGCCTGCACGGTCGCTCTCTATCTTGCTCAGCGCGTCGGTATCACCGTCGTAGGAACCGGCGATGAATCCCTCCCATGGCATCTGCGCCAACAGCACCAGTCGCTCGGCGCGAGTGCGAAACTCCTCGGCATCATAATCCTGCTTGCCCTTGACCATCGCGCCCATCGGACTGAACTGCCACGCCAGCGTCTGGAAGACTGCCTGGCGATACTGGATGGCATCTTCCGTCTTGTCAGCCAGTGCCGCAGGCGACGCCAACAGGCTGGCAAGCACCACGCCAGCCGCCAGCACGCCAGTGCTCAGGCGGTAGCGCGAAATGCCCGCAGGGCAGTAAAAAGACAAATGTGTTGTCAGGCCGATCATGGCAAAGCCTCGCTGTGGTCAACTCGCAAAGCCGATACAGCATGGGCGGCTCGCGATGGTTGAGGAGACACGCTGGAAGAAGCGGTGGGTAGCGGTAGGGAAAGCGGCAAGCCGCCGTGGGAAGGCGCAAACCGATACCCGCCATTCTAGTCGGCTATTTTACGGCTATTCTAGTCGCTTATTTTAGTCGGCTATTCTAGCCGAACAAGGCACGACGAGAAGGGCGGGCAATGGAGAGGCCAGGGCTTGATCAGGCCTGCGGCTGACGCTTGAGGTTGCGCGAGCGGAAACGGGCGTAAGCCATGCTGGAAATGAACAGCCCCAGTGCCGCCAGTGCTTCCAGAACGCCGATGACGGAGTGGCCAGGCACACCGGCCAGCATCACGCCCTGCATGATGTAGAGCAGGCTGACGAAGGCCAGCCAGACATGACCACGTGCCCGGCGGGTGAAGATGGCGGGCAGAAACAGTGCGATGGGCAGCAGGCGGATCAACAGCGGCAGCAGGCCGCTGTTCTCGCTCTGCGCCATCAGCTGAATGCCGCCGATCAGCAGCAGCAGGGCGACGGCCGCAAAACTTGCGATCACACCGCGACGGCTCTTGGCTTCGAGCGTGTCGAGGCCCTGCTCACGTTCCAGTCGTTCAAGCCAGGCGCGCATCTATTTCGTCTCCCTGATAGGTTGCATGGCAAGGGCCAGGCGAGCGATACGCTTACCTTGCGCCAGTGCCAGGCGCTGTTCGTTGTCATCGACATCGTTGTCGCCACGCTTGCCACTGACGTGGGTCGTGCCGTAGGGCGTGCCGCCCTGGGTGGTCTCGAGCAACTCGGTGGCGCTGTAGGGCACACCGGCATACACCATGCCATGATGCAGCAGCGGGATCAGCATGGTGATCAGCGTGGTTTCCTGACCGCCATGCAGAGAGCTTGAGGCACTGAAGGCAGTGGCGGGCTTGTCGATCAAGGCGCCGTTCATCCACAGCTCGCTGGTGGAGTCCAGGAAGTACTTGAGCGGCGCCGCCATGTTGCCGAAGCGGGTCGGGCTGCCCAGCGCGAGGCCCGAACAGTGACGCAGGTCGTCAAGCTCGACATACATGGCCCCGCTGTCGGGGATTTCCGGCTCGGTCTGCTCGCAGGTGGCCGAGATCTCGGGCACCCGGCGCAGGCGTGCCTCGACACCGCTGATGGACTCGATGCCGGCGGCAATCTGCTCGGCCAGCGTGCGGGTCGCACCATGGCGCGAGTAATAGAGGACGAGGACGTACGGCGTCGCGTCGGGGGGCGTTGCGGACATGAGCTTCCTCAGGTGGATGACAATCTATCGAAAGGGGCAAGCGCGGCGCTTGCGTGAGCACACCCTGTCATCAGGGGATCAGGCGTCGCTCAACAGCACCAGCACATCTTCGGGCGGGCGACCGATGACGGCACGCGTGCCATCATCGAGGATCGGCCGCTGCATCAATTTCGGCGTTGCGGCAATCGCGTCAAGGCGTTGCGCATCGCTGGGGTCTACAAGACCCAGTGCCTTCCACTCGGCTTCGTTCTCACGGGTCAGAGCCCGCGCGCCGCCTTCCACTCGGGCGGCCAGGGCCTCGAGCTGCTCACGATCGAGGGGGTCTTCCAGGTAGCGGACGGTCTCGAAGGCATCGCCCTCGAGGCGCGCGGTCAAAAGCGCCAGTGTTTCCCGTGACTTGGAGCAGCGTGGGTTATGGTAGAGTTTCAATATTGACATGACTGTCTCCGTTTCCGGACAGGTGATGGGTTTCACGCAAGCGCTACTGGCCATGGCCGGCGGTGGCGAATGAATCAGGCACGCATTGTAGAGGGGCGCACAAGAATGCCACAACTGCCAGGGATCTCGCGGGTCATGCCCGCCATCGGCGTCATCCTCAAGCTGGTATCACGTTTCAACTATCACGACGGCAAGAAGACCGCGTCGGCACTGACCTATACGACGCTTTTCGCCATCGTGCCCTTGATGACGGTCATCTATGCGATGTTCGCCGTCATTCCGAGTTTCGACGGCGTGGGCGACCAACTGCAGACCACGGTGTTCTCCCAGTTTCTGCCCTCGACCGGCGCCACGGTGCTCGAATATCTCAACGAATTCTCCGGTCAGGCGCGCAATCTGACCTCGGTGGGTCTGATCTTCCTGTTCGTGACCTCGGTGATGATGATGATCACCATCGAAGGCGCCTTCAATGCCATCTGGCAGGTGCCGGAAGGGCGCAAGGGACTGTCGAGCTTTCTGATGTACTGGGCCGTCCTGACGCTGGGGCCGCTGATGCTGGGCTCGGGCTTTTTGCTGTCGTCCTTTCTGACCTCGCTGTCCTTCTTCGACTCGGCCGCCGAGATGCTGGGCGGAAAGGCCCTGTTGCTGCGTCTATTGCCGCCGCTGTTGAGCGCTGCGGCCTTCACCTTCATCTATGCCGCGGTGCCCAACTGCAAGGTTCGCCTGCGTGACGCCGCGGTCGGCGCGCTGACCACGGCGCTGGCACTTGAGCTGGCCAAGGCGGGCTTCTCGCTGTACGTGACGCATTTCCCGTCCTATCAGGCCATCTACGGCGCCTTCGCGGCCGTTCCGCTCTTCCTGCTGTGGGTGTTCCTGTCCTGGTGCATCGTGCTGCTGGGGGCGGAAGTCGCGGCCTGGATGGGCGAGCGCTCCAACGCTGACTGGCATCGCTGGCCGCCGTTCTGGCAGACCCTCGGCGCCGTGATGCTGCTCAAGGATGCCCATGAGCGCGGTGAGCCGCTGTCCGATGATCGCCTCACGGAAGTGCTGGGCAGTCGTTATCGTCGTGTGCTCAAGCCGCTGATCGCCGAGAACATCGCCAGTCAGACCCAGGATGGCCAATGGGTGCTCGGGCGTGATCTCAGCCATTACTCGCTGTGGGAGATGGCGCACGCCTTGCCTTGGGAACTGCCGGCCGGCGAGGCGGGCGAAGCGCCGCATCCGCGTCTGGAACCCCTGCGTGAGGCGCTGGCGCGCGCGCGTGCCGCCGAGAAGGAGCGCATGACCTGTGGCCTGGTCGAGGTGTTGCCCAGTGTCGGTGAGGTGGGTGATGAGGCCATGGCTCAGGAGGAAAAAGAACTGCAAGATCCGCGACTTGCGACTTCCTGAGCGGCACTGGAACGCGATTGCAAGGTGACAGCCTGAAGTCGAATGGGCAGAATGCGCACCCTGTGCCGTCTGCTCGCCCCGACGGGGGTTGAGGCGGATACCGATGCCCCGATATCGAAAGCGATGACGCCAATGAAAAGGCCCGACACCTGTTCGGGCCTTTTCCTTTGTCTCTCGCACATCAACCGGAACCGCTTGCCTGCCTTGCCGCAATTCGGCCTGTACGCTGGAGAGCCTGACTGAGGTGTGAGCGAGGTAAGGGCGAGGTATGAGTGAGACAGGTCAGCTGGTGGCGGCCCGCCGGGCAGACACGCAAGTGAAAGGTTGGCATGCCAGACTGGCGACGGCGCCTTGCCCGCTGACTGATGTGACCTTTGCGCGACCTGCGCGCCAGCGCCACAGCGAGCGGCGAGGCGAGAGCTGGCAGTCAGCCGGTGGCCAGGCACGATGGAATTGACGATGTGGCGTGCCAGTCCCTGGCGCGCCTGACATGCATGAGGGTGCCGTTCGCGGCGCCCGCTGGAGGTGACAACCCGCCGATGAAAAGCTCTGCTCCTGAGAAGGCCCCGCTGGTCAAGCTGCGTGGCATTTCCAAGACCTTTGGTGATCGCAAGGTGTTGGACAGCCTTGACCTGGATTTGAACGATGGTGAGTTCGTCACGCTGCTGGGCCCGTCCGGTTGCGGCAAGACCACCGTGCTGAGAATGATCGCCGGCTTCGAATCGCCGGATAGCGGCACCATCACGCTCGAGTCGACGGCCTTGCATGAGCGTCCCGCTCACCAGCGCCCGGTCAATACCGTCTTTCAGAGCTATGCGCTGTTTCCGCATATGAACCTCTACGACAACGTGGCCTTCGGGCTGCGCATGGAAAAGGTCGCCAAGGCCGAGATTCATGAGCGGGTGCGCGAAGCGCTGGAGATGGTGCAACTGGCCCATCTGTCGGACCGCCGCCCGGACCAGCTCTCCGGCGGGCAGCAGCAGCGCGTCGCGATTGCCCGCGCCGTGGTCAAGCGTCCCCGTGTCCTGCTGCTCGATGAGCCGCTGTCGGCGCTGGATTACAAGCTGCGCAAGCAGATGCAGAACGAGCTCAAGCGCCTGCAGCGTCGCCTGGGCATCACCTTCGTGTTCGTCACCCACGATCAGGAAGAGGCGCTGTCGATGTCCGATCGCGTGGTGGTGATGCGCGAAGGCGGCATCGAGCAGATCGGCACGCCGCGGGAGGTCTATGAATCGCCGAGCACGCTGTTCGTGGCGCGTTTCGTCGGTGAGATCAACCAGCTGGCGGCGCAGGTCGTGCGCCCCGCGGCGACGGCCGGACGCATCGAGATAACGCTGCTCGGTCAGACGCTGGAACTCAGCAGCCATGGCCGCACCTATCAGGGCGGAGAGGCGGTGCAGGTGTTGCTGCGCCCGGAAGACATGCGACTCAAGGGCACCGAGGACAGCGAAGGTTTCCCGGCGCGCGTCATCGAGCGCAACTACAAGGGCATGACCCTGGACACGGTGCTGGAGCTGGACAGCGGTCAGCAGTTGTTGGCCAGCGAGTTCTTCGACGAGGATGACCCTGACTTCGATTACCGCCTCGGCGAGCGCGTGCGCGTCAGCTGGGTGCCGGACTGGGAGATCATCCTGCCCGATGATGAGCCGGCCGTGACGGGGGCGGGTGCATGAGTCTGGTGCGCAACCCCTTCAAGACCGCCACCCTGACCATCATCTGGGGCTGGCTGATCGTGCTGGTGCTGGCCCCGACGCTGCTGGTGGTACTGGTCAGTCTGATGCCGGAAAACACCGGCCAGCTGCTGGGCGGTGAGCTGTCGCTGAGCACGCTGTGGCAGGGCTTTCTAACCAACTATGGCCAGATGATCAGCCCGGTGTACCTGAGTGTCTTCGGCCATTCGCTGTGGATCGGCCTGATCACGACGTTGATCTGTCTGCTGCTCGGCTATCCCTTCGCGTGGATGATCTCGCGGGCCAGCCCGCGCCTGCAGCCCTTGCTGCTGCTGTTGGTGATCATTCCGTTCTGGACCAACTCGCTGATCCGCATCTATGCCCTGCGCACGCTGATCGCGACGCGCGGGCTGCTCAACGATGTGCTGATGAACCTCGGCCTGATCGATGCGCCGCTGCGCCTGCTGTATACCGAGGAGGCAGTGATCGTGGGGCTGGTCTACATGCTGCTGCCGTTCATGATCCTGCCGCTGTATGCCGTCTTCGAGCAGCTGAGCCGCCCGACGCTGGAGGCGGCCCGCGACCTGGGCGCCAATGGCCTGGCCACCTTCCGCCATATCGTGCTGCCGCTGACCATGCCGGGCATCATCGCGGGCGTGCTGCTGGTGTTCCTGCCGGCGATGGGCATGTTCTATGTCTCGGACCTGCTGGGCGGCTCGCGCCATCCGCTGATCGGCAACATCATCAAGGGCCAGTTCCTGGAGGCCAACAACTGGACTTTCGGCGCGGCGATCAGCGTGATGCTGACGCTGGTGATGGCGTTCCTGCTGCTGGCCTATTACCGCAGCGTCAAGCTCTTCAAGCGTGAGGTGACCCTATGAAGGCAAGCGCCGCGCTGCGTTGGTTCAGCCGCTGTTACCTGACGCTGATCTTCACGCTGTTGTATGTGCCGATCCTGGTGTTGATCGGCATCTCGTTCAATGACTCACGCAACCCCTTCGTGTGGGGCGGCTTCAGCCTGCGCTGGTACGACAAGCTGCTAGGCAATGGCAATCTGATGGAGGCTGCGCTCAATACGCTATGGCTCGGGGTGACGGCGGCGACGCTGGCGACCCTGATCGGCACGCTGACGGCCACTGCGCTTTATCGCTATCGCTTCCGCGGCAAGCCGCTGCTCAATGGCATGCTGTTCACGGTGATGATGATGCCGGACATCGTGATGGCGATCGCCTTCCTGGCGCTGTTCATTGCGTTGGGGATCCAGCTGGGCTATTTCTCGCTGCTGGTCTCGCACGCCACCTTCTGTCTGCCGTTCGTGGTGATCACCGTCTATTCCCGCCTGACGGGCATCAACCCGCAGTTGCTGGAAGCGGCGCGTGATCTCGGTGCCAGTGAAGCCCGCGCCGTCTGGCACGTGCTGGTACCGGCGCTGATGCCGGCGATCGCCTCCGGCTGGCTGCTGAGCTTCACCCTGTCGCTGGATGATGTGGTGATCTCGACCTTCGTCACCGGGCCGACCTTCGAGGTGCTGCCGCTGCGCATCTACTCGATGGTGCGGCTGGGGCTCAAACCTGAAGTGAATGCATTGGCAACCCTGCTGTTGGGGCTGTCGCTCTGTCTGCTGTTGATTTCACAGTTGTTGCTCAAGGAGAAAAAATAACATGCAAGGTACCCGTTTCCCGCTGCGCGCCGCTGGCCTGATGGCTGCCATCAGCCTGGCTTCCGTGGCCACATCCGCCCCCGTTCTGGCCGCGGATGACAGCGACAAGGTCCTTTACGTCTACAACTGGACCGAGTACATGCCCGATGAGGTCATCGAGCGCTTCGAAGAGCAGACCGGCATCGATGTCGTCTACTCCACCTTCGATTCCAACGAAGCGATGTACGCCAAGCTCAAGCTGCTGGACAGCGACAACAGCTACGATCTCGTCTTCCCGTCGACCTATTACATCGACAAGATGGCGCGTGAAGGCCTGCTGCAGAAGCTGGATGTCAGCAAGCTAGACCATTTCGAGGACCTCGACCCCAACCTGGTCGATCGTGACTTCGACAAGGGCAACCAGTACAGCGTGCCTTACATGTGGGGCAGCGCCGGTATCGGTTACAACCCGGACTATGTCGAAGAGGGCGCACTGACCAGCTGGAACGATCTGTGGAACGACAAGTATCGTGACAAGCTGCTGCTTTCCAATGACATGCGTGAAGTCTTCCATGTCGCACTGGCAAGCCTCGGCTTCAGTGGCAACACCACGGACCCGGACGAGATCAAGGCGGCCTACGAGAAGCTGACCCAGCTGATGCCCAACGTGCGTGCCTTCAACTCAGACGCGGCGCGCGTGCCCTTCATGCAGGGTGAGGTCGATGCCGGCCTGATCTGGAACGGTGAGGTCTATCAGGCTAACCAGGAAGGCGTGCCGGTCGAGTATGTCTATCCCAAGGAAGGCATCATCCTGTGGATGGACACCATGGCGATTCCGTCCAACGCGCGTCACGTCGATGCGGCTTATCAGTTCATCGATTACCTGATCAGCCCGGAAGTCAGCAAGGAAATCAGCGAGTACGTGGGTTACACCACGCCGAGCCTGGCGGCCAAGAACATGATGGACCCGGAAGTGCGTGACAACCCGGTGGTCTTCCCGACTCAGCAGGATCTCGCCCGCGGCGAATTCCAGACCGATGTCGGCGATGCGCTGTCGATCTATCAGAAGTACTGGGAGCAGCTCAAGACCGGGCATTGATCCGCCCTTGAGGCGTGATGACGCAAGAAATCACGTCAGCGACTTGAGCTGAACCGACGCCCCGAGGCATGCTCTGTCTCGGGGCGTCGTCGTTTGTCGACCTTGGCTGCGCGCTCCACGTAATTGACACGTCCTGGTGAAGACTGGAGGGTGCCATGTCACGTTTTTCCCCTGCAATGATGTCGGCGGCGCATGCCCGTGAGTTGAGCAGTGCCGAGGCGGATGATCTGTTCAGTCGTGAGATGCAAGGCGTTGCTCCCCTGACGCGCGGCAAGGACCGCGCCGATGTCACCACGGCCCGCAAGGGCCCCAGCGAGGCTCAGCTGGCACGGCGTGAAGACGCACAGAAGACCCTGGGCAATGAACTGGACGGGCTGTCCGACAGCTACGTGGAGCATCTCTCGCCGCATGACCCGGTCGAGTTTCGCCGCGATGGCATCCAGACCGGTGTGCTGGAGCGCTTGCGCCAGGGCGGCTACCCACCCGAGGCGCAGCTCAATCTGATGCGTCGTCCGCTCATCGAGTGTCGCCGTGAGGTACATCGCTTCATTCAGGAAGCCTGGCGCACTGAGTTGCGTTGCCTGCTGGTGATTCATGGCAAGGGGCGTGATAGCGAATCGCATGCCGCCTTGATTCGTGCCTACCTGGTGCACTGGCTGGAGCAGATGCCCGAGGTGCAGGCCTGGAGCAGTGCCACGCCACGCCACGGTGGGTTGGGGGCGACGCTGGTGATGTTGCGCAAATCCCGCACGGCGCGTGACAACAACCGCGAACGGCACCAGAAGCGGCGCGGCTGATCGTTGCGAGCAGCAAATCCCGCAAGCAGGCAAATCCGCAACCAGCAGACAGACACAAGAAAGCCCCGCCAGGCCGCGATTGTCGCGAGCTGGCGGGGCTTTTTCATATTCATGGCTCAAGCTGACTATTGCACGCTGTAACCGCGACCGGTGAAGCAGGCACTCAGCGCGCGGCGATAGGTGTCTGCGTTGCTGGCGGTCACGGGCGGTGCCGCGGAATTGGCTTCGGCGCCACTCTGCTGATTGGCCCAGCGATGGCACTCATAGCGATCACGCGCTTGCTGGTCTTCACTCTGGCCCTTGGTGGGGTAGGCGATGACATCGACCGCTGCGGCCGTGAGTGTCGCCTGAGCGGGGGCCTGGACCGGCAGATACTGCTGCTGGCTCTCCTCCCACAGGTAATAGGTGCCTGCCGCCAGGAAATACAGCGTAGCGCCCACCCAGACACCGCGCGCCCCTGCGGGCAGGCCATGACCGTGCCCCGGGCCACCCGGTGCCCAGCGAATCAGCCGACCGGGCTCACCATGCCCGATCACGATATCGGGGCCTATGTAGCCCGGCCCATCGAAGCGCCCATGCCCCGGGCCCGCCATGGCGGACGTGGCTGGCAGGGCACTCAACAGGGAGAGAGACAGCGCGAGCGCGCGCAGGGGGCCCTTGCCGGAATGACGATTGCGACTCATGCGTTTACTCCTGTGTGACCAGCATGGCATTTGAGTGTGCCGATGACGTTGGGTGCCAGTGTGCAAGCATCAAGAAAACAAATGGCATCCTGCGCCATGTGTGTGCCAAGAAGTTGGACGGTAGTTGGACAAGACATTGGTCATATAGGCATTAGGTGATATTATCCGCGCGCAATCTGATCATGTTTTTTCATTATAGTGTTGTTTGCCAGCAGGGCGCCGAGACAGCCCACGGCGTCTCTCCCGGACACTCACAAGGAAATCTCCATGCGCAATACCCCTGCAGCGGGCGGTGGCGAAGATGCCATTGCCGAGCCGCGCACCGGCTTGTTTGCCAAGGTCAACCCGCCGGTCTTCTTCGGCGCGAATGCCATCATCCTGTTATTGGTGATCTTCACCGCGGTGTTCTCGGACACGGCCATGTCCGTGTTCGAGTCGGTCCAGCATTGGATCACCAACACCGTGAGCTGGTTCTACATCCTGTGCGTGGCCATCGTGCTGATCTCGGTGGTGTATGTCGGCTTCTCACGCCATGGCGAGATTCGCCTGGGGCCAGACCACTCACTGCCGGACTACAGCAACGTCACCTGGTTCGCGATGCTGTTCTCGGCGGGCATGGGGATCGGTCTGATGTTCTTCGGCGTGGCCGAGCCGGTGATGCACTTTCTCAACCCGCCGACGGGTACCCCGGAGCAGGTCGAGACCGCGCGTGAAGCGATGAAGCTGACCTTCTTCCACTGGGGGCTGCATGCCTGGTCGATCTACGCCATCGTCGCGCTGATTCTGGCCTACTTCAGCTATCGCCATGACCTGCCGCTGACGCTGCGCAGTGCCTTGTATCCTCTGATCGGCAAGCGCATCTACGGCCCGATCGGCCATGCGGTGGACATCTTCGCCATCGTCGGCACCGTCTGTGGTGTCGCCACCACGCTGGGCTACGGTGTGGCACAGGTCAATGCCGGGCTCTCGCACCTGACCGGCATGCCGAACAACGACTGGACCCAGGTCGCGATCATCGTCGTGATCACCGGCCTTGCCACCATCTCGGTCGTGACTGGCCTGGACAAGGGCATCCGCATCCTGTCCGAGATCAACCTCGGCCTTGCCGTGGTGTTGTTGCTGTTCGTGCTGCTGCTCGGCCCGACCGCCTTCCTGCTCAAGGCGTTCGTCCAGAATTCCGGCTTCTACATGGCCGATATCGTCGGCAAGACCTTCGAGCTCTACGCCTACGAACCCAATGACTGGATCGGTGGCTGGACGCTGCTCTACTGGGGTTGGTGGATGTCCTGGTCTCCGTTCGTCGGCATGTTCATCGCGCGTGTCTCGCGTGGCCGTACCATCCGGGAATTCGTGATCGGCGTGCTGTTCGTGCCGGCCGGTTTCACCCTGCTGTGGATGACCATCTTCGGCAACACCGCCATCTCGATGATTCTGGAGCAGAACGTCACGGCGCTGGTCGATACCGTCAACGACAACTATTCGCTGGCCCTGTTCACCTTCCTCGAGCAGCTGCCGCTGTCGTCCATCACTTCGGTGATCGCGCTGGTGATGGTCATCGTGTTCTTCGTCACCTCGGCGGATTCCGGCTCGATGGTGGTCGACATGCTGGCCTCCGGTGGTCGTGAAGACACCCCGACCTGGCAGCGTATCTACTGGGCCTTCGCGGTGGGTCTTTTGGCCATCGTGCTGATGCTGGCCGGTGGGCTGGGGGCACTGCAGACCGCCACCATCGCCACCGCCTTGCCGTTCGGCATGATCCTGCTGGCCGCGATCTTCGGTCTGCTGCGTCAGCTCAATCTCGAGTCCGTCAAGCGCCGCTCGCTGTCGGTGAACACCGCAGCCGCGACGCCGATGGGCGAGAAGGGCAACTGGCGCAAGCGTGCCCAGCACCTGATGAGCTTCCCGACGCGCGCCATGGTACGTGGCTTCCTGCGCGGCACTGTCGCGGAAGGCATGCAGGAGCTGGCCGAAGAGCTGCGCAGCCAGGGGCTGGAAGTCGACGTCACCACCAGCCGTGATCGCGTCTACTTCAATGCGCGCCACGGTGAGGAAGATGACTTCATCTACGGCGTGCGCATTCGCTCTCACCTGCGTCCGGACCTCAATCTGGACCAGGAAGACGAGGGGGATGAAGAGGACTACTGTCGTGCCGAAGTCTTCCTCAAGGAAGGCGGTCAGTCCTATGACCTGATGGGCTACAGCAAGGACCAGGTCATCAATGATCTGCTCGAGCAGTACGAGCGTCATATGCACTACCTGCACCAGCTGCGTCTGAGCCAGTCCGTCGGTCAATGATCTGAGCGGGCAGTCAGTGACGCTTCACGCGTCGTCATGACGCAAGAGCCCCTTGTGGAGAGATCCGCCAGGGGCTTTTGTCTGTCTGGATGAGGTTCCCTGAAGGAAGCGGCCTGGATAGGACCTCTGCCGAAAGACGCCGCAATGTGAGGCCTCTTTTTCTCGGCTCAGGCATTAGCGCTGCTTATCCAGGCGGCGTCGAGATCTTATTGGTCTCGCAAGCGGGGGGCCTATAGCATGGACTCTCCCCACAAAGTCGCATATCGGCTGGGGTCAGATGACATGCCGTGGTGTTGTCGTCTGCCAGGGTTCCCGCCCATGACTGGCCGAAGGTGAACGCGATCTGCCCGCAATGTCCCCATGACGACTGGGGTTCCTTGAGCCCCGGCATCCGCAGTCATGAACAGCGATACCGCTGTCATGAATGACGGTACCGATGTCACGAACGACGATACCGATGTCATGAACGACGGTACCAATGTCACGAACGACGATAGCGGCATCATGAAAAATGATAATAAAAACCCGTCACGAGGTAGAAACATGTTGAAAGGAAAGGAACTGGATGCACTCATCGAGCAGCGAGGTGTCTTGAAGGGACTCAACTCGACGCTCGGTATCACCGCGATCACCATGACCGTGTTCTTCATTCTCTATGCGATTCTGTTGGGCAAGACGGCCAGCGATCAGTTTCTGGGCATCAAGGCCTGGATAGAGAGCACCCTGGGTTGGTACTACGTGCTGGTGATGTTCTCGACCTTCGTGGTCTGTCTTTACGTGATGTGTTCGCGTGTCGGCAAGATTCGGCTGGGGCGTGACGATGAGCGTCCCGAGTTCAGCAATTTTGCCTGGTTCTCGATGCTGTTCGGCTGCGGGACCGGCGCGGGCATGCTGTTCTTCTCGATGTCCGAGCCCATGATCCATTTCGCGAGTGACTGGAGCGGCGGCAATCCGTTTCTGAGTGCTGACGTCAAGGCGGCCGTCGCCGCCTTCTTCGAAGCCAAGCAGGCCGCCCTGGCGAGTGGTCTCATGCCGGGGGACGAAGGCTTCCCGGTGCCTGACAGCCGCGTCGCGGAAGCGGCCGCCGGTGGCATCAAGCTCACCGTCTTCCACTGGGGCACGATCGCCTGGGCCATGTATGCCATCGTCGGGCTGTCACTGGCCTATTTCGCCTTCCGCAAGGGCCTGCCGCTCTCGATGCGCTCGGCCCTCTATCCGCTGATCGGCAACCGGATCTACGGGCCCATCGGGCATACCGTCGATATCCTGACCGTATTCGGCACCATTTTCGGCATCGCTACCACGCTCGGTCTGGGCGTCGAGCAGATCGGCTCCGGCCTGATGTCACTGGGCCTCATCGAAGAGAAGTCACGCATGGTGACCGTGGTCTCCATCGTGTTGATCAGCGTCATCGCTACCCTGTCAGCGACCAGCGGCGTGGCACGTGGCATCAAGCTGCTTTCCACCTTCAATACCTGGGTCTGCCTCGGCATCCTTGCCTACTTCCTGCTGGCAAGCGACGCCAACTATCTGATCGCGAGCTCCATCACCGCGCTCGGGGATTACCTCACCGATGGCGTCTCGATGACACTGTGGACGGCGCGCACGCCGGACGAGCAAGTGTGGCAGGGCGGTTGGACCATCTTCTACTGGGGCTGGTGGATCGCCTGGGCCGGTTTCGTCGGCATGTTCATTGCCCGCATCTCGCGCGGCCGGACCATCCGTGAATTCATACTCGGGGTGATGGTCATCCCCTCCATCGTGGCGCTGGTCTGGTTCGGCGTCATCGGCTCGGCTGGGATCTATCAGTCCCTGTACGGGGCCGACATGGGCATCTACACGGCTGCGGTCACCAACTGGGACTACGCCGGCACCCTCTACCACTCGTTCGAGGTGCTCACACCCGGCATCGCTGCGACCGTGGCCAAGGTGGCCGCGCTGGTCGTGGTGATCATCTTCTTCGTCACGTCTGCGGATTCCGGCACCCTGGTGCTGGGACGCTTGCTGGCCTTCGGTCGTCGTCCTCCGGTTCAGCAACGCATCATCTGGGGCATGATGCTGGGCGCCGTGACCTTGATCCTGCTGTTGCTGGGGGGCGATCAGGCGCTCAAGTCCCTGCAGGCTGCTTCGATCGCCGGCGCCTTGCCGTTCACCTTCGTGCTGATCGCCATGATGATCGGGCTGTTGAAATCGCTGCGCGAGGACGGCGAAACGATGATCGAGAACGAGGAGCATATCCGCAAGATGATCGAGAACGAGGTCCGCGACCTCTCCTGAGTTGCCGTTTGCCAGGCGTATGCGTTTGGTGTGCAAGACATGAGGCCTCTGCCCCTGGGCAGGGGCCTCGTTGTTTCTCGCTTTCGGGACAGGGCTGTTTACCTCCTTGGGCTCAGGGCTGTTTCCCTGCTCCAGAGCAGGCCTGCGCATGTCACCAAGGTCGCAAGGCAATATCAAACGTACGTATGTTCCAATGCTGACAGGTCCATCGATTCCGCCAACGGCGCGCAGCATCGGTTTGCGGCTATGCTGTCGACAGTGAAGGGCCCACAGGCTGACACCCACCCGACGGAGTCCCGAAAGCGCCTCACCACGCATCTCACCACGATGTCTTTCGATCTGGTCTCACAACGATGTCTTGCAACGACGTCTACAACAACAAGGTAGCGGGGGCAGTGACGCCGAGCGCCCCACGTACTGATCAAGGAGCAACGCCATGCATGATCCCCTAGCGGCTCGACCCGATGAGTCAGGCAAGTCCACTACCGATACCACTGCCGATTCCACTACAGAACCTTCCCACATGGCCGATGCCTCGCCCGACGCTTCGAGAGCACAGCCAACGGCAGGCGACATGAGTGGCATGTCGTGCCTGCGGTCTTCTCAGGAGGTGGATTTCAGCGGCTACGACTCCCTGATGGACATGCTGGAGAAGGCCTGCTCGGCGCATGGCGAGCGTCCTGCCTTTACCTGCATGGACCGCACCATGACCTTTGCGGAGCTGGATGCCACCAGTCGCCAGCTGGCGGACTGGTTCCAGCATGAGACCGACCTCAAGCCGGGCGATCGGGTCGCCATCCAGCTGCCCAATACGCTGATGTTTCCGGTGGTGGCCTTCGCCGTGCTGCGAGCAGGCCTGGTGCTGGTGAATACCAATCCGCTGTATACCGAACGTGAGATGGAGCATCAGTTCAATGATTCCGGCGCGCGGGCGTTGGTGGTGCTGGCCAACATGGCGGACAAGGTCGAACGCGTGCGGGAGCGCACTGGCCTCGAGTACGTGCTGGTCTGTGAGTTGGGCGACATGCACCCGGCCTTCAAGCGGCTGTTGATCAACACCGTGGTCAAGCACGTCAAGAAACTGGTGCCGAGCTATCACCTGCCCGACGCCATCCCGCTGCGCACGGCCATTTCGCAGGGCAAGGCCGAGCGCTGGGAGCGGCCGACACTGGCACTCGATGATGTCGCTGTGCTGCAGTACACCGGCGGCACCACCGGGGTCGCCAAGGGCGCGATGCTGACTCACCGCAACCTGCTCGCCAACATGCTGCAAGGCAAGATGGCCCTCACGCAGGGTTTGAACCCCGGCCACGAGACGCTGGTGGCGCCGTTGCCGCTCTATCACATCTACGCTTTCACCATTCATCTGGCCTGCATGCTCAGTGAAGGCAATCACACCCTGTTGATTCCCAATCCGCGCGATATCCCGGGCTTCGTCAAGACGCTGCAAAAGCACGACTTCACGATGTTCGTCGGTCTCAATACGCTGTTCGTGGCGCTGTGCAACAACCCCGGCTTCCAGGCACTGGACTTCTCGAAGCTCAAGATCACCACCTCAGGGGGCGTGGCGTTGACGCGCAAGGCGGCAGAAGAGTGGAAGCGGGTCACCGGCAGCGATATCTCCGAGGGCTACGGCATGACCGAGACCTCGCCGATCGTGTCGTTCAACCCGCTGGATGCCATTCAGCTCGGCACCATCGGTCGGCCGATGCCCTCCACCGAGGTGCGCTTATATGACGATGAGGGTGCGCTGGTCGCGATGGGGGAGCCGGGCGAGCTGTGCGTGAAGGGGCCGCAGGTGATGAAGGGGTATTGGCAGCGTGAGCAGGCAACCAAGGACAGCTTCACTGCCGATGGCTTCCTGCGCACCGGGGATATCGCGGTCTTCCAGGACGATGGCTATATGCGCATCGTCGATCGCAAGAAGGACATGATCATCGTCTCCGGCTTCAACGTGTATCCCAATGAGGTCGAGGACGTCATCGTGCGTCACCCGGACGTGCTCGAGGCGGCCGCCGTCTCGGTGGTGGATGAGCGCAGTGGTGAGGCGATCAAACTGTATGTCGTGCTCAAGGACGGCGCAGAGCTCGAGGCGGATGCGCTGCGAGACTGGTCGCGCAAGGAACTGGCCAGCTACAAGGTGCCGCGTCAGGTGGTCTTCATCGACGAGCTGCCCAAGACCAATGTCGGCAAGGTGCTCAGACGTGAACTGCGCGACTCGCCGCCGGAATCTGCCTGACCTTGCCTGTGTTTTCTCCCTGTTACAGCCTGAAACTCGGGCCGTAATCACAGACGGTATACACAGCCCTGAATCATAGCCCTTGAAACACGAACGCCCCGCTCAATGAGCGGGGCGTTCGTGTTTCAAGGCAAGGCGCAGGCGAGAAGGCCTGCGCCTGGCGTCAGGCGTCCTTCTTGGGCTGGGTCGCGTTGTAGACCTCGAGGTCCAGCTCGTTCTCGGACTTGCCGACCAGGGTGGTGACCATCAGGTCGCCCGCGACATTCACGGTGGTACGCGCCATGTCGAGGATACGGTCGATACCGGCGATCACCGCGATGGCTTCCAGCGGCAGGCCGACCTGGCTCAGCACGATGGACAGCATGATCAGGCCGGCGCCCGGCACACCGGCGGTGCCGATGGAGGCCAGCGTACCGGTCAGCACGATCATGCCGTAATCCATCATCGACAGCTCGATGCCGGTCATCTGGGCGATGAACAGTGCCACCACGCCTTGGTAGATGGCGGTGCCATCCATGTTGATGGTCGCGCCGACCGGCAGCACGAAGCCGGAGACACCTTCCGAGACGCCGAGGTTCTTCTGGGCGCAGCGAATCGAGATCGGCAGGGTGCCGGAGCTGGAGGCCGAGGAGAAGGCCACGACCAGTGCATCGACGATACCGCGCAGATAGCGCACCGGGTTCAGCTTGCCCAGTGTCGCCAGCAGGCCGGAGTAGACCACCAGCACGTGCACGATGCTCGCCAGATAGGCCACGCCGATCACCTTGGCCAGCGGCAGCAGCACATCCAGGCCGTAGTTGCCGGAGACATGCGCCATCAGACCGAAGACACCGAACGGCGCGAAGGCCATCACGAATTCGGTCAGCTTGTACATCACTTCGGCGAAGCTATCGAAGACGCGCACGACCGGCTCGCCTTTGTCGCCGATCATGATCAGCGAGATGCCGATCCCGATGGCGAAGACGATGATCTGCATGATGTTGCCATTGGCCAGCGCATCGATCGGGTTGCTCGGCACCAGGTCGACCAGAATCTGCACCAGCGAAGGCGCGTCCTTGGTTTCCATCGCCTTGTCGAAGTTGAACTCGAAGCCGGCACCCGGCTGGAAGATGCTGGAGGCCAGCATGCCGATGGCGATCGCGAAGGCGGTCGTCAGCAGGTAGAGGGCGATGGTCTTACCGCCGATGCGGCCCATCTTCTGCGGGTCACGCATCGAGGTGATACCGACCACCAGGGTGCTGAAGACCAGCGGCACGATCAGCATCTTGATCGCATTGATGAAGATATCGCCCAGCGGCTTGAACATGCTGGCGCTTTCTCCCATCAGGGCACCAGCGAGTACCCCCAGGGCGAGGCCGCCCAGGATCTTCTGCCACAACGGCAAACGGCGCCACAGGTTAGGGCGGGAGGAATCACTCATGGAACTGTCCTTAGGTGTCTAGCGATGATCATCGCTGATGATGCTCAGGGCGCGCCCGAGTCTGTCGTCTCGATGCCTTGTCACGATTGCGCACTGCATTAAGCACTTTTTTGGTGCGGGAAGATTAACAGTCAGCCTGCACTCACCCTCTGCACCTTTAGTCGCAAAAAAGCGTTCTTTCACGCGAATTCAGCTTTCCATGCCGGACGCGCATGCGCTCATGCCGCAAAAGGTTCCACCAAAGAAGTAGTTGTCAGGCAGGCATATCGTCTGTCTTTGCGTTACCTTGACGTTAACGTTAACTGTTAGGCCGCCAGAGCGACTTTCCACTAGTCTGATGGTAGGCACTGATGTCATCGCCGAATCGACAGCTTCCGGTTCGACAGCTTCCGGTTCGACATCCCTGAAGGTACGCCATTGCCTGCCCGGCCTCACGAGGGCTGGGTAATCCCTCAAACGCCTGATCGGTAAGAGAGGACGCTGAGCATGTCCGATACAACAACACGCGGACCCGTTTCCCCGGGGACCGCGCCGCCCGATGGCTCACAGCCAGAGCTCGATGACCTGACCGCCATGCCGACGGCAGACCAGATCGCGCCGCAGGGGCCGACGGTGCTGCATCACCTGGCCTTCATGACCGGCGATGAGCTCTGCATCCCGATCTTCAAGCGCCTGCGTCAGGACGGCACCCTTTATCCCGACGATACGCCACAGGGGCAGGGAAATGTCTCTCAGGGAGACAAGTCGCAGGACGCTTCACCCATTCAGCGCGACCCCATCGAGCGTGACACGGCGCTCAAGATCTACCGGACGATGCTGTTCACCCGGGTGCTGGATGAGCGCATGCTGGCCGCCCAACGCCAGGGGCGCTTGAGCTTCTACATGCAATGCACCGGCGAGGAAGCCACGGTGATCGGCAGTGCGGCGGCGCTTCAAGACGATGACATGATCATGGCGCAATACCGTGAGCAGGGGGCGCTGGCCTGGCGCGGCTTCAGCTGTGACGAATTCATGAACCAGATGTTCGGCAACGAGCGCGACTACGGCAAGGGCCGTCAGATGCCGATCCACTATGGATCGCGTGACCTGCACTACATGACCATCTCCTCGCCGTTGGCGACCCAGATTCCCCAGGCGACCGGCTATGCCTACGGCCAGAAGCTGGCGGGCAAGGGGCAGTGCACCATCACCATCTTCGGGGAAGGGGCCGCCTCCGAGGGCGATTTCCATGCTGCCCTCAACATGGCCTCCGTGCATCGGGTGCCGTGCATCTTCCTGTGTCGCAACAATGGCTATGCCATTTCCACCCCGTCATGCGAGCAATTCGC
Source organism: Cobetia sp. UCD-24C (assembly GCF_001306765.1). NCBI lineage: Bacteria > Pseudomonadati > Pseudomonadota > Gammaproteobacteria > Oceanospirillales > Halomonadaceae > Cobetia > Cobetia sp. UCD-24C. Next base: position 209,952 of record NZ_LJTD01000008.1, on the reverse strand, counting down.
CGCCGATGGCATCGCGCCCCGTGCCTTCGGCTATCACATGCAGAGCATCCGGGTGGATGGCAATGACGTGATCGCCGTCTACGAAGCCACCCTGGCGGCGCGCAAGATCGCGGTCGAGACCAATCAGCCGATATTGATCGAGGCGATGACCTACCGTCTGGCGGCGCACTCTTCTTCGGATGACCCCTCCGGGTATCGCAGCAAGAAGGAGGAGGCCATCTGGCGTGACAAGGACCCCATCCTGCGCATGCGCAACTGGCTGGAGGCGCAAGGCTGGTGGAGCGAGGAGGAGGAAAAGGCCACTGGCGATCAACTGCGTCGCGAAGTGCTTGAGTCGATGAAGCGTGCCGAGAAACTGGCGCCACCGGCGCTGGACACGCTGATCAGTGATGTCTACGACACGCCGACGCCGTTGCTCACGCAGCAGCTCGAAGACGTGAAACAGCATATTCGCAAGTATCCGCATGCCTATCCCAAGGGCGCCGCCAGCATGGGGTTCACTGCGCAGGAATTGGAAGTCAGTCGCAAGGCGTATCAGGCACGTCAGCAGCGCATGCAGAGCCATCAGCCTGTGGATGGAGGCCAGACATCATGAGCGAGCAGATGAGTGAACAGCCGTTGGAGAAAACGCCAGTGACAGACTCAGCTGCAAGCGACTCAGCTGCGGCGGGTTCAGCGGCGAAAGAAGCGTCTGCGGCGACTGGCAGCAAGGATGGAGCAGCCTCGGCCTCGGGCAAGAAACAGATGAACATGCTGCAGGCGATCAACAATGCGTTGGATATCGCCATGGCCGCCAATCCCCGTGTGGTGCTGTTCGGGGAGGACGTCGGGGTATTCGGTGGTGTCTTCCGGGCTACCAGCCACCTGCAGGACAAATACGGTCGAGAGCGCTGCTTCAATACGCCACTCACCGAGCAGGGCATCATCGGGTTCGCCAACGGGCTGGCGGCGCAGGGCTCGACGCCGGTGGCCGAGATCCAGTTCGCCGACTACATCTTCCCCGCCTTTGACCAGATCGTGAACGAGGCGGCCAAGTTCCGCTATCGCTCCGGTGATCTGTTCGATGTCGGCGGCCTGACGATTCGCACGCCCTATGGTGGCGGCATCGCAGGCGGGCTCTATCACTCCCAGTCGCCCGAGGCCTATTTCGCGCATACCCCGGGCCTCAAGATCGTGATGCCACGCAATCCCCACCAGGCCAAGGGGCTCTTGCTGGCGGCGATTCGCGATCCTAATCCGGTGCTGTTCATGGAGCCCAAGCGGCTCTATCGCGCCTCGGTGGGCGAGGTGCCAGAAGCCGATTACGAACTGCCCCTGGGCGTGGCCGACGTCATTCGTGAAGGCCGCGATATCACGCTGCTCGGCTGGGGCGCTCAGATGGAGGTCATCGAGAAGGCCGCTGCGCTCGCCGAGCAGGATGGCATCGACTGCGAGATCATCGACCTGCGCAGCATTCTGCCCTGGGACATCGAGACGGTGTGTAATTCGGTGCTCAAGACGGGACGCCTGGTGGTCAGTCATGAAGCGCCGCTGACGGGAGGCTTTGCCAGCGAGATCGCCGCCACCGTGCAGGAGCGTTGCTTTTTGTATCTCGAGGCACCGATCCGACGCGTCACAGGCCTTGATACGCCGTTCCCGCTGGTGCTCGAGAAGGAGCATCTGCCGGACGAGCTCAAGATCTACGAGGCCATCAAGCAAAGCTTGAATTACTGATGACAGGGAGTGATGCGCGCCATGAATGATTTCATCCTGCCCGATATCGGCGAAGGCATCGTCGAGTGCGAGCTGGTCAAGTGGTTGATCAAGGAAGGCGACGTGATCGAGGAAGATCAGCCGGTGGCCGAGGTCATGACAGACAAGGCGTTGGTGGAAATCCCCGCGCCCCACGCCGGCACCGTGGTCAAGCTTTACTGTCACGAAGGCGAGATTGCCCGTGTCCATGCGCCGCTGTTTGCGGTGGATGATGGCGTTGGCAGTGATAGTGATAGTGACAAGACCGGACACGGCGAGCGTGAGGATGACCATGCCGGCGATGTCATGGCGGTTGCAGCGCCTGCTCGCTCGACGGCACAGACTCAGTCAGCTGCCAGCCAGGCGACCAGCAGTCAGTCGGATGTCGCGCTGTCAGGCAGCAATGGGGCAGCTACCACACCGACAGCCGCGGCCCTTGAGCGCCGCTCGCGTGATTTCATCCTGCCGGATATCGGCGAAGGCATCGTCGAATGTGAAGTGGTCACCTGGCACGTCGCGGAAGGCGACACGGTGGAAGAAGACCAGACGATCGTCGATGTGATGACCGACAAGGCGCTGGTCGAGATCACCGCCTCGGAGCCCGGGCGTATCGTGCGCTTCCATTACGCCCAGGGCGAAAATGCCCGAGTGCATACGCCGCTGTATGCCTATGTGCCTGATGAGGAGGCAGAGGCTGAAAGCGCTGAGAGCACTGAGAGCGCTGATAGCGAAGTCACCGCGCCTGAACGCAAGCAGGAGCAGTCAGAGCGTCTGTCGGAGAACCGCCAGGAGGGCGACGACAAGAGCGACAACAAGAGTGGGCAAGACGGGTGTCACCAGGAGAGCCGGCCTCGCATACCCGCGACCCCTGCCGTGCGCCGCTTATTGCGCGAGCATCAGCTCGATATCCAGGCCATTGCAGGCTCGGGGCGTAACGGCCGGGTGCTGAAGGAAGACGTGCTGGCTTATCTCAAACAATCCGAGGCTCACGAGACTGACGTGACACCTGATGACTCTCACAAGGTCGGCGCGGCCGCCGAGACCGACAAGGCACCTGCCCAGGCGTGTGCTGTGGCCAGTCACGAGGTGCGATCGTCACGCCTTGAGTCAAAAGCGGTACCGCTCAAGGGTGTCGCGGCGGTGATGGCCAGGCGCATGGTGCAGGCCAGCACGCAGATCCCGCATTTCCATTACGGCGATGAGCTCGATATCACCGACCTGCTGGTGTTGCGGGCCCGCCTCAAGGTACGCGCCGAGCAGCAGGGCATTCGCCTGACCCTGATGCCGTTCATCATGAAGGCCATGGCGCTGGCGGTCATCGAGGAGCCGATTCTCAATGCGCGCCTCAGTGAGGATGAGAGCGAGATTCTCTATCAGGGCGCCTGCAACATCGGCATGGCGGTGGACAGTGCCAGCGGGCTGATGGTGCCGAACGTGAAGGGCGTCGAACGTCTGAGCATTCTCGAGATCGCGCGTGAGGTCGGTCGGCTGACCGAAGCTGCGCGCAGCGGGCGCGTTGCCCAGGCGGACCTCAAGGGCGGCACCCTGTCGATCTCCAATATCGGGGCGCTGGGTGGCACCTACGCCGCGCCGATCATCAACCAGCCGGAGGTCGCCATCGTCGCGCTGGGGCGCACTCAGCGTCTGCCGCGCTTCGATGGCGAGGGCAATGTCTGTGCGCGTGACATCATGACCATCACCTGGGCGGGGGATCATCGCATCATCGACGGCGGGACCATCGCGCGCTTCAGCAATCTGTGGAAGCACTATCTCGAGCACCCTGACGAAATGCTGCTGTCGCTGTCATGAGGCGTTGCTTGCTCCAGGGGCCCCGGCTAGAGAGCATCCTGCATGATTGATGCGCGCGCCCACGAGCGCCTGCAACAGTTCTATATCCCGGAAGAGCAGTCGATCTATCTGCTCTCGCATCATGATGCCAAGAAGCTCAAGGACTGGGTGGCGCTGTGCATCGCCCAGCTCGAGGGGCTTGGCTACCGGGATATCCATCTGGTCGGCAAGGGCGCCTATGGTTTCGTGTTCGCAGGCTGGCGCCTGGGCGAAGACCGGCGCACGCGTGAAGAGCACGTCTTCAAGTTCACGCGGGTGACTCTGCCCCAGGCACTGCAGGACCGCCTGGAGGAAGAGGCCTACATGCTCGACCAGGTCGCCCACCCGCTGATTCCGCGTCTGGTCAGCTATCAGCGGGTACGGCGGCAGTCGATTCTGGTCATGCAGCGCGCGCCGGGTATCAATCTCGAGGAGTATTCACTGCGTCACGGGCGGATGTCGCCGCGTCTGGTGGTCAAGATCGCCAGTCAGCTGGCCGACATTCTCAAGTCGCTGCGCGGGGCATCGACGGGAGCGGGCACGCCACCGGTCGTGCATGGCGACATCAAGCCGTCGAATCTGGTCTTCGATGTCGAGCGGGAACAGGTGGCATTGATCGACTGGGGCAGTTCGGTATTCGCTCAGCTCGATGAGCATCAGCAGTTCATCACTACCAACGTGATGCAGCTGATGTCGGATAACCTGCAACAGACCAATGCGCGTCTGGGCGACGTCTATTTCATCGGCGAGGAGCAGCTCAATGGTGCGCTTTCGTCGCCGCGCTTCGATGAGCAGGGCGTGGCCGCCACACTTTACGCGCTGGCGTCTGGCCAGTCGTGTCGCTTTGGCGTGCGTGCCATCCCGGCGGTGTCATTGGGGTTGCCCCGAGAATTCGCGCGTCTGCTCGATGGCATGCTGGCGGATGACCCGCAGCTGCGTATGCAGGCCGGCGACTATTTTCTGCGCGAGATGGGCAGGATCGCACGGCTGGTGATGCCGGAATTGCCTCTCGAGCCGCCACAGTCTCTGCTGCCGGTCTGGGTGAGGCCGGCAACGCGCGAGATCGATACGGTCGTCTATACCTCGCGCAAATCCTTCCTGCGTGAGGCCTTCGAGGCGGACGAGACCGGCGAACACGCTGGCAACGCGCTGGACGCCGTCGATGATGTCCAGCTGGATCGTTACTACAAGAACTTCATGCAAGGCATGGGCGGCACCGAAAAAGCCTTCCTGGCCGCGGTCAGTCGTCTGGGCAAATACCCGATCGTCGGCGGCCTGGCGATTCGCTGGGAGCCACAGGGCATCTTCGTGGATACTGCGCTGCACCTGCATGACCCTGCCTTGAAGGCCGCCTTCGTCGTCGCGATCAACAACATGGTCGCTCTGGCGCGTGCCATCTATCGCCAGGGCGTGTTCAAGGCGTGTCTGTTCAATGCTCGCGATACCCTGCATCTGGAGCGAGAAGACCCGGAGGCCGCCTTCGTCTTCGCGCCGCCGGCAGACGGGGAGGCCAGACCTCGCTTGAGCTATGAGGTCAGCGCGGTGCCGGAGCTTGAGGATGACACGCGTGTGCACTCCTACTTCGAGGATGGCCCGGACCCTGAAGAACTGCTGGTGCTGCCCGAGAAGATATTGAAGGCACTGGAGTCACTCAATGCCATCCACCACACCGGCATGCTGATCTTCGAAGCCCTGCCACACCACCTCAAGATTCACAGTTACTACCGACTGCTGGACCCCTCGCGCGAGCAGGAATTCGCGCGTCTGCTGGCGGACATTCTCGATGCCGTGCCGCTGATCTCCGGGTTGGGTATCTCCGGCTTCATGAAGATGCCCTACAAGAACACCAAGCATTTCGATCATATCGAGGCGCAACCCGAACGCTTCTATCCACGGGATCCGCGTGCCTGGCCGCGTGGTCCGCATGCGGTGTGAAGGCAAAGAAAAACCCGCCTGAGACAGGCTCAGGCGGGTTTCTTCACTTAGGTGGCTCACTTAGGTGGCTCACTTAGGTGGCTTCACTGAAGGTCCAACGCACTGCTGGCCATGCTTCAGCGAGCTGTCAGTCCTTCATCTGACGCGGGCGCGTCATGGCCTGCGGGGATAGCAGTGCCTCCAGGCGCGCTTCGTCCAGTAGGCCTTCCTCACGTACCAGTTCCAGCACGCTGCGACCGCTGACCAGGGCTTCCTTGGCGATGCGGGTGGCATTGTCATAGCCGATATACGGGTTGAGCGCGGTGATCAGGCCGATGGAGTTGTTGACCAGCTCGGCGCAGCGATCACGGTTGGCGGTGATGCCGATCACGCAGCGATTCTTGAGCATGGTCATGGCACGGCTCAGCTGGCGGATGGAGTCGAGCAGCTTGTAGGCGATCAGCGGCTCCATCACGTTGAGTTGCAGCTGGCCGGCTTCCGCCGCCATGGTCAGCGCGGTGTCGTTGCCGATGACATCGAAGGCGACCTGATTGACGGCTTCTGGAATCACCGGGTTGACCTTGCCCGGCATGATCGAGCTGCCCGGCTGCTGAGGCGGCAGGTTGATCTCGTTGAAGCCGGTGCGCGGGCCCGAGGACAGCAGGCGCAGGTCGTTGCAGATCTTGGACAGCTTGACCGCCAGGCGCTTGAGCATGCCGTGGAACAGCACGAAGGCGCCCATGTCGCTGGTCGCTTCGACTAGGTCCGACGCCGGGCGAAAGTCGATGCCGGAACGACGCGCCAGAGCCTCGATCGCCAGTGCGCTGTAGCGCGGGTCGGCATTGATGCCGGTACCGATCGCGGTCCCGCCCAGATTGACCTCCTTGAGCAACTCATTGAGGTTGGCGATGCGATCGACGTCTTCACGCAGGGTGTTGGCAAAGGCGCGGAATTCCTGGCCCAGCGTCATCGGCACCGCGTCCTGCAGCTGGGTGCGACCCATCTTGACCACGTCATCGAATTCCAGTGCCTTGCTGGCGAAGGCATTGGCCAGTTCGCTCAGCGCGTCCACCAGCACCGAGTGGCTGCGCAGCAGGCCGACACGGATGGCGGTCGGGTAGGCGTCGTTGGTGGACTGCGCCATGTTGACGTGATTGTTGGGGTGCAGCTGCTGGTAATCGCCTTTCTCGTAGCCGAGGAATTCCAGGCCAAGATTGGCGATCACTTCGTTGGCATTCATGTTGGTCGAGGTGCCGGCGCCGCCCTGGATCATGTCGACCACGAACTGATCGTGATGGTCGCCATTCATCAGACGCGCACAGGCGTGCTGGATGGCATCGTGCTCGCGCGTCTCGAGATAGCCCAGCGCATGGTTGGCTTCGGCGGCGGCGGCCTTGACCAGCGCGAGCCCTTCGACGAGACGCGGGAAGTGCGACAACGGCACGCCGGAGAGGTGGAAGTTGTTCAGCGCGCGTTGGGTCTGCACACCGTAGTAGGCATCAGCCGGCACCGGCTCGCGCCCGAGGAGATCCTTTTCAAGTCGGAAGCCGTTGGCCAGTGCCTCACGCTCGGCATGGCTCAGGTCGGCCGGCGTGGAAGTTGCCGGGGTGGCATTGGCGGCGATGGGGGTTTCCGAGAGATGGTTCACTTGGGCGGAACTCCTGGCTGAAGTACACTGTGGCGCTTGAATGGCGGCTAGGTGGACAAGGGTAACCAGCGCAGCCCCTCGGCGGCCAATGCCATTCAACGCTGCCGTATACGTCAAACGCATAAGACGAAGGTGGTGGTGCGCCGCGACGCACCATTCTCCATGACAAGACCCTGCATGACCGGCCAGGCAAGCCTCGCTTGGGCATGTTCGACATTTTTGGGAGTTCGGGTGAACCTGGAAACTAAGTGGTTGGAAGATTTCGTTGCGCTGTCCAATACCCGCAGCTTCTCCACCTCGGCTCGCCTGCGACACGTTACCCAGCCTGCGTTCAGTCGCCGCATCCGTGCGCTTGAACAGGCCGTGGGCACTACGCTGGTCGACCGCTCGACGACCCCGGTCAGTCTGACGCCGGAGGGCCAGCTGTTCCTGGTCACCGCGCGCAACCTGACAGAGCAGCTGTCAGAGTGTCTCGCCCACCTGCGCGGGCTGGGCATGGCCAACGAGACCCTGGATATCGCGGCCGCGCATTCGCTGGCGCTGGCCTTCTTCCCCAAGTGGATCTCGCGTCTCCAGCAGGGCCTGGGGGAGTTGCCGACACGCCTGTCCGCGATGAATGTCGGCGACGCCATTCACTCGTTGCGCGAAGGCAACTGCGACTTGATGCTCGCCTATTACGACCCTTACGCCAGCATGCAGCTGGACGCCGAGGCCTTCCCGTCCTTCTCGGTCGCCAAGGTCAACATGCTGCCGGTATGCGTGCCGCTGGAGAATGGCGAACCCCGCTTCCCGCTGACCGGGCAGAGCGAGACCAGCCAGGATGCGATTCCCCTGCTGTCCTATACCCAGGGCGCATTTCTGGGCCGTAGCGTGAAGATGCTTCTGAAGAATGATCCGCTGCGCCTGCGCCTGCGCACCGTCTATGAGATGGCGATGGCCGAGGGCCTCAAGGGCATGGCCCTGCAGGGCGTCGGCATGGCGTGGATTCCGGATTTCTGCATTCGCGATGAGCTGGAAAGCGGCAAGCTGGTGCGCGCGGGCAACGAGGCGTGGGATATCCCGCTGGAGATTCGTCTCTATCGTTGCTCCCTTGTCCACAAGCCCGGCATCGACAAGCTGTGGAAGCAGCTGATGAATCTGCCGCGAGATTTCCTCGAAGCCTGAGTCTGAGTGTTGCAGGCGAAGACAAAGACAAAGGCGAAGACAAAAGAAAGCCAGGTGTCTTGTGATGAAAACGGCAGCCCCTTGGGCTGCCGTTTTCGTTGTGCTGATGCAGGGAAGTGTGCGCGCCTGCATAGGCCGTTTCGAGTAGTCAGAAACTGCTTTGGCCTGCATGCAGGCCGAGGAAATTCTGAATGATGAAGAAGTGGTCCTCGAAGAGAGTGTCGGGCTCCAGATCCGCCAGCGCGACCCAGCGTGCCTGCTCCTCGTTCTCGCCGCCGCCGCTTCTGAGCTTGGGAAGCTGCTGCTCCGGGCGCAGGGCGAAGTAGAAGGCCTCTGCCAGGGTGCGTCCGCGCCAGCTGCGATGCGGCGCGTCAAACAGACGCTGTCCGCGCAGAGAGCCACGCAGGACTGGTTCCGGCACCTTGAGGCGCACACGCTCCTTGAGCTCACGCAGACAGGCATCCAGCAGGCGCTCCTGGGGTTGCACGAAGCCGCCAGGCAGGGCGTAAAGCCCCTTGCCGGGTGCCGCGCGCCGCGTGGTGAGCAGCACATGGCCGGACTGCACCACCACGGCGTTGACCGTGATGAACAGTGGCGGGTAGGGCGCATCGCTCCAGGCGGCGCGATATTGCTCCAGCAGGCGACGTTCCTCGACCAACCCTTGCCACGCGGTCTCATCCAGGAAGCCATGCAGGTGCTGAGCCACCGGCGGTGGCAGCAGCTCCAGTCCCTCATTGTCCAGCCAATCCTCGGCGCGGGCGCGCTCGGTGAAGATGACCTCACGAATACGGCTGGCCTCCATCCCCTCGCGCAGCGGCACCGCTACCGACTCCCACTGCGGGAAGAGGCTCAGGTAGTAGCTTGACTGGCTGTTGCTGTCACGACGATTGGCACCGATCAGCGCGATTCTCGGCATCCGGTTGGCCTGCGGACGCGCGATATCGCGTACCTTGCGCTGCACATCACGTACCCAGACATCGTCGTTGTAGAGGGCATCCAGCAACGGCACGATTTCCAGGCGCGCATTGTCGGCATCGTCAAAGCAACTGCGGATCATGCGCGTGCGTTCAGAGAAGGTGAACGGGTTGCGCAGTGAACGTGCCTGCCAGGCAGAACCGACCAGCACGATGACCTGCCGCGCGAGGCGCAGGGCCTCTTCCATCACGGCAACATGGCCATGGTGCACGGGCTGGAAGCGACCGATGAAGACCAGGCAATCGTACTGGGTGTCGGCGATCGCGTGAGAATCCTGAGTGCGAAGCGTTGCAGCGGGTGCAGAGGGCAACGTTGTCGTCGAAGGCATGATGAGCTCCGTGGCAGGCAGGATGGGACGGCGTATGAGGCGCTTGCCCAGTGAGATTCCGCTAGCGTATCAGATTATGTGCATGCGCCGAACGGCTCGCCATTCACTCTCGTCTGGTAAGGGTTGTTCAAAAGTTTATCCCGTTATCTTGCTGAAAGAATCTCCATAACCCAGCAACTTCTCAGTCTTCGGGGCGTGGGAAGGCCGTTGCGGTAAAGGAGAGACGCCAAAGAGGAGAAGAGGGAAGGAGGAAGGAAAGGGAAAGGGAAAAGTGAACAAGCGCGAATGCACAAACCGAGACAACGCCGACCAGCAATGACGCTGACGAGCGTTGTCTCGGTTTGTGGCAGGCCCAGGCGGGCCTGCCGGGCGCCGATCAGGATGCCTTGGCGGTCAGCACGTCGGTGATCCACTCGACGACCTTGTCGCCCTGGGCATTGACGCAGACGTCGACCAGCGGCGTTTGGGACCACTGATTGCCGAGGAATTCGCGACCCTCAGGGGCGAACAGCGTCTGACCTTCGGACAGGCCTTCGACTTCGACATTCAGGTGGCCGCGCTCGGTAGTGAACAGCTCCGGCTTCATCAGCCAGGCGAGGGCGCAGCTGTCGTGCGGGCAGCAACCATCGATGCCGCGCGCTTCCTGATAGAAGGCCTTGTAGAACTGATAGCTGCCGGACAGCACTTCGCCGAGTGCGCCTTGCGCGACACGGATGCGCTCGACATGGGCCGGAGACAGCACGCAGCGGTGCGTCGCATCGAGACCGACCATGGTCAGCGGCCAGCCGGCGGTCAGCACCTTGGCGGCGGCATGCGGGTCATTGAAGATGTTGGCTTCGGCGACCGGTGAGACGTTGCCGCCTTCACGGATGGAACCGCCCATGATGACGACCTGCTTGACCTTGCTGATGATGCTCGGGTCCAGCTGCAGTGCGGTAGCCAGATTGCCCAGCGGGCCGACGGCGACGAGGGTGATCTCGCCAGGACGCGCATTGACCTGCTCGACGATGAACTGCGGTGCGCTGATGGACAGCGCCTTGCCCTTGGGCTCCGGGATCTCCATGTTGCCCAGGCCATTGGCGCCGTGGATGTGCGCCGGCGCCGGGAACTTGTCCTTGACCAGCGGCTGGGCAGCGCCCTGGGCGACCGGAATCTCCTGACCCGCCAGTTCGCCCAGCAGCAGGGCGTTGGAGGTGGCCGTCTCGATGGTGACGTTGCCGAAGGTGGTGGTCATGCCGAGGAATTCGATGTCCGGATGCGCCAGACAGATGGCAATCGCCTGGGCATCATCCACGCCCGGATCGGTATCAAAGATAATCGGTGTTTTCATGCTGACCTCGTGAAAGAAGTGACCTGCAATAGAGGGCGTTACGCCGACAAGGTGCCCATGAGGTGACACGGGCACGGCACGGGCCACGTGGTGGTGGCCCGTGCAGGTAGCTCAGTTGTTCAGTTGCTCAGGACGTCGAGCGTCGGCCATTCGGCCAGGGCAGCGGCGACATCACTGGCCAGCGGAATGCTCGGCGCTGCGCCTTCGCGGCTCACGCACAAAGCAGAGGCGGTGCTGGCACGACGCAGGCTTTCCTCGATGCTCTGGCCTTCGATCTGGCTTGCCAGGTAATAGCCGATGAAGGTGTCGCCTGCTGCAGTGGTGTCCACGGCATTGACGCGGTGCGCCGGCAGCTGGATGCGCTGTTCCCCCAGCTGGTAGCAGACGCCTTCGCTGCCCAGGGTCATCACCACTTCGGTGTCAGGCAGGCGAGTGTGCAGCGCGGCGAGCAGGGTGGCGACAGGCGCACTTTCTTCCAGCTCGACCAGCTGTGCCGCTTCACCGCGATTGAGGAACAGCACCTGGCAGTGTTCCAGCGGCAGGCGCAGGACATCAGCGCCCATCGGGGCCGGATTGAACGCGATCTTCATGCCCTTGGCGTGCGCCAGCTCGATGACCTTGCCCAGCGCGTTGCACTCATTTTGCAGCAGCAGCCAATCTCCCTGCGTCACGCCGGAGAACAGCGTCGCGAGATGTTCATCGGTGAAGCCGTGGTTGGCGCCCGGATGCAGAATGATGCTGTTCTCGGCGTGGTCGTCCACCTGGATGATGGCGTGGCCACTGGCGCTGGCGCTCAGCTCGACCTGCGAGGTGATGACACCGGCGCTTTCCAGCGGCTCAAGTGCCCAGCGATCACTGTTGCCAAGGCGGCCCCAGTGCGTGACGTCGCCTCCGGCGCGCGCAAGTGCGAGCGACTGGTTGGCACCCTTGCCACCCAGTACCTGACGGTAGGAGAGACTCGCCAGGGTTTCACCCGGTCGTACCAGGTGAGGTACCCGATAGACGTGATCGATATTGATAGAACCGTAGTTGTAAAGCATGCAGCCTCCTTGGGGTCGAGCATCCTAGCAAAGCCTTGGCCGCCTGTCCCCAGTCGTATCACCAAGGTCTGACCTTCAGGTCATGTTTAAGCGTTGAAGCTATTAGCCTCTTGGAACGCAAGAGAAAGTGCATACTTCCTGTCATCTCGCTGGATTCAGGATAGTCGCCCATGTCGGAGTCGAAGCAACCCGCCGTCACGATCAAGAAGTGGGTCTGGCGAGCGCTCTTCACCAGTACCATGATTCCGTTGCTGTTGGTCGAGACCGCCCTGGTGGCGGTGTATTTCGTGTCCAATGACGAGATTCGTGATGCCAACCTCAATTACCTGCAATCCCAGTCGAGCAGTGAGCTCAACCTGGCGATGCTGCGGGAGGCCAAGTCACTCAGCCAGCAGCTGGAGCATGTTCAGAACCTGTCGCGCGGGCTCGGTGCCCAGGCAGGCGAACTGGCCATGGGCGACACCGGTACCGGGGTAGCGGCGCGCGAGGTTGCCCGTCACGCAAGCCTGCCCAGCGGTGTCTGGGCCAGTCAGCAGACGGCGGACAATCAAGGCAGCGGCTTCTATCCCGCCTTGCCAGGCCTCGAGCAGGACATCCCCATGGCGCTGCGCATGACGGCGGTCGACCCGATCATGCGCAGTGTCGTGTCCTCGCACTCGGCCGTAGTGCAGTCCTTCGTCACGATGGCCGACTGCTATGTCCGCCTTTTCCCCTATGTCGATCTGGCCTCGCTGGTGCCAGCCGACCACGACTGTCGTGACTTCTCCTTCTTCTATCTGGCCGCGCCAGAGGCAAATCCCTCGCGAAACACCATCTGGACCGACATCTACGAAGACCCGGCCGGCAATGGCTGGATGACGTCGGCCGTCAGTCCTTTCTATTCCGAGCAAGGCGAATTTCTCGGCGTCGCCGGCGTCGACATGACCCTGGACGTGATCGTCAATCAGGTGCTGGCGATGGAGCTGCCCTGGCAAGGCTTCGCGATGCTGTTCGATGCCGAGGGGCGCTCACTCGCCGTCCCGCGCGCCGGTGAGCAGTTGTTGTCGCTGCTGCCGCTGGAGATTCCCGATGCCAATGACCTCCAGGAAGAGGATGTCATTCGGCCCGCCCAGCTGGAGCTGAAAGGTCATGAGGTCTTCAAGAGACTCGCGCCCCGTATCCTCGAGCAGCGGCGTGGCCTGGAGAGCGTCAGTGTGGCAGGTGCACCCTACAAGGTGGCGTGGGAGCGCTTGCCGGGCAATGGCTGGATCATGTTGAGCATGGTCGAGGAGAGTGCCGTCTTCTTTCGTACCGCCGAGATCGGGCGTAACTTCCAGCTGGTCGGCATGGCGCTGGTCGGTGGCCTGATCCTGTTCTATTTCACCTTCTTCATTCTCATGAGCTGGCGCACGCACCACATCAGCCGTCGCCTTTCGGTGCCGCTGGCCGAGCTGCGTGAGCGACTGCATCGCATCGGCATGGGCGCGGAAGTCGAGTCCGCGGGTGGCAGTGGCATCGTCGAGCTGGATGATGCCAACGCCACCGCCGAAGAGATGTACCAGCGGCTGCGCCAGACGCAGAGGGAATTGCAGTCCAGCGAGCGTCGCTTGCTGGATTCCCTCGAAGCCAGTGGCGATAGCCTGTGGGAAATGGACATTCCTGAGCGCATCGTCCAGATCCATCCCAATCTCTGGAAGATGCTCGGCGCTTCGGGCCACGAGCCGTTGGCGATGCGCGAAATGGACTTCGATCGCTTGATTCACCCGGAGGATCTCGAGCAGGTACATGCGCTCAGACACAAGATCATCACTACCTATGGCGAAAGCTGTGAGTGCCAGTACCGGATGCGTGCGCCGCAGGAAGAGGACCTTCAGCAGATCGAGGCGATGGGAATGAACGAGGCAGGCATGGCGGACGCCACAGGCAAGGCTGGCGACAAGTTCCTGCAACAGCGGAGCCTGAGCGCTGACGATGACGGTGAGCATGAGGACGGCGAACGAGCGAGCGGCACCCGGTGGGTACTGTTGAGCTCACGCGGTCGTGTGGTGTCGTGGGACGCTGAAGGCAACGCCCTCAAGGCGGCGGGCATGCATATCCGCATCCGCTGACGCCAGGCCACTCATAAGAAGCCCCCGACTCGGCGCATATGCCGGTTCGGGGGCTTTTTTCGTGACGTGCCTATCACACTTGCCACTCAGCGTCAGTGGCTGTCACCGCGAGGTTGAGGCCGTGTCAGGCGTGTTCGCTCAGGAATGTCTCGATATTGGCCAGACTGAGATCGAGCATGTTCTGGCGCGCCTCCTGGCTGATCCAGGCATTGTGGGGCGTGACGATCAGGTTCAAGGGCGCACTCGCCGAATGGTGCTGGCTTTCCAGGGCCGAGAGCAGCGAGTGGCCTTCACGTGGCGGCTCCTCCGGCAGGCTATCCACCGCCAGGCCGCCGAGCTGTCCGGTGGCCAGTGCCTCCAGGGCTGCGTCCTCGTCGATGATGCCCCCGCGGGCGCAATTGACCAGCAGTGCACCGGGCTTCATGGCGGCGAGCGCCTGCTCATCGATCAGATGCTGCGTCTCTGGGGTCAGCGGGCAGTGCAGGCTGATGGCGTCAGCCTGGGGCAGCAGGCTTTCCAGCGCGGGGCGCTCGGCGGTGGGGGCGGTGCCCGGACGGGCGGCAAAGGTCACGCGCATGCCGAACGCCTCGGCCAGCCTGCCCACCGCAGTGCCCAGCTCCCCCTTGCCGATGATGACCAGATGCTTGCCGGACAGCTGCACCACGGGGCGGCCCATCAGGCAGAAGGTCGCGCTGCGTTGCCACTCGCCCGCGGCGATGTCGGTCTGGTATTCCGGCAGGCGGCCTGCCAGTGCCAGCAGCAGCATCCAGGTGTGCTGCGCCACCGAATGAGTGCCATAGGCATTGACGTTCATGACCCGAATGCCGCGTGCTTCGGCGGCCGCCATGTCGATATTGTTGGTGCCGGTCGCCATCACCGCGATCAGCTTGAGGGTCGGTAGCTCATCCATGTGGTGCGCCTCGATGCGTACCTTGTTGACCAGCACGATGGGGGCACCGCTCAGCCGTGGCACCACTTCCTCGGGCGCGGTCGCGTCATGGCAAACCAATCCTTCCAGGCGGGCCTCGAGGCGCGAGAAGTCCAGTCCGTCACCGACGGAGCCGGCATCTAGCATGACGGCCTGCGGGGCGCTGGTGGACGAGGCAGGTTCACACTGAGAGGAAGCGGGCGTGGAAGAATGAGAGGGAGACTGCGCAGTACGATCGTGATCGGACATAGGTGCCTCATGATGGCGTAGGAAGATAGATAGGAAGACAGAAAGGCTGGCCCGGAAATGACGAGTACGTAGCGTCTGGGCCGGTTTGTGCTTGGGTGTTGCCCCGCACGGGGCCGAGCACGCTATAATGTGCCCCTTTCGCTTTGACTTGAAAGCCGCTCAACTGGCCTTATTGTAGGCGTCTCTTGCTGGTGCTTGCGAAAGCTCTCATGTTGGGGCCGCAGGTGCGCTGAACGCAAGACGCGCCGCAAGGCATAACATTGTCATGGTTCACGGTGCTCAGACAGCCCCGTGACCAGTATTGTCAGGAAAGAAAACCATGCCGATCTATGAATACCACTGCAAGGCCTGTGGCCATCGGATGGACAAGTTGCAGAAGATCAGCGCTGCGCCGCTGACGGAGTGCCCGGAATGCAAGACGGACCAGCTCGAGAAGCTGGTCTCCGCCGCCGGGTTCCGTCTGGCAGGCAGTGGCTGGTACGAGACGGATTTCAAGTCCGGCAGCAAGAAGAATCTGGCCGGTGGTAGCGACAGCACCGCCTGACACAGCTGGGATAGTGCGTCAGGCATCAGCGTGATGAGGGTCAAGGGCGCCCAGCGGGTACCCTTGACCCTCATCGCCAACGGCAGGCCCTCTGAGACAGATGCGCATCAGCGCGTCGATCATGAATTTGAGCAACAAGGAATCAACATGCGCAGCCACTATTGCGGCAAACTGAACGAGACCCTGATCGATCAGGATGTCACTCTGTGCGGGTGGGTGCACCGCCGTCGCGACCACGGTGGCGTCATCTTCCTCGACATGCGCGACCGTGATGGCATCGCCCAGATCGTCGTCGATCCGGACACCGTCGATGCCTTCGCCACTGCCGACAAGGCGCGCAGCGAGTTCGTGCTGCGTATCAAGGGCCGTATCCGTCTGCGCCCGGAAGGCACCCAGAACCCGAACATGCCGACAGGCATGATCGAAGTGCTGGCCAAGGACGTCGAAGTGCTCAACACCGCACAGACGCCGCCGTTCCAGCTCGACGACCACAACAAGGTCGGTGAGGAAGTTCGCCTCAAGTATCGTTATGTCGACCTGCGTCGTCCCGACATGATCGAGAAGCTGCGTCTGCGCTCGCGCATCACTCACAGCGTGCGCGCCCAGCTCGAAGCCCTGGGCTTCCTCGACATCGAAACCCCGATCCTGACACGTGCCACGCCGGAAGGCGCACGTGACTATCTGGTGCCGAGCCGCACCTACGCCGGCAGCTTCTTCGCACTGCCG
Organism: Cobetia sp. UCD-24C; assembly: GCF_001306765.1. NCBI lineage: Bacteria > Pseudomonadati > Pseudomonadota > Gammaproteobacteria > Oceanospirillales > Halomonadaceae > Cobetia > Cobetia sp. UCD-24C. The sequence goes on along the minus strand of NZ_LJTD01000008.1, from coordinate 193,461 downwards.
CAGTCTCCGCAGCTGTTCAAGCAGCTGCTGATGGTCGCCGGTGTCGATCGTTACTACCAGATCGCCAAATGCTTCCGTGATGAAGACCTGCGTGCTGACCGTCAGCCGGAGTTCACCCAGATCGACCTCGAAGCCAGCTTCGTCGACGAGCAGGACATCATGGGCATGACCGAGACCATGATCCGTGGCCTCTACAAGGAAGTGCTCGATGTCGAGCTGGGCGACTTCCCGACCATGCCGTACTCCGAGGCCATCAGCCGCTTCGGTTCCGACAAGCCGGACCTGCGCATCCCGTTGGAACTGGTCGATGTCGATGACCTGATGAGCGGCGTGGACTTCAAGGTCTTCTCCGGTCCGGCCAAGGACGACAAGGGCCGTGTCGCCGCACTGCGTGTCCCGGGCGGTGCCAGCCTGTCACGCAAGGAAATCGACGCCTACACCAAGTTCGTCGGCATCTACGGTGCCAAGGGCCTGGCGTGGATCAAGGTCAACGAACGTGCCAAGGGCATCGAGGGTCTGCAGTCGCCGATCGTCAAGTTCATGGAAGACGTCGTGGATGAAGTGCTGGACCGCTGTGGCGCCGTCGATGGCGACATCGTGTTCTTCGGCGCTGACAAGGCCAACATCGTGGCCGAGGCCATCGGTGCGCTGCGCGTCAAGCTGGGTGAAGACCTCAACCTCTACACCCGCGAGTGGGCACCGCTGTGGGTCGTCGACTTCCCGATGTTCGAAGCCGATGCCAACGGCCGCCTGAGCGCGTTGCACCACCCGTTCACCGCGCCGTCCTGCACGCCGGAAGAGCTCAAGGCCAACCCGGAAGCGGCACTGTCTCGCGCCTACGACATGGTCATCAACGGCACCGAGCTGGGTGGCGGCTCCATCCGTATCCACGATCAGGCCATGCAGCGTACCGTGTTCGAAGTGCTGGGCATCGGTGAAGAAGAAGCGGAAGAGAAGTTCGGCTTCCTCCTCGACGCCCTGAAGTTCGGCGCGCCGCCCCATGGTGGTCTGGCCTTCGGTCTCGACCGTCTGGTGATGCTGATGACCGGTGCCAAGACCATTCGTGAAGTGATTGCCTTCCCGAAAACCCAGAGCGCCGGCTGCATGATGACCGACGCCCCGGGCGTGGTCAGCGGTGAGCAGCTCAAGGAGCTGAACATCCGTCTGCGTCAGAAGGTCAAGGTCGAGGACGAAAGCGGTCAGGCCTGATTCAGCGGCGCATGACCGAGAGAGTGACTGGTGGGGCTGTCTGGACTGATTTGATCAGACAAGGGCGGTTCCGCGGTGGCAGGTTTGCCCCTTTGGCCTGGTAGGCAAAGGGGCGAGCAAGCCCGACAAGGCGGTGCGAGACTGTTTGCTGGCGTTCACGTCAGGCCATGACAGTGTCGCACCGCCTTTTTTGTGGCATGGTGGCTGGTTATATACACAGTAAGGGCGATGGCGCGATGACGACAGCGAAGACGCAAGGTGTGAGAAGCGAGGCGGCAGCATGATCATTCTTGGCATCGACCCGGGCTCACGTCTGACCGGGTATGGGGTATTGGATGCCTCTGCGGCTCAGCCTCGCTATGTGGACAGTGGCTGCATTCGCATGTCACAGGTCAGCCTGGATCAGCGCCTGGCGCAGATCTATGCCGGTATCAGCGAGGTGATCGCCCTGCATCGCCCCGCGGAATTCGCCATCGAGCAGGTCTTCATGTCCAAGAACGCCGATTCGGCGCTCAAGCTAGGCCAGGCGCGCGGGGCTGCCATCGTGTGTGCGGCCAATCACGGCTTGCCGGTGTTCGAATATGGGCCGCGGCAGATCAAGCAGGCCGTGACCGGTACCGGTGCCGCCGAGAAGTCCCAGGTGCAGCATATGGTCACGCATACGCTCAAGCTCTCCGCCACGCCGCAGGCCGATGCCGCCGATGCGCTGGCCATTGCCCTGACGCATTGTTTCGCGCGTCGACGCCTGACGCCCGGCAATGATCAGCTGGAAGCCTTGGGGTTGGGGAATACCAGTCGACGCAAGGGAACTCGCGTGCGACGTAGCAGCAGTTGGCGAGACTTCGAGCCCGACGCCTGACATGCCGCTGAGCGACAAATACGGTATTGTGCTCAATTAATAGCGATTTTTCAGTCACTTGTAGAGTGTCTGCCGAGCCTGACAGCAGCCGATTGCGTGATGCGCCAAGCCGCGTGGCATCAGGCTTCGTGCCATCACCCAAGGTATGACTGTCAGAAAGATGCGACAAATTCGTCGTGACACTGGGACATGCCGCCTACGCTTCATCTTTGGTAGGCTTGCCCGCATTGTAACAATCCGTGCAGAGAATCGGGTCTGCGAGCAGCACGATCCCACCGAACACGTTCTCTGCCGAGCAAGGACAGCCGCAACATGATTGGACGCCTGACCGGGACATTGCTGGAAAAACAACCGCCGCAGCTGGTGCTTGATGTACAGGGTGTCGGTTATGAACTGGAAGCTTCGATGAACACCCTGTTGGGCTTGCCGTCCGTGGGCGAACATTGCCAGCTCTACACCCACCTGGTGGTGCGCGAAGACGCGCAGTTGCTGTATGGCTTCGGCAAGGAGCCCGAGCGTCGTCTGTTCCGTGAATTGATCAAGATCTCCGGTGTCGGTCCGCGACTGGCGCTAGCGATTCTGTCGGGAATGGAGCAGTCCGATTTCATTCGCTGTGTTCACGATGAAGACAGCCGGGCGCTGACACGATTGCCGGGCGTCGGCAAGAAGACGGCGGATCGCCTGATCATCGAGATGCGTGATCGCCTCAAGCATTGGACGCTGCCGTCGGATGATGGGCTGGATGAAATGGCGCGTGCCTCCCAGCCGCAACCGCCGGTCACCCATCCTCTGGCGGATGCCGAAGCCGCGCTGGTATCTCTGGGCTACAAGCCTGTCGAGGCGGCCAAGATGCTCTCCGGGCTCGAGACCGGTGCCTCCACGGAAGCGCTCATCAAGGCGGCGCTGGCGCGCAAGATGGCCAGCTGAAGCCCCGCCAGGGCAGCAAACATGCGCCCTATAGTTTCCGTGAAGGAAACGGCGCATCGTGATTGGATTTATTGACTAGGGGTTGGCAGGTTACTGGGGTAGAAAGTGCGCGCTTGAACGCAGATGCGCTAGATCGTTGCACCGCCCTGGCAAACCTTGCCACCTGCCACTGACGCACGTTCATGGCCCATGACCCGCGTCATGTGCGTGACCTGCGTCATCAGGAGTTGAGCAAGCATCATGATGGAGTCGGACCGACTGATCTCCGCGGCGACGCATGATCCGGAAGAGCGGATCGATCGCGCCAACCGGCCACGCACGCTGAGTGACTACATCGGACAGCCCATCGTCCGCGAGCAGATGGAAATCTTCATCAGTGCCGCGCGAGGACGAGGCGATAGTCTGGATCACACCCTGGTCTTCGGCCCGCCCGGTCTCGGCAAGACGACGCTGGCGCATATCATCGCCAGCGAGATGAGTGTCGATATCAAGTCGACCTCCGGGCCGGTGCTGGAACGGGCAGGGGACCTGGCAGCGATGCTGACCAACCTGCAGGAAGGCGATGTCCTGTTCATCGACGAGATTCACCGCCTGTCACCGGCCGTCGAGGAAGTGCTCTATCCGGCGATGGAAGATTATCAGCTCGACATCATGATCGGTGAAGGCCCCGCGGCCCGCTCGATCAAGCTTGAGCTGCCACGATTCACCCTGGTGGGCGCGACGACGCGTGCAGGACTGCTGACGGCGCCGCTGCGCGATCGCTTCGGCATCGTCCAACGCCTCGAGTTCTACGATATCGAGTCACTCACCGACATCGTGGCGCGCAGTGCCAGGCTTTCCGGCATGGAAGTCGAGATGGAAGGGGCGCTGGAGATTGCGCGTCGCTCCCGCGGCACGCCGCGTATCGCCAATCGCCTGCTGCGCCGGGTGCGTGACTTCGCCGAAGTGCGCTCGGATGGTCGCTTGACGCTGGAAGTGGCCGACAAGGCGCTCAACATGCTCAATGTCGACAGCCACGGCCTGGATCACATGGACCGTCGACTGCTGCTGGCGATGATCGAGAAGTTCGATGGCGGGCCGGTCGGGGTCGATTCACTGGCGGCGGCCATCGGGGAAGAGCGCGATACCATCGAGGATGTGCTGGAGCCCTACCTGATTCAGCAGGGCTTCATGATGCGCACGGCGCGTGGGCGACTGGTCACGCGCTCGGCCTATCTGCACTTCGGGATCACCCCACGTGAAGAGCAGGCGCGCCTGGGACAGGAAGGAAATGACGCGTCATGACATCTGAAGACGCAGGAAATACGTTGAAGGGTGAAGCTGCATGTTTTCACCACACTGTGCGCGTCTACATCGAGGATACTGATGCCGGTGGCATCGTCTACTACGTGAATTATCTGCGCTTCATGGAGCGCGCGCGCAGTGAATGGTTGCGAGCGAAGGGCTTCACGCAGCAAGCCTTGCTTGAAAAAGGCATTCAGTTGGTAGTACACAGTGTAACAAATCGTTATCTTCGTCCTGCGCATCTGGATGACCTGCTGACCGTGACGGCAACGGCAGGCGCCTTGCGCGGTGCACGCTTGACGTTCACCCAGCAGGCGCTGCGCGGTGAGCAGATCTTGAGCGAAGCGGAAGTCGTGATCGCTTGCGTCGATGCCACGACCTTGCGCCCCAGACGCTGGCCCGGGGAATTGCTTGCGGCTCTTGAGGTCTGAGATCGCAAGGCGCAGATGAGGCCGCTGCCAGTCAGGTGCCGAGACGCCTGGCTGATGAACAGATTATTTATCGTGTCACTGATTGACGGTGGCACAGACTGAACCAAGTAAAGAGGGATTTCCGTGGAAGATTCGATGTCGATCATTTCGCTGTTCGTGAACGCCAGTCTGGTCGTTCAGGCAGTCATGTTGCTGTTGCTGGCAGCTTCCATTGCATCCTGGGTGGTGATCTTTCAGCGCGGGATGGCATTGTCCCGTGCCAAGCAGGCTTACGCGGCCTTTGAAAAGCGCTTCTGGTCCGGGGTCGACCTCAATCACCTCTATCGTGAATTGCCGACGGATGAAGAATCCACCCCGGGAGCCTCTGGCGTCTTCCGTGCCGGCTTCCGCGAGTACAGCCGCCTCAAGCCCAAGTCCAGCAATGCCGATGCGGTGATGGACGGTGTGCAACGCAGCATGCGCGTCACGCTGTCACGTGAAGAAGAGCGCCTGAACATTCACCTGCCGTTTCTGGCCACGGTCAGCTCCGTCAGCCCCTATGTCGGCCTGTTCGGTACCGTGTGGGGCATCATGGGCTCCTTCCAGGCACTGGGTACGGCTCAGCAGGCAACTCTGACCACCGTCGCCCCCTGGATTGCCGAAGCACTGGTCGCGACTGCCATGGGCCTGTTCGCGGCAATCCCGGCCGTCATCTTCTACAACCGTCTGGCCAGCCGTGCTGATCAGCTGCTGGGTCGCTATGAAGACTTCGCCGAAGAACTTCACTCCATTCTGCATCGTAATCTGCACGGTCGTGGCAGCAACGACGCTTGAAGGGAGGCGAGTCAATGAAAGGACCGTATAGCAGAGGCCACAAGCGCAAGCTGTCCTCCGAGATCAATGTGGTGCCCTTCATCGACGTCATGTTGGTGTTGCTGGTCATCTTCATGATCACCGCGCCGATGATGACGCAGGGGGTTCAGGTCGAATTGCCCAAGGTCACCTCCAAGCCGATCGACAATCCCGATGATGTGACGCCATTGATCGTCTCGCTGGACGATAGCGGCAATTACTACATCGATCTGGGGTCGGATGAAGACAAGCGCACGCCGGTGGCACTGGATGAACTGGGCAGCAAGGTCGCGTCCATCGTGGCCGAGAAGCCCAAGACGCCCGTGCTGGTCAAGGGTGCCAAGACGGCGCCCTACGGCGATGTCATGGGGCTGATGAGCACGCTGCAGGGTGCCGGTGTCCCCAATGTCGGGCTGATTTCAGAACCACCGACCGAGGGCTGATGGATGAGTCAGCCAGAGATAGAACAGCGGGTCGGGTTGGGATTGCCTGTGGTGCTGGCCGTTGGCCTGCACCTAGGCATCCTGATTCTGACTCTGGTGAGTTGGCCAGAATCCGAACCGGAGAAGACCAACACCACCATCGTCAACGCGACACTGGTCAGTACCGAGACCACGACCAATCAGGCCCAGCAGGCGAAGTCCAGCAAGGCGCGTGATGCGGCCGAAGAATCCGATCAGCGCCAGAGCGCCAAGGAAGAGGCGGCCAGAGAGGCAGAGCTTGCAGCGGAACAGCAACGCAGCGCCGCCGAGGAAAAGGCGGCTGCCCAGAAGGTGCAACAGCAAAAGGCGGCTGAGCAGGCCAAGGCAGCGAAGCAGTTGAAGGCTGAGCAGGCGGCGGCCGAAAAGGCCAAGGCAGAAGCGGCCAGGCGTGCAGAGGAAGCCAAGGCGATTGCTCTTGATCGCAAGAAAGCCGAAGCGGAAAAGCAGGCCAAGGCCGATGCCTTGAAGAAGGCGGAAGCCGAGAAGGCTGCCAAGGCCAAGGCGGATGCCGAAAAGGCCGCCAAGGAAAAAGCCGCAGAAGAAGCGCGCAAGAAAGCCGAAGCAGAGAAGGCGGCCAAGGCCAAGGCAGACGCTGAAGCCAAGAAGGCGGAAGCCGAAAAGGCAGCCAAGGCCAAGGCAGCAGCGGAGAAGGCCGAGAAGGAAAAGGCGGCCAAGGCGGCAGCCGACAAGGCCGCCAAGGAGAAGGCAGCCAAGGCCAAGGCGGCGGAAGAAGCGCGCAAGAAGGCAGCCGCTGAAGCCGCACGTCAGAAGGCACTTGCCGAGAAAGCGGCGCAGGCCTCTGCCGGTTCGCTGGATAGCCTGATAGACAATGAAAGCGACGCCATCAGCGGCGCCAAACAGGCCGCTCAGGCTGCCAACAGCTTCGAGAACCTGCTCAAGAAGTATGTCGGACAAAATTGGAATCGGCCCTCGGGCTCTGTTCCCGGTATGACGGTCACGCTGAGAGTGTCATTGTTGCCGACAGGCGAATTGGTAACGGCAGCGGTCAGCAAGAGCAGTGGTAACGCCGCCTTTGATCGCTCCGCGATTCAGGCGATCCAGAAAGCCGCGCCGTTTACCGAGATGCAGGACCTGCCGGCTGGCGCCAAGAGCCAGTTCCGAAACTTCAACCTGTACTTCAATCCAGAGGACCTGGGCCGATGAGACGATTGACCGCATGGATGATGGCAGCCGCCTTGCTGGCAGTGACCAGCATGGCAAGAGCTGACCTGACCATCGAGATCACCAAGGGCAATGACAGCGCCACACCTATCGCTGTCGTGCCGTTCGAGAATCTGACCGGGGGAAGTCTGCCGCAGGACCTCGCACGCATCATCTCCGATGACCTGGCGCGCAGTGGCCAGTTCGACCCGATCAAGCGCGACAATCTGATCGCGTTGCCGGGCACGACGCAGGACGTCTTCGTCAATGACTGGAAGCGTCTGGGGGCCAGTTACCTCGTGGTGGGTCAGGTAAAGACGGCCAGCAATGGCGGTTATAGCATCCAGTATGAGCTGATGGATGTGCTGGGCAACAAGCGCATGCTTGGCGAAGTCATCACCGGAAGCAATGGTGAGCTGCGCGCGCGCGGCCATTATATGAGCGATGAAATATTTGAGGAAATCACTGGAATTCGCGGTGCTTTCTCGACAAAAATCGCATACATTACCGCCAATGGTGTTGGCGACAATATTCGTTTTGCCCTGTACGTGGCGGATTCAGATGGCCACAATAGTCAGGAGATTCTGGCCTCCGATGAACCGATCATGTCACCGGCATGGTCGCCGGATGGCAAGAAGCTGGCCTATGTCAGTTTTGAAGCCGAACGTCCCGCTATCTATGTGCAGGAACTGGGCAGTGGTCGTCGTGCAAAACTGACAGGTTTCCGAGGCATCAATGGTGCCCCGGCCTGGTCGCCGGACGGACGTAAACTGGCAATGGCCTTGTCAAAGGATGGCCAGCCGGAAATCTATGTGATGGATATTGCCAGCCGTCAGTTCCAGCGTCTGACCAACAATCCTGCGATCGATACCGAGCCGGATTGGTTGCCGGATGGCAGCGGTATGGTGTTCACCTCTGATCGTGCAGGCTCCCCACAGATCTATCGTCTTGATCTGTCCGGCGGCACGGAACGTGTGACATATACCGGCAATTACAACTCCCGCGGGCGCATCTCACCCGATGGAGAGAACCTGTTCATGATCAACCGCGCAGGCAACGGTTATCAGGTTGCCAAGCAAGATCTGAAGAGCGGTCGGGTTACCTCCCTGACCGATACTCAGTGGGATGAATCACCAAGTGTTGCGCCGAATGGCACTATGGTGATATATGCCACTCAGCAAGGAACCCGCGGGGTCCTGGGCCAGGTGTCGGCAGACGGAAGGGCACAATTCTCCCTGCCGTCAGCACAAGGCGACGTGCGTGAACCTGCGTGGTCGCCGTTCCTGAACTAAACCACTAGAATGCAACTGAGCCACCAAGAAAGGCTTGGCATTCGTACCCATTAGAGCAAGGAGTTTCACAATGCAGTTCACCCCGTATGCAAAAGGTCTGTTGGTTGCCCTGTCCCTGAGCGTCATGGCAGGTTGTTCCAGCAGCGGCGGCGCTCAGGACGGCGACATGGATTCAGCCAACAGCGGTGCGAACACTGCCGGCATGAACACTGGTGCCAACAGCAACGCCAATCAGATGAGCAACGCCACCATGCCTGACGTGCGTACCATCTACTTCGCCTTCAACAAGGACACCATCCGTCCTGAGTTCGAAAGCGTCCTGATGGGTCACGCTCAGTACCTGAAAGCCAACACCAGCGCCAATGTCGTTCTGGAAGGCCACGCTGATGAGCGCGGTACTCGTGAATACAACCTGGGTCTGGGCGAGCGTCGTGCCAAGTCTGTCGCACGCTTCCTGACTGTCCAGGGCGTGTCTCCGTCACAGATCGAGATCGTCTCCTACGGTGAAGAGCGTCCGGCAGTCCAGGGCCACGGCGAGTCTTCCTATGCCAAGAACCGTCGTGTGGTCTTCGACTACTAAGTACGGTTCATCTCCGCGACTCTTCAATGAGGCGCGGAGACGCTAGAAACTTGTGTTGAGCTGGCCCGGGCAAGAGGCGTGACCTTGAACCCCGGGCTTGCTTGCGCGATACCATGATGATTCGGCGGAGCCGACAGCATGAAACACAGCCTGAAAGGGTTGTTCGGTGCGGGAGCCTTGTTGCTCCCGTTGTCCGTTTTGGCCGCACCGACGGTCGAGGACCTCACTGGGCAATCAAACTCGCTCTATCAGCAGGCCAATACTCGTTTGAGTGGCGGCGGCACCCTGACCCTTCTCAATCAACTCGACGAACAGGCACAGGAAATTGCCCGACTTCGCGGCCGGATCGATGAGCTGGAATACCAGTTCAAGCGCCTGACCGAGATGTCACAGCAACGCTACCTGGATCTGGAACAGCGGGTTTCTGGCGGCGCTTCCGCCGGGGAGAACGGTCAGGTTGTCGATTCACAGGCAGCAACGGCAGTCACTGGCGGCGCAAGTGCCGGTGGTGCAGCCAGCACCAATGGCGCCAGCAATGCCGACAGCGGTGCAGCTGCCCAGAAGGATTACGAGAATGCCTTCGCCAAGGTGCAGTCTCGCGACTTCGACGGTGCCATTGTCGCCTTTGAAGCCTTCGTGGTCGACCATGGGGATTCCAACCTCGCAGCCAATGCCCATTACTGGCTGGGCGAGCTGTATTCGGCCAAGAACCAGCTGGATGCTTCTGCCCAGGCCTTCGACACCGTGATCAGCGAATTCTCGCAATCCAGCAAGGTGCCGGATGCGATGTACAAGCTGGGTCTGGTCAAGGCGCGTCAAGGCAAGGCGCAGGAAAGTCGCTCCTTGCTCGAGAAGCTGGTCCAGCAGTATCCGGACAGCAAGGCTGGCACCATGGCCAAGGACTTCCTGTCCTCCGGCGCCTGAGTGCCCGTGGCCATTGGCCACCTGTATTCCCCAAAGCCCGCGCTTGGTATTCTACCAGGTGCGGGCTTTGTGTTATGTGGCGCTCGGCGCCTCATGCCATCGGCAGGCAACCCGGGCGCGCTTCATGTGGCCGAGCAAGTAATAATGTCGGTGAAGAGACAGTGACTCTCATCGGCGGTTGACGACAGATCTCAGACAGGGATATCACCATGGCAGAGTGCAAGATCGACTATCAGGCCCCGGACGACATGCTGAAAGGGCGGATCATTCTGGTGACCGGGGCGGGGTCCGGCATTGGGCGTGAAGCGGCAGTCGAATACGCGCGCCATGGGGCGACGGTGATATTGCTGGGCAGAACCATTGCCAAGCTGGAAGAAGTCTACGACGAGATCGAGGCATTGGGGGCACCACAACCGGCCATCTATCCGCTCAACTTCGAAGGGGCATCCCTCAAGGATTATCAGCAGATGGCTGATACCCTGCACAGCGAGTTCGGTCGTCTGGATGGCCTGCTGCACAACGCGAGCCTGCTGGGCAAGATCACTCCGTTCGAGCAGTATGATCCGGCGCTGTGGGAGCAGGTCATGCAGGTCAATATCAATGGCCCTATCTGGATGGTCCAGGCATTGCTACCGTTGCTCAAGGCCTCGAAGGATGCCTCCGTCGTGCTGACAAGCTCCAGTGTCGGGCGCAAGGGGCGTGCCTTCTGGGGCGCCTACAGTGTCTCCAAGTTCGCTACGGAAGGCTTCTCGCAGATGTTGGCTCAGGAACTGGAGAATACCAGCCAGGTGCGCGTCAATACGCTCAATCCCGGTGGGACGCGAACCCCGATGCGCAAGTCGGCGTTTCCGGCCGAAGACCCCGATACCCTGCGTACGCCCGCCGACATCATGCCGACCTATCTGTGGTTGATGGGGCCGGACAGTCGTGGTCATACCGGCGAGATGTTCGACGCTCAGCCGCCGAAAGTCTGAGCCATTGTCAGCTGTCATCTCCTCACTGGATGACGAGGGACGCCGCCAGGCGGGTCAGTCGCCATACCCCGCAACAAGAACGCCGACGGCATTGGCCGTCGGCGTTCTTGTGTCTAGCTGTTTGTTTCTAGCGGCTTGTGTCTATCTTCTGATATTCATCTGCGCATCACTCGCTCGTGGGGGCTGGTTTGTGCGAGCTTCGTGCGAGCTGTGTCCGTGTCGCTCGGTCAGCGCAGGTCTGCTGCCCGCAACGCGGCATTGATGACTTCTTCCGAGGTGTCAAACCACACATCGGCAGGCCAGGCGTCTACATCGTCGCCTTCGCGGACATAACCGTAGCGCACCGCGACCGCCAGCATGCCCGCCGCGCGCGCCGCCTGCATGTCACGGCCGTGATCCCCCAGATACCAGCATTCGGAGGCGTCGACACCGAGGCAGCGTGCCGCCTCCCACAGCGGCTCTGGATGCGGCTTCTTGACCGGCAGGTCATCGGCACACAGCAGGCAGCCGGGCGTGAGCTCGAGCGCGGCGATCAGCGGCTCGGCGAACTGACGGGGCTTGTTGGTCACGATGCCCCACGGCAGGCCTGCGCGCTGACAGATCTCGATCAGGGCGTCATAGCCCGGGAACAGCACACTGTGAGCCGCGACATCACGGGCATAGAATTCCAGTAGGCGAGTGCGCTCGCTGGCATGCTCGGGGTGATCGAGCTCATGGCCTAGGGCCAGGGTCACCAGAGCGCTGCCACCATGCGAGACTTCGGCGCGAATCACGTCGTAGTCCAGCGCCGGCAGGGTGTGATGCTGACGCAGCTCATTGGTGGCGCGCGCCAGGTCTGGCGCGGTGTCCACCAGGGTGCCATCGAGATCGAAGATCAAGGCGGCGGGACGAGGTAGCGCTGCCGGCAGGCTCACGCAAGCTCTTCCTCGGTCGGGCGACGCGTGTGCATCAGATAGTTGACGGTCAGGTCGGAGGAATTCAGGCGATATTTGCGCGTCAGCGGGTTGTAGGTCATGCCGGTGGAGCCTTCCATCTTGAGGCCCGCATCGCGGGTCCAGCGACCCAGCTCGGCCGGACGGATGAACTTGCGATACTCGTGTGTGCCACGCGGCAGCATCTGCAGCACATATTCCGCGCCGAGAATCGCGAAGGCATACGCCTTGGGATTGCGGTTGATGGTCGAGAAGAACACCATGCCGCCGGGCTTGACCAGCCGTGCGCAGGCCGCGATCACCGAGGATGGGTCCGGCACGTGCTCGAGCATTTCCAGACAGGTGACGACGTCGAACTGGCCGGCCATCTCTTCTGCGGCGGCTTCGGCGGTGGTCTGGCGATAGTCCACCTCGACACCGGACTCCAGCTGATGCAGGCGGGCAACGGACAGCGGCGCCTCACCCATGTCGATGCCCGTCACCTGGGCGCCACGATGCGCCATGGCTTCGGAGAGAATGCCGCCGCCGCAGCCGACGTCGATCACTCGCTTGCCTGCCAGGCCAGCGTGGGTGTCGATATAGTCGACCCGCAACGGATTGATGTCATGCAGCGGCTTGAATTCACTGTCACGGTCCCACCAGCGACTGGCCAATGCCGAGAACTTGGCGATCTCGCTGGCATCGACATTGCCCAGATGGTCCTGGGGCTGGGCATCTTGCTGGGTGTCGTTATCGCTCATCTTTGCATCCTTACCGTTACGGAAGTGCTGTTCGGGAAGTGGCAGGCCTGTACAGGCACCTTACCCTCGGGCACGATTCCACCATTCTAATCCGACTGCCGTCGCGGGTCAGCGTCCAGCGCAAAAAACTCATCATGACGGGCACTTGCGTTACGATGGGGCGGGGCGTCGCGCCACGCGCGATGACCAGTCGTCATTATTGTCATGTAGCAACGGGGAGTGGTCATGAGCCTGGTTCCGATTCGCTGGGTAAGCCAGCAAGAGTGTGCGTCGCGGGAAGAAGACACGGCAGGCACCCCGCCCGATGCCAGCGCTGACGTCACTCATGATGTCACTTCTGATATCACTCAGCCGGCGGTGAAGCTTGCACTGCTCGACCAGCGCCTGCTGCCGGGTGAGACCCGCGAGGTGCTGCTCGAGGATGCACGCGGGGTCGCGACTGCCATTACCGACATGGTGGTCCGCGGTGCACCGGCCATCGGGATCGCCGCCGCCTATGGCGTGGCGCTGGAGGCTTTCGTCATCAACCGCGAGGGCGGAGTCTGGCAGTCACGCCTGGCCAGCGCCTGTGATGTGCTGGCTGCCTCGCGCCCGACAGCGGTCAACCTGTTCTGGGCGTTGGATCGCATGCGCACGGTGATTGCCGCACACGCCACCCGGTCGCAGGCCCCGTATGAGGCCTTGCTGAAGGAGGCCGTGCGCATTCATGAGCAGGATCTGGACGACAATCTGCGCATGGCCGAGTTTGGCGCTCAGGTGATTGCGGCCTCTCTCTCGCAATGCGAGACGCGGTGCGAGGTCATGACCCACTGCAATACCGGCGCGCTGGCCACCGGCGGCCACGGCACGGCGTTGGGCGTGATTCGTACCGCCTACGCCCAGGGCATTCTCGGCCGTGTGCATGTCAACGAGACGCGTCCCTGGTGGCAAGGCTCTCGCCTGACGGCGTGGGAGCTGGTGCAGGAGAAGATTCCCGCGCGTCTGGCCGTGGAAGGCGCAGCCTCGCTGATCATGCAGCAGGGTGTCCGGACGCCGGAAGGGGTGCGCTGGTTGATCGTCGGCGCGGACCGCATTGCCGCCAACGGCGACACGGCCAACAAGATCGGTACCTTCTCGCTGGCCGTTCAGGCGCGCGCCCACGGCATCAAGGTCATGGTGGTGGCCCCGCTGGCCACCTTCGATGGCAGCCTGGCCAGTGGCGCGGACATCCCCATCGAGACGCGCGACGCCGCCGAGCTGCGCGAGGCGGGCGGTCGTCAGATCGCGCCGCAGGATATCGATGTCTTCAATCCGGTCTTTGATGTCACACCGCATGAGTATATTGATGCCATCGTCACCGAACATGGCGTGGTAGAGTCGCCCGATAGCGACAGTGTCGGTGCGCTGCTCGGGCGCGCCATGCGCCGCTGATGGCGTTTCACAGGGTGGTAGCGTTTACCAAGCCTCGGATAGTGCAGGAATTTCGCACTCCTTGATCAAACTGGCATAATCTCTGCCTATGATGAAGGATGGTCGTTGATTGGCTTCGACGACAGTAACCCGGTGGAGGTCCTTCGACGGGCTTCACCACGACATAGACACAAGGAAGACGCTACATGATACGCAAGGCTGTTCTGCCTGTTGCCGGTCTCGGCACACGTTGCCTCCCGGCCTCCAAGGCCATCCCCAAGGAAATGATCACCATCGTCGACAAGCCGGTGATCCAATATGTGGTGGAAGAAGCGGTCGCAGCCGGTATCAAGGAAATCGTGCTGGTCACCCATTCCAGCAAGAATGCCATCGAGAACCACTTCGACAAGCACTTCGAGCTGGAAACCACCCTGGAAGCCAAGGGCAAGCTCGAGCTGCTCGAACAGCTGCGTAACATCATCCCGGATGACGTCAAGATCATCAGCGTGCGCCAGCCGGAGCCGCTGGGCCTGGGCCACGCCGTGCTGTGTGCCAAGCCGATCGTCGGTGATGAGCCGTTCATCGTCATGTTGCCGGACGTGCTGGTCGATGGCGAAGGGCTCGAGAAGAATGACCTGGCGCGCATGATGGAGGCCTACGAAGCCACCAACGCCGCCCAGATCATGGTCGAGAATGTCCCGCAGGACATGGCCTACAAGTACGGTATCGTCGCGATCGACGGTGACACGCCGGAAGCCGGCAAGTCCGCCCTGATCAATGGCATGGTCGAAAAGCCGGCCCCGGGCACCGAGCCGTCGACCCTGGCGGTCATCGGCCGTTATCTGTTGCCGGGCCGTATCTTCGAGCTTCTGGAGAACACTCCGCCGGGCGCGGGTGGTGAGATCCAGCTGACCGATGCTATCGACACCCTGCGTGACGACAAGGCCGTCGCGGCCTACCGCATGGCCGGTGATACCTACGATTGCGGCCACCAGCTGGGCTATCTTGAAGCGACTCTTTCCTTCGCCAAGCGTCACCCGACCTTCGGTGAAGGCTTCCGCGAGCTGCTGACTCGCTACCAGGAGAAATAAGCCATGCAGGTGCTGGTGCACGGAAGCGAACTGGCGGCGGCAACGGCCAGCGCCGCTCTGGCGAGCGTGGGTCACCGTGTCTGGTGGTGGCCACATGAGGACATGGACTGGGCTGCCCTGGAACGCGTCGACTGGTTGAACAGTGAGCCAGGCCTGCGCGAACGTCTTGATCGCCATCGGGAGAGGGGCGATCTCACTCTCATCGAGGACCTCGAGTCACTGCGGCGCATCGATATCCACTGGATCGCCGTCTCGCCGGACCAGCGCGAAAGCGCGCTGAGCCGTGTCGAGCAGCTGGTGGTGACCCTGGATGAGCCGCTGGTGCTGGTCAACAACTCGACCTTCCCGGTGGGCACGACCGAGCGTTTCGAGGCGTTGCTGCCGCGTGACGACCAGTACGCCGTCGCCTTGCCGGACATGCTGGAGGAGGGCCGTTCACTGGCCACCTTCGAGCGTCCGGCCCGCTGGTTGCTGGGCAGTGAAGCGGAACCTGCCACCCTGCGGGTGCAGGAGCTGCTGCGTGCCTTCAACCGGCGTGAAGATGTCTTCCAGATCATGCCGCGCCGCGCCGCCGAACTGACCAAGCTGGCCATCAACGGCATGCTCGCGACGCGTATCAGCTACATGAACGAAGTGGCGGGTCTGTCCGACTCCCTCGGCGTCGATGTGGAATATGTGCGTCAGGGCATGGGCGCCGACCCGCGTATCGGCTTCGGCTATCTCTATCCGGGTTGTGGGTTCGGTGGCCCGAACTTCTCGCGTGATCTGATGCGTCTGGCCGATGTCCAGCACCAGACAGGGCGGGAATCGATGTTGCTCGAGCATGTGCTCGACATCAACGAGGCCAAGAAGGAGACGCTGTTCCGCAAGCTGTGGCAGCACTTCGATGGTGAATTGCGCGGTCGTACCGTGGCGATCTGGGGCGCGGCCTTCAAGCCGGGTACCGCGCGTATCGACCATGCGCCGGTCTTGACTCTGCTTGAGGCGCTGTGGGCCCAGGGCGTGCGCGTTCGCGTGCATGATCCCGCGGCCTTGTCGGCGCTGGGGGAGGCCTGTGGTGCGCATCCGTTGCTGGAGCTGGTCGATGGCAACATGTATGACGCCCTGGAGGGCGCTGATGCCCTGATGCTGGTCACCGAGTGGAAGTGCTACTGGAACCCGGACTGGCAGCGTCTGAAACGTGAACTAGGCGCGGGTCTGGTGCTCGATGGTCGCAACATCTTCGACCCGCGTTACGTGGCAAGCCAGGGACTGGTCTATCGCGGCATCGGCCGCCGTGCCAGCCCCTGATGGGCAACTCGGTGGGTCAGTCTCACGGGCTCTGAAGTTGATGTTCTCTCAGACTGACGCTCCTTCAGGCTGACCCTTGCGTGCTCAGTATGCAAAAGCCCTCATCCGGTTCCGGATGAGGGCTTTCTGTCGTGGGGCTCAGGTTTGAAATCTAGAGCGCCACGCTTTTCATGATGACCGACAGGCTGTCTCAGGCTCAGGGCTCGAGCACGAACTTGCCCACGTGGCCCTTGCTCAGAAACTGCTGTTGGGCAGTGACGATCTCGGTCAACGGGAAGCTGGCCGCGATCAGCGGGCGAATCTCGCCTTGCTCCACATAGCGGATAAGATTGGGGAAGGTGGCTTCACACCAGGCAGTGGTGCCCAGCAGGTGCAGGTTCTTGAGGTAAAGATCGCGCAGGTCCAGCGTCACCATCGGGCCGGCGATGGCGCCGGTGGTCACCAGACGGCCGCCACGCGCAAGCAACTTCATCATGACCGGGAAGTTGTCGCCCGCGACGTTGTCGACCACCAGGTCGACGCTTTCGTGGCCCAGCAGCTCGAGCAGGTCGGCCTTGCGGTCCAGAAGCTTGTCGGCGCCAAGTTCTGCAAGAGCCTCATGCTTGGCGACGCCCGCCACGGCATACACCGTCGCGCCGCGGCGCTTGGCCAGCTGCAGAGCAGCGGAACCGACCCCGCCCGAGGCGCCCAGAATCAGCACACGCTCGCCCGCCTTGAGCTCTGCCTGTTCGAGCATGTTCTCCGCCGTGCCGTAGGCACAGGGCAGGGAGCCAAGCTCGACGTCGCTCCAGTCACAGTCCACCGCGAACACTTCACTGGCGCGCACGCTGACGAATTGCGCGAAGGCGCCGTCGAAGTCGGAGCCCATCCATTCATTCTCCAGTGAGTCCCAGCCCTCGCTGCGCATGCAGGAGCGTACCAGCACGCGCTTGCCCAGCAGGCTGGCATCCGCATTCGGGCCCAATGCCACCACCTCGCCACAGCAATCCGTGCCCTGTATCAGGGGGAAGGGCGTCTCTCCCTTCCAGCCACCTTCCGGCGGCGCCGGCTTGTCGGTCGTCGCGTCTGCATCCGCGTTGTCATGCACGCTGCTGGCCTGTTGGGTCGCGGTAGTGATCGTGGAGGAATACCAGCCCAGACGCGTATTGATCTCGGTGTTGTTCATGCCAGCCGCCAGCACCTTGATCAGCACCTCGCCTTCACCGGGTGTCGGCACCGGGCGCTGCTGCGTCTCGAGGCATTCATAACCCCCATGGCCGGTGGTCACGATCGCCAGCATGGAGTCGGGCAGTGAGGAGGTCGAGGTGTCAGTGGGCATCGGTATTCCCTTTTTTCCAAGTATGTATTTCAGGCAGTCAAAGAATGCATTTCAAGCAGTGTGTGCCAACAATGTCGTCGAGTCTCTTGTCGTCGAATCCCTGTGAGCGATCAAGGGTACGCAACGAGGTAGAGCATACGTTCTCCTTATCAGTCATTAGGTAGGGGCACCGCCGTCATTTGCAAGTCGACAGACGAGGTTCTTCTCCTGGTGGTGCATACAGCGTAGCCAAGCCTTTCGTGTAGCAGGCTCGTGGCTGGGTGACGTTGTCTTGAACGAAAAAAACCCCGCCAGGTGGCGGGGTTTTCAGAGCGGGGCATCCAGGCGTCATATCAGGGTGACGTTGAATGCCTTGGCTCAGCTGGAGTCTCGAGCGGTAAACGACTCGGCCTCCTGAGGCTAGCCAATCTCGATCTAGCCAAATTCAATCTGGAAAAGCTCAGGCTGCGAAGTTCTGTGCAGCGAATTCCCAGTTGATGATGTTCCAGATGCTTTCCAGGTACTTCGGACGCGCGTTGCGGTAGTCGACGTAGTAGGCGTGCTCCCAGACGTCGACGGTCAGCAGAGGAGTCTGACCAGACTTGGCGATCGGGGTGTCAGCGTCGTCAGTGTTGACGATTTCCAGCTCGCCCTGGGCGTTCTTGACCAGCCAGGTCCAACCGGAACCGAAGTTGCCAGCGGCGGAAGTGTTGAAGGCTTCCTTGAAGTCAGCAACGGAGCCCCACTTGGCCACGATGGCGTCTGCCAGCGGGCCGGACGGCTCGCCACCACCATTCGGGGACAGGCAGTGCCAGTAGAAGGTGTGGTTCCACACCTGAGCTGCCTGGTTGAACAGACCACCCTGGGCGCTCTGGATGATCTCTTCGAGAGATTTTTCTGCGTCAGCAGTGCCTTCGACCATGCTGTTCAGCTTGGTGACGTAGGCTTGGTGATGCTTGCCGTAATGGTACTCAAGGGTCTCGGCAGAGATGGTTGGCTCGAGTGCGTTCTTTTCGTACGGCAGTGCTGGAAGTTCAAATGCCATGGGGATCAGCTCCTTTTCCTCACCAATTGGGTCGTACTCTGCCTTCGTGGGGCTTGGGGCTGAGTATTTCAATGCCTGACCTGCCATCGCGCGATGGAAGAGGGTCAGACAAGCACAGACTCAAGCTCCGCGACCAGTATCACTCCCGGCCCTGAAACTGGCCACCCGCTCAGGCAGCGGGCAAGGGCGAAAGTGCATGACTCGCCGTGCATCCTTCATGCCGTGGCTACGCGCATGAAATGTGCAATCAGCGTGAAAAACCTTGTGAATCCAGATAGCTACGAAGACAGAGGCTGCGCGTATCGCAGTGTCTGGCACTATAGCACCCAGACACCGACAGGCCAACGCTGGTGGGCACTGACCGCGGGATCCTCTCAAGCGTCTTGTAGGGCTCACGTTCATTGCCAGACTTTTGCCACATTCCTGCCACTCTGCCCACGATGACGGGCCGTGGCGGGAACCTGATGAGATGACCGAGGTCAGCTGTTAGACTCGATTTCCTGTACGTGAACCGTGACTTATCTTTTGCAGAACCTGCATGACTGTATTTTTATACAGCAAGGCGAAAAAGCGCACTTCCGGTCGTCTTGCGCCGCCCTGAAGATGCTGCGCTGAACCTTTCGCTGCTGATCGTTTGCCGGACCTGGAGCCAGAATGCGGCCGCACAACGCTGAACCGTCTCTCAATGACTCACCGGACGATGCGCTGGTCGCGCGTCCCGACGATGCGCTTGGCGTGCATCACACCCGTCCCCCCGCGCCCAGACGCTGGCCGACGTGGCTTTGCCTCCTCGCCCTGGGGGGCGTGGTGGGCTGGCAACAGTGGCAGCTGCATGACCTGCAGACCCTCGGGGGCGATCAACGCGATCAGCTCGGCGCGCGTGTCAGCCAGCTCGAACGTTCCGTGTCCCAGCTTGAGCAGCAGGGCGATGAGCGCCTGAGCGAACTGCGTGATGCACTGGGTGAGCAACTCAGCGCCCTGGACAGCCAGTTGAATGACACTGTCGTGCCGGCGCTGACCACCCTGCAGGAGGACAAGGCGTCCCTGTCGAGTGAGGCCGTCGCGCGCCTCGAGACACTGGAAGACAAGGTGGCGAAGGACGCGGATGGCGCTCAAGAGCGTCTGACCGCCATGGACGAGGCGCTTGAACATCTGGATGGTCGCGTCACGACGCTTGCCCAGACAGATGACAATCACGCGACCCTGATCACGGCGCTGCAAGGCTCGATGGCGGCACTGGAATCCCTCAGCCGTGATGGCCGTGCAGCGCTGGGCGCGCGTCTGGATGCCCAGTCGGCCACGCTTGAGCACCTCGAGCCGCTGGTGGACAAGACCTCCAGCACCCTGGACGCGCTGGCTACCCGCATCGAGAGCTTGCAGAGCGATATTGAGAACAATAGCGCCGAGCAGTTGGCCTCGCTCGAGACTCGCCTCACGGCACTCAAGACGGACCTGGCCACGCAACAGACCCAGACGCGTGACTTGCAGCAATCGCAGCAGCAACTGAGCGAGACGCTGAAGGCACTGCCGGAGCCGGTGGCCGCCGCTGATGGCGATGAACTGGCCATCAAGCTCAAGGGCCGTTTCGCGCCGCTTGACGAGCTGGCAGCGCTTGAAACCGCGCAACGCTCACTGGACTCCCAGCTGGGTGAGCTGCGCCGTCAGCAGACAGCGCTCAGTGCCGGTCTGGAGGCCAACTCACAGGGGGCGTCAGAGGACACGCGAGAGCAGTTGCGCTCGCTGGATGCCAGCCGCCGTCAGCTGAGTGGCCGTGTCGCGTCGCTGCTGGGCCAGGTATCTGAGCTTGAGCAGCGCGTCAGTCGACTGGAACGTCGCTGAGCCGGCGCAGCATGGATAGTAAGCAACGAGATATGGCGTGGTCCGCCACTCTGGCGGGCCATGTGACACGCCCCGTGATGACCGAGCGCCGCACGACATGATGAATGGGAACGATGGACAGTGCTTTCCACCAGCACTCAACAAAGGACGAATCATGAGTGGCGACAACAAAGAGTCTGCTCGAGCGACCAGGACGCGCGGTTTGCCGCATCGCTATCTGACGCCGCTGATCGTGTGTGGCGGCCTGTGCTTCGCGCCGCAGGCGCTGGCGATCGATGCCGCCGTCAAGGGCGTCAAGGGCGCGACGGCGACCAATGTGGTCAACTTCCTGGCCGGGATGACGCTTGAGGGCGATGCACCGGCCGAGCGCTATGAGGATGAGATCATCCGGCGCACCCAGGAAGCCCTGCAGGCCTTCGGTTACTACGATGCCCAGATCACGCTCAGCTATCCCGAGAAGGGGCTGCTGGGCGGCGATGATGTGGTCGTGACGGTGGATGCCGGTGAGCCGGTCACCATCGAGAGGCTGGAGCTGCGACTCGAGGGCGACGCCGCACGCGACAAGGTC
Organism: Cobetia sp. UCD-24C; assembly: GCF_001306765.1. NCBI lineage: Bacteria > Pseudomonadati > Pseudomonadota > Gammaproteobacteria > Oceanospirillales > Halomonadaceae > Cobetia > Cobetia sp. UCD-24C. The sequence goes on along the minus strand of NZ_LJTD01000008.1, from coordinate 172,316 downwards.
ATGAAGAAGGTGCTGGCCGACGCCGACCTCGAGGAAGGCGATGTGCTGCGTCACTCTCGCTATGACAGTCTCAAGTCGACCCTGACGTCACTCAGTCTCGAGCGCGGCTATTTCGACACCTCCTTCTCCCAGCAGCGCATCGAGGTACGCCCCTGGCTGCACTCGGCACGCATCTATCTGGTCATGCAGAGCGGTCAGCGCTACCGCTTCGGCGATATCACCTACCTCAACAGTCAGATAGAGCTGGATCGCGTCAAGGCCATGCAGCCGTTCGAGACTGGCGATTATTACGAAGCCGGCAAGTTGACCCAGTTCAACCAGCGGCTGAGTGAGGCCGGCTGGTTCCGCTCGGCCGCGATCAAGCCACAGCTCAACCCGGGCGCCGAACTCAAGACCACCAGCCCCGACAGCGAGATCAAGACCTCCTATGCCGAGGCACAGGGCTATGAGGGGTCATGGCTTGCCGATGTCGAGAGAGCTGAAGTTGAGGGTACTGAGGGCGAGCAGACGGGGGATGAGAGCCGCCGCGCTGACGCCTCGTCACCCTCGGACACGACGGCCTCTGCTGCGCAGGCCACCGTGGAGGCTGATGACGCTGGCTCCGCTGTGGCTGGCGCTACCGTAGCCGCCGGCAACGACACGCCGGTGCTGACGGGCGATGCATTGGAGGCAGCGGTCAAGACGGCCAACGGCCCCATCATCCCCGTGGACATCAGCCTGATTCCCGCTGACCGTCACAAGTTCGAGACCGGTATCGGCTACGCGACGGATGTCGGGCCACGCCTGCAGTTCAGCTGGGAGATGCCGTGGGTCAATCGCTATGGCCATAGCCTGACCAACAGCCTGTTCCTGTCCTCACCGGAACAGACCTTCGAGGGCGAATACCGCATGCCGCTCGAAGACCCGCTCAAGGATAGCTATGTCCTCGAGTACGGGATGTCGAACACCGATGATGAAGATACCGAGAGTCTCGAGACCACCGTGCGCTTCACCCGCGAGTGGAAGTTCGACAATGGCTGGACCCAGCGGGTGTTCTTCGGGTCCACCTATGAGGACTACACCCAGGCGGACGAATCCGGAGCCGTGCTGCTGCTGTATCCCGGCGTGAGCTGGAACCGTACCCGCACCCGTCCCAAGACCTTCCCGATGTGGGGCGACCGCCAACAGCTGACCTTCGAGTACGGCGATCAGATGTGGGGCTCGGACGTGACCTTCCTGCGCTCCCAGTTCAACACCAACTGGATACGCTCCATCGGCGACAACCATCGTTTCGTGGCGCGCATGGGCGTCGGCCACGTCGATACCGACAACTTTGATGACATGCCGCCCTCGATGCGCTTCTTCACCGGGGGTGACAACAGTGTGCGTGGCTATTCCTACGAGACACTCGCCCCGGAAGATGATGACGGCGATCTGGAAGGCGGTAGCTCGTTGCTCACCAGCAGCCTGGAATACGATTACCGCCTGACCGGCGACTGGTGGGGCGCGACCTTCTACGACGCCGGTAACGCCTTCAATGGCTGGGACGCACTCGAGCTCAAGACGGCGGCCGGCATGGGGATTCGCTGGATCTCGCCGGTGGGGCCGATTCGTCTCGATATCGCCCATCCCTTCGATGACGATGACAACGATTACCGTATTCACTTCTCGATCGGGCCGGAATTCTGAGCGGGCCGCGTCTCTAAAACGAGTGTCGTGCGGATCAAGCGCCAGCAAAGGACCATCAGCTGAGCGAGTGAGCTGATAAAAAAGATATGGAGATGTTGGAATTGTCTAATCCCTATGTACGTCGGGGCGGCCTGGTCATCCGGTTGCTGATATGGCTGCTCGTGTTCCTGATCGGGCTGACGATGCTGCTGGTCGGGGGCGTGCTGTCCCCGTGGGGCACCGGGCTGGTGCTCGATCAGGCGCGCTCGCGTGGCTTCATCGATTATTCCCAGGCCTCCGGCTCACCGCTGGAAGCACTGTCGCTCAAGGACGTCTCGCTGGATCTGCCGGGGCTGGCCGTCAATGCCGACTCGCTGTCGTTGGCCTGGGGCGAGGACTGTCTGCTCAAGGGCAAGCTGTGTCTCGAGTCGCTGGAGTCCAGTGGTCTCGCGATCACCCTGAGCGAAAACGGTGCCAGCACTGAGCCGGAAGCGGAGAGCGGTGAGAGCCTCAACGTGCCCATCGTGGTGCCGATTCCCATCGAGGTGCGCAAGGTCGCCATTGATGACTTCGCCCTGGCGCTGGCGGATGGCAGTCGCGTCACCTTTGATCATTTCCATACCTCGGCTGCGCTGTCAGTGAGTACGCTGACGCTGGGCGAGACACGCCTGATCACCAGTCGTTTCATTCCGGCCGATGCCGCCGCGGCTCAAACGGCGTCAGATGCCGTCAGTCTCGAGGGAGTGAGCATCACGCCTGAGGCTCAGCAAGCGGCAAGTGCAGTGGTCAATGCTCAAGTCGTGGCGTCTCAAGCCGAGAGCGCCGCCAAGGCCATCTCGAATAAGACCGTCACTGATGACGCCGCAGAAGTGTCTGGCAAGACTGCCGCTGAAACCACGGATCAGACAGCACAGGCCGGACGCATCGCCTTGCCGGAAGTCTATATTCCGCTGACCATCGAGGTTCCCGATCTCGCCATTGAAGACTTTGCGCTCGAGGGGCCAAGCCCGTATGAGGTCAGTCGCCTGTCGCTGGCGCTCAAGGCGGAAGGACATGACATCACGCTCTCGCGTCTCGAGGTCGATTCCCGTGACGTGAACGCCGATCTCGTGGCGCAGGTCACCTTGAAGGACGAGTATCCCCTGAGCGCCACGCTCAATGCCGAGACCCTGATTGATCCCGTGCGTCATGAAAAGCTCCGCCTGACTCTGGAGGGTTCGCTGGCGGATCTTGAAGCCTCTCTCAAGGCCGACGGTCCGCTGGCCGCTGAGCTGGTGGCGAGCGCGGATGTACTGGACAACGATCTGCCCTTCGAGGCGCGCCTGAGCTCCGAGCGGATCACCTGGCCCTTTGCTGCCGTCACTGATGCCTCTGATGACACCTCCGCTGATGCGCAGAAAGGCGCTCAGACAGCGACCCAAGCCAAGGATGGCAAGAATACGTCCGGCACCGCTGCCGCTGCCTCCTTCACGCCTGACTATAGCGTCGAGAATCTAGCGCTGGTCGCCAAGGGCTCACTGTCGGGGTATACGACCACGCTGGACGCCATCATCGAGGGGCGTGACATTCCGCGCGCCACCTTGTCATTGGCAGGCGACGGCGATCTCGCGCATTACCGCTGGCAGCCGCTCAAGATCGCGCTCAAGCGTGGCTCCGCGACCACCCGTGGCGAGATTCACTGGCAGGAAGGTATCCAGGTCGCCGCCGAGCTGGCCCTCGACAAGCTGCATCCCGAAGACTTGCTGCCGGCCCCGACCGGGGGCGGTCAGAAAGCCGTGCGTGGTGAGCTGAGCGGCAATCTCGTGGCCAGCTTCCAACAGCCGCAGCAAGGACCGTGGGCCGTCGATGTCAGCAAGCTGGATATCCACGGCACCTTGCTCGAGCGTCCGCTCACGCTGACCGGCAAGCTTTCAGGCAATGCCGACATGCAGTGGGACGTCAATGCGCTGGAGCTGCGCCAGGGCCAGAACCGTCTGAGCGCCAATGGCAAGATTGCCAAGACCATCACTCTGGCGGCCAACATCGATTTCCCGGCGCTCTCGACCCTGATGCCGGATATCGCGGGTGAGCTCAAGGGCAAGATCGATGCCTCGGGCACGCTCGACAAGCCCCAGCTGGCCAGCAACTTCAGCGCACGACGCCTGCAGATCGGTGAGAACCGTATCTCCGACATGGCGCTGTCGGCCGGGGTCGATGCTCGCAAGCGGGGCATTGATGACCCGGCACTGGATATCGCCCTGAATGCCGATGATGTCAGAGCTGGCGGACAGCAGATCGCGACGGTTGCGCTGACGCTGGGAGGCTTCCTGAGCGATCACACCCTGCAGTTCGATACCGAGATGGCCGGTGAGATGCCGCTTTCTCGTCTGGGACTGACCCTCAAGGGGGGGCTCGACAAGGCGCGTGAGCATTATCGTGGTGCACTGTCTCCGCTGACGGCGAATACCGACTTCGGGGACTTCAACTTCGACACGCCGGCGAGCTTCGATGCCAATCTCGCCAAGGGCAGCGTGCTGGTGCAGCCGTTCTGCCTGAGTCGCGAACAGGGCGGCCAGATCTGTGTCGCCGAGCCCTTGAGCGCGGGCAATGACGGTCAGGCCGTGGTGACTCTTGAGGGGATTCCGCTGGACATGGCCCAGAGCGCCATGCCGGAGAGCTGGACCATCGGCGGTGCCACGGGCGGCAAGATCACGGCAAGCTGGAAGCAGGGTGGCCAACGCTGGAATGCTGACGCGGAGCTGGCGGGCAAGTTGACGCTGGCCGGCGAAGACGCCGACGGCAATGCCTGGTCACTGCCCGAGACCACCCTGCAACTGGCGCTGGAGGCCACACCCGACAAGGCCGATCTCGATACCCAGATTCGCCTCGACAGCGCTGGCGGCATCGGTCTCACCGCGTCGGTCCTCGACCCGGCGGGCGCAGGTCAGCTGGATGGCTCGCTTGCCATCCGCGACATCGACCTCTCGCCGTATCGTCCGCTGGTGGCGGGCATGACCCAACTGGAAGGCAAGCTGGCGGGTGATGTCGAGGTCGGCGGCAATCTCAGCCTGCCGTCGTTGACCGGCCCGATCGCGCTGACCGGCGTCAAGGTCCAGGGCGAAGGCCTGCCGGTGTCGCTGTCGGATGCCCAGTTCACCGTCGACTTCGATGGCAATAGTGCCGATATCGATGGCTATCTGGTGGGCAATGATGCGCGCTGGGGCATCGATGGCGAGGCGGCCTGGCCGACGCTTGAGGACTGGACGGCGTCATTGAACCTCGACGGTGCGAAGAATCCGCTCGAACTGCATATCGCCGGGATCGGCCGCATGCGCGTCGCGCCGGATCTCGAGATCAATGCCAGCCCCACGCTTCTCAAGCTGCGGGGTGACGTCAAGGTGCCGTGGACACGCATCGAAGTGGACCAGGTGCCGCCGTCTGCCGTGTCACCCTCCAGTGACACCATCATCATCGAGCGTCCCAGTGATGAGGACACCTCCAACCCGGCCGAGCTTGCCGATGGCAGCGATACTGCCAAGGCGCTCAATGAGGCCGGCATGGCGTTGGATGTGCGTATCGGCATCCATATCGGACCGGATGCACGCCTGGAGGCGATGGGGCTGAAGACCAAGCTCAGAGGCGATCTCGATGTGCGTCAGTCCAAGGGCGGCGTGCAGGTCTTCGGTGAGGTCAATCTGGTCGACGGAACCTACAAGAGCTTCGGACAGGACCTGCAGATCAGCAAGGGGCAGGTCTTGCTGGCCGGACCGCCCTCGAGCCCGCGTCTGAATATCGAGGCGATCCGTGATCCTGACAACACCGAGGACGACGTGACCGCAGGGGTGCGTGTGACGGGACTTGCCTCGTCACCCAGCGTCGAGATCTTCTCGGACCCGTCGATGGATGAGTCCTCGGCACTGAGTTATCTGCTGCGCGGCGAAGGCCTGGACAGCGACACCAGCAGTGACAGTGCGGTCACGTCCGCCTTGATCGGCATGTCACTGGCGCAAAGTGGCCAAGTGGTCGGCCAGATCGGGGAAACCTTCGGCGTGCGTGACCTGAGTCTGGACAGCTCCGGCAGCGGGGATGACAGCCAGGTGGTGGTCAGCGGCTATATCGCCCCGGACCTGAAGCTCAGTTACGGCGTCGGGCTGTTCTCGCCGATCGCGGAACTGACGCTGCGCTACAAGCTGTTCCGCAATCTGTATGCCGAAGCGGTGTCCGGCACGGCGCAGGCCGTGGATCTGCTCTACAGCTTCTCGCTGGGTCGCAGCGAGCTGGCGCCCAGAGTCGGCAAGGACAGATGACACGTCAGGCCAATTGATTGCCACAAACTCAGCCCCCATCGACAGGTTAGGTGGGGGCTGTCTCGTTATGGAGGGGGCATTTCAGAGGTGCTAGTTTCGCTTATGCTTGAGAGCTCAAGCGCACGCGCGTCAGCACAAGACGCTGACGGTCACGCAGTGCAGCAACGCTTGATCTTCTTGCCGCTGCCACAGGGACACAGGCTGTTGCGCCCCGGCGTCAGTGTATGCCACTCGGCATCACCGTCGACATAACGCCAGTGATGGCCATCGTGATGAAAGCGGCTAAGTTCCTGCAATTGTTGGAACTTTCCCTGCTCGAAGAAGGTGGCATGAAAGCGTACCATGCCGGTATCGGCGTCTTGTCCGCTGTCCAGAATCTCCAATGCCAGCCACTGCGGGCCAGCACCTTCGAGATCGGCGCGTGCCGGGCAATGGGCCGGGTCCCAGCTGTCGATCAGAAAGTCGGCGAGCGACAGGCAGAAGGCACTGTAGCGGGCGCGCATCAATTGCTCGGGGCGTTCGGCGCGGGTGATGTCAGCATGAATCGGCTGACAGCAATCGACGTAGCGTCGCGCCTGGGCGCTGTTGGGCTGACAGGGGCAGATCTTGGGGGGCAGAGATGACATCATTGAACCTATACACGATTGCACGACGCGACACAGGAGAGAGTCCGCCATGTGGATAACGGAAGATAAGCAGACCATTCCTTCAGCGCAGGACAGCTTGCCAGGGCGCAGTGAAGCGGTTCGCATCAGCGGCGTTCATCACGTCAATGGCCGCTCGATTGTACCGCCGTTCGACAGTGAGTGTGAGGAGATCGTGCTGGGACTGGGCTGCTTCTGGGGAGCCGAGCGCCTCTTCTGGCAGCTGCCAGGCGTCAAGGTGACGGCGGTCGGTTATGCCGGCGGCCATACGCCGAATCCGAGCTATGAAGAGACCTGCACCGGCAAGACAGGCCACACCGAGGTCGTGCGTGTGATCTTTGATCCGACGGTGATCGGCCTGCCGGAGATCCTGCGGGCCAGCTTCGAGGCCCATGACCCGACCCAGGGCATGCGTCAGGGCAATGACATCGGCAACCAGTACCGCAGCGCGATCTATTACACCCGCGAAGACCAGCGCGCCATCGTCGAGAAAAGCATGGCCGACTACCAGCAGGCGCTGGACCAGTCCGGTCTCGGCCGCATCACCACCGAGGTCGCACCGCTGCGCGAGTTCTACTACGCCGAGGAATATCACCAGCAGTATCTGGCCAAGAATCCGGGCGGCTACTGCGGCCTGAAAGGCACGGGAATCAGTTGCCCCATCGGCTGACAGCTCGGCAGTCATGACAGGCAGGGCATGCCGTCATGAGCCTGTTGGTGACAGATTGCCGCTGAGAGACACGAAAGCCTCATGGTCGCCGCGCAGTACACGGCCGCCATGAGGCTTTGTTCTTTCAGAAACAGCTTTTGTAAGAAACCGCTATCGGTCAGATGTGGCGAAGCACAGTGTCAGCGGTAGCGCTGTCGATCCTGCTCGGCTTCTGCAAAGCGATCGATCCACTGCACCAGGGCACCATCGCCGGTGACGTTGCACGCGGTGCCGAAGCTGTCCTGCGCCAGATAGAGCGCCATCATCAGGCCGACGGCGGCGGCATCGAAGCCCAGCAGGCTCTGCAATACGCCCACCGAGGTCATCGCGGCCCCGCCGGGCGAGCCGGGCGCGGCAATGATGGTCACGCCCAGCGCGGCGATGAACGGCAGAAGGGTGGTGAGCTCGGGCGTTGCCAGTGAGGGAGTGACCAGCATCACGCCAATGGCGCACACGGTCAGCGTGATGGCACTGCCGCACATGTGGATGGTGGCCAGCAACGGCACCGCAAAGCTCGCCACGGACGGCGAGATGTGATTGAGGTGCATCTGGCGCACGGTGACCGGAATCGTGGCCGCGGAAGACATGGTACCGGCGGCGGTGAAGTAGGCGGGCAGCATGTGGGCCAGCGCCTTCATGGGCGAGCGGCCGGTGCTGGTGCCGCTGGTGACGTAGAGCAAGCTCAGCCACAGCCAGTGCAGGGTCAGCGCCAGCAGCAGGATCATGCCGAAGCTCTTGAGGGTATTGGCCACCGTGCCGGCGATCGTCATCTCGCAGAACAGGCCGGCGATATAGAACGGCAGGGCAGGAATCAACGCCTTGGCGATGAAGCGCTCGACGATGTCGCGGCCGCCGTCGGCCAGCTGACGCATGCCGTCATGCTCGGTGGCGGAAATACCGATGCCGAACAGGAAGGCCGTCACCAGGGCGGTGCTGATATCGGTCAGCGGCGGAATATCCAGCGTGAAGTAGGGGCTCAAGTGCTTGATGGCATGACTGACCGGCAGCTGGTCCTGTTGCACGATATGCGGCACGACCTCCAGCCCGACGATGCCCGCCAACAGTCCTGCCAGCGTCGTCGAGGCATAGGCCAGCACGATGGTCAGGGTCAGCAGACGGCCCGAGGAGCGCTCGAGACGTGCGATCCCGCTCATGATGAAGAACAGGATGATCAGCGGAATGGCGTATTCCATCAGCTCACCGAACAGTACCTTGAAGGTCAGCAGGGCGCGTATCAGGGATTCGGGAGCCCATTGTCCCAGCAGTATGCCAGCCACGATGCCGAGCACCAGGCGAAAAATCAGGTTCATTATCAGGCCAGTAGAGTCTTGAACGTAGGATGGGCGCGCAGTCTACCATTCTCCCTGAATCGTGACAGTGATCCGTGTCACCCTTCACACCATACATCCTTTATACCGTTATCATTTTTAATGCTCTAAATTAAGCTATCCCAAAACGCATACGGTCGTAGTCAGGGCTCAGGGCTTCCCACCTGATCTGAGGGTGGGAAGGCAAGCAAGGGTGGGAGAGACGAAAAGAGGCGAGGAAAGCCAAGGACAAGAAAGCCAAAGAGGGGAAGCGTGTTGGCGCCTGAGTGGCGAACAATGCCGCCAGTTCGATGCAGGCAGCTCAGTGCGCTTCGCTCTGCACCTCGGCCTGCGCTTGCGGCTTGGGCAGCCCGCTCCAGGCATCCAGCTGCTGACTGACACGGCGAGCCAGCCAGGAGCTCAGTCGCCCACGGCGCCATTCGACGAAGCCGACATGCCCACCGCGCTCACTGAGCTCGATACGCACGGCCTCGGAAGGTTGGTGGAAGCGTGCGAACAGATCGCGTGGCATGAAGGGGTCATCCAGTGATTGCAGTATCAGCGTCGGCAGTTCGATCTCGCTCAGCAGACGGCCCGCCGAGGAGCGCGTGTAGTAATCACTCGCCGAGGTGAAGCCATGCAGGGGTGCGGTAACTTCATTGTCATAGGCCCAGAAACTGTTGAGCTGCGTAAGCTGATGCGCTCCGATCGAGATGGGTAGCGGGCCATTGGCAAGCTTCGCCGCCACCTTGGCCTTCAAGCCCTTGAGCAGATGGCGCTGGTAGAGGCGCGAGAAGCCCTGATTGAGCACGTCCGCGCTGGCCGCTAGGTCCAGCGGGGCGCTGATGGCGATCGCGCCGGCCAGGTCCAGACCATCACCGCCTTGCTCAGCCACCAGCTTGAGCAGCATGTTGGCGCCCAGCGATACGCCACAGGCGACCTTGATGGCGTGCGGATAGCGTCGCCCCAGCTCGCCGAGCACCCAATAGGCGTCTGCGGTATCTCCGCTGTGATAGGCGCGTGGCAGGCGGTTGGGAGATTGCCCGCAGCCACGGAAATGCATCATCACCGGTCGCCAGCCCATCCGGGCGGCTGCATTGAGCAGCTCACGGGCGTAGGGCGAGCTCAAGTCACCCTCAAGGCCATGAAACAGCACGAACAGGGGCGCATCGTCGCTCAGGGCCGTCGTACGCTCCCGCTTTTCATGACCGTCACTGATGACCCAGGCGAGCTCGACGAAGTCACCATCGGGGAGATTGAGAATCTCGGTGCGACGACTCAGGGGCGCGCGGGGCAGAAATCGCGGCAACAAGGTCTGGACATGGCGATTGCGCAGGCCAAGGGCAGGGCGAAACTCTGACGTGAAGATGGAGTGCGGCATGTGAGGTAGCTCCAGTGGCAGGCCAGGGCGATGACGTTGGTGGTCGGGTGATGGACATGCCCTTGATGGCGGTGGCCTACAGCAAGATCTGACAGGAATTTCTGCACGGATATCGTTGGCATCATTTCACTTGGCGACGCCAATCGCTAGTCGCAGTGCAGCATACGCATCGACGCCAACGGTGATAGCTCGACCCTGGATCACATTATTGGCCTGGTGCTCGAATACGCCGCCCCGGGATACGCGACAAAAAGCCGCCATCGGCACAGGGCCCATGGCGGCTTGAATCAGGCGTGTGACGGCAAGCGTCACAGCGAAAAGGCCCAGACAGTGTTGTGACAGGCCTGATTACAGGCCAGTCGCCAGGCTGCGCGTCAGATTGAGAGCGCCGTCTGCAGTGATGACCAGATTGTCCTCGATACGCACACCACCATGCGGTGCCAGCGCCTCGACCAGCTTCCAGTCGATATGCTCACCGCGTGCATCGTTGCGCAGCGGCTCCAGCAGCATGGGAATGATGTAGCAGCCCGGTTCGATGGTGATGGCCATGCCGGTCTCGAGCACACGCGTCAGGCGCAGCATCGGGTGACCTTGCGGCGGCTGACGGATGTCGCCGGTGGTGTGATCAGGAATGCGACCCGCCACATCATGGACTTGCAGTCCCAGCAGGTGCCCGAGGCCATGCGGGCAGAAGGCTGCCGTGATGCCTTGTGCGACCTGTTCCTCGGCGGGCAGGGACACCACGCCCAGTTCTCGCAGCAGCTCACCCAGCTCGCGATGCATCTCGAGGTGCAGGTCGACGTAGTCCACCCCGGGCGCGAGCCTTGCGATCAGACGCTTCTGCAGCGCCTCCACGCCCTCGATCAGCGCGCGATAGAGCGGCAGCGCATCATCGCCCGCCCAGCTGCGCGTGATGTCAGAGGCATAGCCGTGCACGCTGGCGCCGGCATCCACCAGCAGGCTGTGACGGGCGGCGGGGGCCCGCAAAGCATAATGCTGGTAATGCAAAACCGCGGCATGCGCGTTGAGACCGACGATGTTGCCGTAAGGCACATCCGATTCCCGTTGGCGCGACGCGCCAAGATAGGCCAGCTGGATATCGAGCTCCGCGCCGCCCTCCATGAAAGTGCGCCGGGCAGCCAGATGGCCACGCGCGGCGCGCAGGCTGGCTTCTTTAAGACAGGCGATCTCGAATTCGCTCTTGCAGACGCGTCCCTCGTCGAGCTGGCGCACCAGGCCGACCGGGTTGGGCAGTGCCTCAAGTTCGCTGACCACCTGCGGCTGAAGCTCGGCGATCTCGCCCAGCAGCGCCACGCGGCCCTCGGGACGCTGTGGCAGTGTCGGCTTGCGCAGATGGACGATCTCGAACTGCTCGGCCCAGGGCGCAGTGTCCGGCGTCGGCAGACTAGGTGACAGATGCCAGAAGTCATCGGGGGCATAGAGGTAAAGTGTCGGGCGCTCGCTCGGGCGAATCACCAGCCAGCTATCGCTGAGACCCGCCATCGGCACCCAGTGCAGGAAATGGGCATGGGATTTGAAGCTGGCATCCTGATCGTCGGCGAAATGCCGCTTCGGTTTGCCACTGTGCAGCACGATGGCGTCCATATCATGCTGCTGCATGGCAACTTCGTAGCCGGATTGCAGCGCCGCCAGATGCGCACGATGTGCCGCGGCGTGGGTGATAGTCGGGTCGTTGAGCTGGCTGTCAGACATCATGTTTCCTTGAAAACGGTCGGCACGCCTGACCTGGAGGAGTGAACGTCAATGGCGTGAGGTGATGGAGAATGTAGGAATGAAGGGTAAAGCGCCGCTGAGTCGGCGCCGTCGACCCTCCTGCCCGGGTGACTCACGAGAAATGGGCTTCCAGCTGGTGCCAGAGTTCACTGACACTGTCGTGGCGCGGCACGCGCGGGCGATACAGGCGGATATGAAGACTCAGGTCCCAGCGCGAGTCACCGGCACGTACCAGCTTGCCGCTGGCGATTTCCTCTGCGGCCAGACGCTGCGGCAACCAGCCGATGCCATAGCCCTGCAACACCAGTGCCTTGATGTTGGCCGCCTGGATATTCTCGTTCATGGTGACCAGATGCGCCTGAATCGGGACCTGAGCGAGATGGGCCATCAGCGAGGTGGCGATGACGGCGCGCGGATGCGGGCTGATGAACGGCAGCGGATTGCGCCGCGTGCCCGGCAACTGATGGCGAGGATTGCCATCCGCGCCGGGCGCGCACAGCGGAATGAAGGTTTCTTCGCCGACCACCAGGTATTGGTAACTGTCCAGCTCAAAGCCCAGGTCCACACGTGCCTGAGGCCAATAGCACAGCGCCAGATCACATTCGCCGCGATCCAGACCGTGGAAATAGTCGGCCGCCAGCCAGCCGGTGGCACGCAGATAGGGCAGCACCTGTTCACGCAGCTGAAGCTGATCGAGCCAATCGGGCAAGAAGTGGGATACCAGAGACTGCGGTGCCCCCAGCGATATCTTGCTGGCTTGCTGCTGGGCCATGTCCTGCAGGCGTTCGCGTGTGATGCGCACGCGCTCGGTGATCTGCTCGCACAGCTGGAGAAACTCGTCTCCGGCGGGAGTCAGCGACAGCGGCAGGGTCTGACGATTGATCAAGGTGGTGCCCATCTCCTCTTCCAGCAACTTGATGCGGCGGGAAAAGGTGGGCTGAGAGACATTCTGTGCATCGGCTGCCCGCGAGAAATGTCGGGTCTGAGCCAGAACGATGAAATCTTCGAGCCAGCGAATTTCCATGTAATCGGAGTGCCTCGTCGGCCTGGGAACAGGCCATGTCAGGAGGTCGGGCGCACATCTCTTCGGACGTGTCACACCAGAGTATCTTGGGGATGCGTCATCGGGGCCCGGTGCCACGCTGAATTTTCTTCTAAGCATCGTGGGCAATGGCGCCAATTGACCTGTTGGTCAGTAGCGGATGTGCGAAATCTTGCCCACACAAAACGCGAGATGCAATCGTCAATGAGCGCAAGACGCAAGGTTGCCGATGACAATGGCAACCTTGCGCGGTCTTTCCTTGCTTGGGGCCGGAAACACAATGATCGATGGCGCCCATCACATCGCCGTCATCACTTTCGTCACTGCCATCACATCAGTCGATGCGGCCTTCTTCCACGGCGTGGCAGGCGACCTGACCGGTGTCCGTGGCGATCAGGCGCGGAATCTCCGTGCGGCAACGCTGATTGGCATGCGGACAACGGCCATGGAAGACACAGCCCGAAGGCAGATTGACCGGTGTCGGCACCTCGCCCTCGAGGCGAATGTGATTGGGCTTGTCATCGTGCAGCCGCGGGATCGCCGACATCAATGCCTGGGTGTAGGGGTGACGCGGGCGGGCGAACAGTGAACGGGTGTCCGCCAGCTCGCACAGCGTGCCCAGATACATCACCGCGACACGGGTGCCGAAGTGCTCGACCACGGCCAGGTCGTGGGTGATGAACAGATACGTCAGGTTGCGTTGCTCCTGCGCCTCCATCATCAGGTTGAGCACCTGCGCCTGGATCGACACGTCCAGCGCCGAGATCGGCTCATCGGCGACGATGAACTCCGGGTCCACCGCCAGCGCGCGGGCGATGGAGATTCGCTGACGCTGACCGCCGGAGAATTCGTGGGCGAAGCGCTTGCCCCAGTCCGGGTCGATGCCCACCGAGCGCATCACCTCCTCGATCTTGTCGCGCACCTCGCCATCCTTGAGCGTCGGCTGATGGAAGCGCAGCGGCTCCTCCAGCGTCTGCTGGATGGTCATGCGCGGATTCAGCGACGCATAGGGATTCTGGAAGATCATCTGCATGCGACGGCGGTAGGGCAGCAGGTCCCGCGGGGCCATATTGTCGATGCGGGTGCCGTCAAAACGAACCTCGCCACCACTGGGCTTGAGCAGCCCCATCACCGTGCGCGCGACCGTCGACTTGCCACAGCCGGATTCCCCGACCACGCACAGCGCCTCACCGCGTTTGACGTCCAGTGTGACGCCATTGATGGCGTGCACGTATTCCTGCTTGCGACTCAGGCGTCCCTTCTCGAAGGTCAGCTGTTCGAGAAAGTCGCCGGACAACGAGAAGCGCTTCTCGAGATCACGGATTTCCACCAGGGTTTCGCCAAGCTCGGCGCTATCTACACGGGTGGAGGCCTGGGAGGAGGACTGAGCGTCCTTCAGAATTGCCGCGCTCATGCGTTCACCTCCGTGCGGTGGCTGTCAGTGGGAGTGGCGCCATTGCCGTTGGCATCGGTGATGATCGGGGTCCAGCGCTCGCCGGCCACCATGGCATCGACCATATGACAGGCCACCTTGCAGTTGCCGGAATGGGCAAAGGCCGGCACCTTCTCGAGGCAGATATTCGCCGCGAAGTCACAGCGCGGATTGAAGGCGCAACCGGCCGGAATCTTGGTCAGGGTCGGCATCGAGCCACGAATCTGGTTCAGACGGCTGCCCGGAGTGGCCATCTGGGGCAGGGCGTTGATCAGCCCCTGGGTGTAGGGGTGCTGAGCATCATTGATGATCTCGCGGGTCGGCCCCTGTTCGATGACGCGCCCGGCATACATCACCAGGGTGCGCTGGGTGACCTGGCTGACCACGCCCAGGTCGTGGGTGATCAGGATCAGCCCGACGTTGTGCTTCTCGCACAGCAGCAGCAACAGCTCCATGATCTCGGCCTGGATGGTCACATCCAGCGCGGTGGTCGGCTCATCGGCGACGATGATGTCCGGGTCCAGCAGCAGCGCGATGGCGATGATGATGCGCTGACGCATGCCGCCGGACAGCTCATGGGGGTACTGATCCAGGCGCTTTTCCGGTGAGGGAATGAAGACCTGATTGAGCTTGTGCAGGGCGATGGCGCGCGCATCCTTGCGCGAGATGCGGCGGTGCGCCTTCAGGCACTCGATCATCTGCTCGCCGATGGTCAGCACCGGATTGAGCGTCATCATCGGGTCCTGGAAGATCATCGAGATGCGGTTGCCGCGAATCGACTGCATCGCCTTGGGCTTGAGGGTGTTGAGCACTTCACCATCGAACTTGATCTCGCCGCCGGCGATGTAGCCGGGCTTGGCGATCAGATTCAGGATGGTGAAGGCCGCGACCGACTTGCCGGCCCCCGATTCACCGACGATCCCCAGGCGCTCACCGCGTTCCAGAGTGAAACTGACGTCGCGCAGGGCGCGCACCTCACCGCCTCGCATGGCGAAGCGGACGTCGAGGTTGTTGACTTCAAGTAGTGCCATTGTCTTGACTCCTCTCGGCTTCAGCCCTTGTAGAGACGCGGGTTCATGACATCACGCAGCCAGTCGCCCAGCAGGTTGATGACCAGGACCAGCACGATCAGCACGCCACCGGGGATCAGCGTGATCCACCAGCTGCCTGACTGCAGGTAGTCGAAGCCGGACTTGATCAGTGACCCCAGCGACGGCTGGGTCTCCGGCATGCCGAGACCGAGGAAGGACAGCGCCGCCTCCGAGATGATCGCGTTGGCGATCTGCACCGTGGAGATGACGAAGATCGGCGACAGGGTGTTGGGCAGGATGTGACGGAACATGATGCGACGGGAGCGGAAGCCCATTACCCGCGCGGCATCGACGTATTCCTTGTTCTTCTCCGCCAGCACCGAGGCGCGAACGGTACGCGCATACTGCGGCCATTCCGCCAGCCCGATGATCAGGATCAACAGGATCAGCGCGTAATCCGAGAAGGCGGCGCCGCCGAAGGTCGCCTTGATGATGGCGCCCACCACGATGGCCACCATCAGGGTCGAGAATGACAGCTGGATATCGGCCATGCGCATCAGGAAGGCATCGATGCGCCCGCCCAGATAGCCCGCCAGCAGCCCGAAGGTCACGCCGAGCAGTGCCTGCAGGATGACCGCGCCGAAGCCGATCAACAGCGACACGCGCGTGCCGTAGAGGATGGTGGAGAGCAGATCACGCCCCTGGGCATCGGTGCCCAGCAGGAAGGCCGGATCACCGCCCGCCATCCACGCCGGCGGCAGCTCCGAGTTCATGATGTCGATACTGGCCAGGTCATAGGGGTCAGCCGGGGCAATCCACGGCGCGAGGAAGGCCCCGAGCACCATGGCGATGAACACCAGCAGACAGGCCTGAGCCATCCAGTCACGTTTGAAGCTGTAGACCAGGTAGGACTCGCGGAAACGCTGCCAACGGCCAGGGACCACGATGGAGCTGGTCTTCGGGGTGACGGGCGCGTTGCTCGATTGGGTATTGGATTGGCTCATGCCGGTTTCCCCGCAAGCTTGACGGTGGGGTTGACCAGTCCGTAGATCAGATCGACGAGGGTGTTGGTGATCACGAAGATCACGCCGACCATCATCAGGTAGGCCACGATCAGCGGGATGTCGGAGCGGGTGATGGCCTCGAGGAACATCAGGCCCATGCCCGGCCACTGGAAGACGGTCTCGGTCAGGATGGTGTAGGCGACCATGGTGCCGATCTGCACTCCGCCGACGGTGATCACCGGCAGCATGGTGTTCTTCAGTGCGTGCAGGAAGTAGATACGCTTGAGGCCGATACCCTTGGCGCGCGCGAACTTGATGTAGTCCGACTGCAGCACTTCCATCATCTCGGCACGAATCAGGCGGATGAACAGCGGCAGCATGATCGAGGCCAGCGAGATGGCCGGCAGCACCAGGTGCCAGAGGCCGTCGGCGGTGAAGAAGCCGCTCGACCAGGTGCCCGCGACGTGCACCAGCTCACCACGTCCGTAGGAGGGCATGCCGCCATCGGTGGACAGCATGCCGTTCAGGACACTGCCCCAGGTGGTGTCGCTGGGGAACCAGTCCACTGTCACGCCGATCGCGAACAGCTGGATCAACACGATGGCGGTCAGGAAGACCGGCACCGAGATACCGATGATCGAGGTACCCATGAACAGGCGTGACAGCCAGTTGCGCGGGCGAATCGCCGCGAACACCCCGATGGGCGCCGAGAGCAGGATGATGATCAGGCTCGAGGCCATCACCAGCTCCAGCGTGGCGGGCAGGTGCTTGAGAATCACCTCGGTCGCTGGCTGCTTGTAGAAGTACGAGTTGCCGAGATCGCCCTGCAGGGCATTGCCGGCAAAACGCAGATATTGGGTGATGAAGGGGTCGTTGAGGCCCATTTCATCGCGCATGACTTCACGCTGGGCTTCCGACACGGCCTGGCCGGTCATCTCGCGCAGCGGGTCGCCCAGGTTGTCCTGGATGGCGAAGCTGATGATGCTGATCACGAACATGACCAGTACGGCGTGCATCAGGCGTTTGATCAGAAAGGCAATCATGGATCGCCACCTTCCTCGTGAACATCACGGTCTCGCGCGCGTCGGCCTTATCCATGCTGGCCGATCACGCTGGGTGTCAGGTATCCCGCCAGTCGCTGGCCTGCCATCGGGCACAGGCTCCCCAACCCATCACCGAGAGGCGATGACCAAGGGGGAAGAACAGGCGGGGGTAAGTCGTCGCGTTCAGGTCAGCAGGGCAACCAGAGAGTTCGCTTAGGCTGTCTCCGGTTGCCTGACTTGCCTGTCGCGAGGGGTGCGTGGCCAGGAACATGGCGCTGAACGATGCAAGGCGGTTCAGTGCCTGTCTCTCACTCACGCGGCGGGATCACTTCTGGTCGATGACCAGATCCCCCAGGTACGGGAAGTTCATCACGTTCAGCACCGGCTCGATGTTGACGCCATCACGCGCGCCCCAGGCCAGGTTCTGCCAGTGCAGCGGCACGAAACCGGCATCGTCGTAGACGGCTTTCTCGGCGGCCTGCAACATCTTGGCGCGCTTCTCGGTGTCGGTTTCCAGGTTGGCCTCGGTGACCATCTTGTCGACGTCCGGATTGCAGTAGTTGCCGGAGTTGTACTGACCGACACCGCTGTCGGCATCCGGGCAGAAGGTCAGGAATTCGAAGAAGTTGGCACTGTCTTCGGTGTCCGAGTGCCAACCGATCATCATCATGTCGGCGGCGCGCGCATCATATTCCGGCCAGTACTGGGCCTTGGGCAGGGTCTTCAGGTCGACCGTGATGTTGATCCTGGCCAGCATCGAGGCCACGGCCTGGGCGATCTTGGCGTCGTTCACATAGCGGTTGTTGGGCGCCATCATGCTGATCTCGAAGCCATCCTCGTATCCGGCTTCCTTCATCAGCTCCTTGGCCTTGGCCACGTCATAGCGCGGCGTCAGCTCAGGATTGTGGCCCTGATAGCCATCCGGCGACATCTGGGCGGCGGGGGTCGCAAAGCCTTTCATCAGCTTCTGGGCGATGCCTTCCTGATTGATGGCGTAGTTGACGGCCTGACGGACACGCTTGTCCTTGAAGGCTTCGACACGCTCCTGGTTCATCTGGAAGGTGATGATGCGGGTGCCGCCCATCTCGACCAGGTGCACGCCGTCCTGCTTGCGAATACGTTCCAGGTCGGTCGGCGGTACCGGCGCGATGAAGTCCATGTCACCCGACAGCAGCGCCGCGACACGCGTGGCGTTTTCCTTGATCGGCGTCAGCACGATGTCATCGACGTTACCCGGCGATTCGGTATCCCAGTAATCCTCGAAGCGCTCGAAACTGATCTTCACGCCCTGCTGACGGTCCGCGACCTTGTAGGGGCCGGTGCCGGACTCGTTACGTGAGGCGAAGGTGTTGGCCGCCTTGGCGATCTCATCCTTGGCCTTGCCGTCTTCGGTCTCACCGGAATAGAACGCGCTGTCCATCGGGAAGATATAGGTGGCGGCATTCAGCACCAGCGGGAACGGCTTGTCGGTTACCAGGTCCACGGTGTAGTCATCGACGGCCTTGACGTCGGTGAAGGGTGCGAAGATGGCCTTGAAGTCAGCACTCTTCTTGAGGCGCTCGATGGTCCAGACCACATCCTTGGCGGAGAAGTCATTGCCGGAGTGGAACTTGACGCCTTCGCGCAGATGGAAGCGCATGGTGTTGTCATCGACACGCTCCCAGCTCTTGGCCAGGCGGCCATCGAAGCCGAGGTCCTTGTTCCAGCGAATCAGCGGGTCGTAGACCATGTGCGACAGCTGCAGGGTGCCGCCGGAAAGCTGCTCGTGGATATCGAGGGTCACGGGGTCAGCGTCGTAGGCCATGCGCAGGGTGACGTCTTCGGCCATTGCCGGAGCCGCCATGGCCAATGTCGCGCTGCCGATCAGCGCACACAGGGTCTTCTTGGGCAAGAAAGACTGGAGGGCATTCTGACGGGTCATGAGCATCCCTTTGCTTGTGTAGTTTGATTGTTGTTGTGGCGATCCTGCGCGGCTGTCGAGGCAGACACGCAGGATGCGTTCTAACAGTAGAGAGTCACTTGGTCGCGGGACAATCGAAATGTTGAGTAGCCGGATGCAGGTGGTGAATAGCCTTTTCCTGACCACGCAACGTCATCCAGGCTGGTGCAGGGCGCGAGATCGACGAAGCGACACCCCGGATGTCACACAGCGTCACCATTTGTCACCTCAATAACCCCGCAAACTGCGCGCGCTTCCTCTCAGGGCAATACGGAGCGATTCAGCCCTGCCATATGCTGGGCAAGCCACCGTGACACTGGTCTGCCTCGTTCACGCTGCAAGCCTTCATGACAAGAAGATCCCAATAGAATCAATCACCTGAGATAGATGTGATAATCGAGTTCTTGCAAGTTTTTGGGAGGCGGTGTGGCGGTGGTGTATATCAGTTCCATCAGCCGACAGCGCCTGGTTGAGAGACATTGCGTACGCTGAATACCGCCAATCCGGCTTCACGCCACCTAGCGATAAACAGACACCATCAGCAGTAGAAAAGCCGACAGGATAGGCGGTGATTCTTCACTGCGTGCAGTCTCTGCACTTGATTGGTGCGCCTAGCGTTCTGCGACCAAAGTTGCGCCTCAGAGGCCCTCCACGAGGGCCTGCAGAGTCGATACTGCGCTGTAAAATCCCCAAACGCTGCGCTGAAAACACGTGAAAGACTTTCCAGCGCCGGTGACTGCCAGGTCTGATTCCATTCAATGGACGCCAAACCCTAGGTGATCAGAACCGACGAAGGGTTGCCGAGGAGGCAAGCAAGGATATTGCAAAAAGGGACAGTAACAGGGAGGGAGACAAAGAGCAGAAAGCAGACCCAGTTAGGCGCGATCGCGCACGCGAGGCCTGAAACGCGACGCGCCTCCCGGGTGGGAGGCGCGTCGGAGGGCGCTGATGTTGCTACCGGCATCCTGCGGCACCGGCAGCTGGATCAGGTCGGCCTGATCAGTCCTGCTGCGGCAAAGGCTCGATGCGGTCCACACGATACAGCTGCGGCACCTGTGACAGGTTGCTGATGGTGCAATCGAGGTTGTTCACTCGACCATCGGACAGGCCGTAGACCCAGCCGTGCACTTCCAGCTTCTGACCGCGCTCCCAGGCACGCTGCAGGATCTTGGTTCTGGCCAGGTTCTGCACCTGAGAGCGGACATTGAGTTCGCACATGCGGTCGACCTGCTCATCCAGCGGCAGGTCCTTGAGCTCGTCATAGTGCAGGTTGTAGAGCTCACGCAGGGTGTGCAGCCAGTAGTCGACCATGCCATTGTCACCGCCGGTGATCGAGGCACGCACGCCACCACAACCGTAATGGCCGACGATCATGATGTGCTCGACCTTCAGGACATCGACAGCGTACTGGATCACCGACAACGCGTTCATGTCGTTGTAGTGGATCAGGTTGGCGACATTGCGATGAACGAAGACTTCGCCGGGCGGCAGGTCGATGATCTGGTTGGCCGGTACGCGGGAATCCGAGCAGCCGATCCACAGAAAGTCAGGATTCTGCTGGTCCGATAGGCGCTTGAAGAACTCAGGGTCGCGCTCGGTCATGGATTCAGCCCAGACCTTGTTTTGCTCAAGCAGCTTTTCGATATTGCTCATGGCAGGGAGACCACTTTTCAAATGACGGGGGCAGGGGACGGTTGTCGCACAGGGGCGTTGGCCGTGGTGCCTCTCGGGCGCAGAGCCTCTTGGCTCAGGCCCATGAGGCAGGCATTCACGGCAGCGTCAGGCAAGACGTCAGAGCGCTAATGCTACGAGCGACAGTGTTACGAGCAACAATGTTACGCGCCCGCAGAGCGCTTCGCCAATGACGGTGCTAGCCCCTGTGCCAGCACGTTGTAACTTTTGTCTAACATGCTTGTTGGACATATTTACCGTGTCAGAGGCCACAGGGTCAACCTGAAGGCCGATACGCGGGTAACCGTGCCCAGCGACACGGGACTCCCGAGGCCGCGCGAGTCCTGATACCATGTGGCCAATTCATCAAGGAGATTCCCGTGACCGATCAGACCCATCAGCCTGCGACAGGCCAGTTTGACTTCGACCTGTTCGTCATTGGTGCCGGCTCCGGCGGCGTTCGCGCTGCCCGGACCGCCGCCGCGACCGGCGCCCGCGTTGCCGTGGCAGAAGACCGCTACCTCGGCGGTACCTGTGTCAATGTCGGTTGCGTGCCCAAGAAGCTCTACTCCTACGCTGCCCACTATCATGACTCCTTCAAGGACAGCGCCGGCTTCGGTTGGGATCTGGGCGACGCCCCGCGCTTTGACTGGGCGACCCTGCGTGATCGCAAGACCGCCGAGATCTCTCGTCTGAACGGCATCTATCGCAATCTGCTCAACAATTCCGGCGCCACGCTGATCGAAGGCCGTGCCAGCATCGCCGATGCCAACACCGTCGTCGTCAATGGCGAGCGTCACACTGCGGCCAAGATTCTGGTCGCCACCGGTGGCTGGCCGTTCCTGCCGGACTTCCCGGGTCGTGAACATGCGCTGGATTCCAACCGCATCTTCGATCTGGAAAGCTTCCCGAAGCGCTTCTTCGTCATCGGTGGTGGCTATATCGCCGTCGAGTTCGCCAGCATCTTCAATGGTCTGGGTGCCGAGACGCATCTGAGCTATCGCGGCGACCTGTTCCTGCGCGGCTTCGACAACGAAGTGCGCGAGTTCACGCGTGACGAGATGGCCAAGAAGGGCGTCAACCTGCACTTCAACACCACGGTCGAGTCCATCGACAAGCAGGGCGACGTCTACAGCGTGCGCCTGAGCGATGGCCAGGTGCTGGAAGTGGACTGCATCCTCGCTGCCACCGGTCGCAAGCCGAACATCGAAGGCCTGGGGCTGGAGAATGTCGATGTGGCGCTGAATGTCGATGGCACCGTGCGCGTCAACGAGCGCTTCGAGACCACCACCCCGTCCATCCTCGCGCTGGGCGACATCATCGGCGGTCCGGAACTGACGCCGGTGGCACTTGAAGAAGCCATGCACCTGGTACGTGCGCACTTCGGCGACGGCGTCGTGGGTGGTCTGGACTACGACAGCATCGCGACAGCGGTATTCTGTCATCCGAACATCGGTACCGTCGGCCTCAGCGAGGAAGCGGCGCGCGAGAAGTTCGACAGCATCCGCGTCTACACCGCTGACTTCCGTCCGCTCAAGCACACCCTGTCCGGCAGCGATGAGCGCAGCCTGATGAAGCTGATCGTCGATGACGCCAGCGACAAGGTCGTCGGCGTGCACATGGTCGGTGATGAAGCGGGTGAGATCATGCAGGGCATCGGCATCGCCGTGCGTGCCGGCCTGACCAAGGCCGACTTCGACCTGACCGTGGGCATTCACCCGACGGCAGCGGAAGAGTTCGTCACCATGCGCAGTGTCACGCGCACCTGACAAGCCAGTCGCAAAGACGGTTCGTCGAAATGACTGAGCTTCGAAAAGACTGAACGTCGAAACAGAACATCGAAAACAGAACGCCCCACGGCCTTGCCGTGGGGCGTTTTTGCATGCGTCTTCTGCGTGCTCCCAGGCGCAAATCAACTGCGAAAGGGGAGCCATGGTTACTGAGTAACGGTGCAGGTTACACAGTCAGCAGCAGCGACTATCTCAATCCGCGCTGAAAGTTGCACGCAATGAGGAAGTGGCAATCCTCGATAGGCGAGGGACAAGTCGCTGTCTGCGCAGTTCACTGCCAACACCTACACCTTTCGTAGCATAAAGCATGACAAGCTGGTACTCGCGCACTTCAGCTATGCTAGTCTCAGTGCAGCGTTATGCACCTCAAATTACTGAAATATCAGCCATGTGGCAGTGGATAAGCCTGAAAATCGGCCTGTTTCACACGCGATACAAGCAAGGGTCTGGCAGGTATCGAGGTGCACGACGGCAAGACCAATAACAAGCCAGCAAAGGGAGTTTCAACATGACCATGATCAAGAAGTCGCTGACAGCGGCGGTCGCGACCGCAGGTCTTGGCCTGATGGGGATCTCCGGAGGCGCCAGCGCCGCCGAGCAGACCTTCGTAACCATCGGCACCGGCGGTGTAACAGGCGTTTACTATCCGGCTGGTGGTGCAATCTGCCGCTTGGTCAACCGTGGCAAGGCCGAACACGGCATTCGCTGCAGCGTCGAGTCCACGGGCGGTTCGGGCTACAACCTGAACAGCATCCGTACCGGCGAGCTGGACATGGGCGTTGCCCAGTCTGACGCGCATTACAATGCCTATGAAGGCAAGGGCGATTTCGAAGACTTCGGCCCGAACAAGGACCTGCGTTCACTGTTCTCCCTGCACCCGGAACCGTTCACCGTCGTCGCTCGCAAGGACAGCGGCGTGACCGAGTTCGACCAGCTGGAAGGCAAGCGCATGAACATCGGCAACCCGGGTTCCGGTCAGCGCTCGACCATCGACACTCTGCTGTCCTCGCAGGACAAGGACACCAGCGTGTATTCCGTGGCCTCCGAGCTCAAGGCCTCCGAGATGTCTTCCGCACTGTGTGACAACAAGATCGACGGTTACGTCTACGTCGTGGGTCACCCGTCCGGCTCCATCAAGGAAGCGACCACCACCTGTGACGCGAATATCGTCAATGTCACCGGCGACGCCGTCACCAAGCTGGTCGAAGAGAAGCCTTACTTCTCCGTCGCGACCATCCCGGGTGGCATGTACCGCGGCAACGATGACGACGTGACCACCTTCGGTGTCCGCGCAACCATCGTCTCCAGTGCCGAAGTCGAAGACCGCGTCGCCTACGAAGTGGTCAAGGCCGTGTTCGACAACTTCGATCAGTTCCAGCGCCTGCACCCGGCGTTCCAGGTCCTGAAGAAGGAAGAGATGGTCAATGCTTCCCTGACGGCGCCGCTGCACGATGGCGCCAAGCAGTACTACAAGGAAGCTGGCCTGCTGAGCGAGTGATATGCCCTGCGCGCCTCGCCTGCGAGGCGCCGTGCATGAACGCTCACCCTGCGCTCAGGGATCCGAGCACAGGGAGCACAGGGAATTCCCGGAGACCGCACTCGTTGCGGTCTCCGTGCTTGTGGAAAGTCTGCATTCCCGGGCGGCCACTCAGGTCGAGCAGGAAAAGGCCAACCAGGAAAAGGCCGAGCAGGGAAAGCACAGCAGAGACACCCGCCGTCAGCGCGCCGCCAGGACTTGCCTGCGAGTGGCAAGTGGCGTGACGGCAGCCGCAGCATGGACAAGCGTGACCAGGCAAGGTCTCACGCTCGTCACGAGCCTAGCTCGCTGCCCGTTCAAGGAATCGTTCAGGAAATTTACGCCCTGAACGGGTGAATCAATGGAAACATCTGTCAGGCCGGACATACTGAAGACGTAACCAGCTTGATAAGCATGTGGTTGAGCAGGGCCTTCTGGTCGAGCAAGAAGGTGACCTGTCAGCCATCGCCTGACTCGCGTACCGGATCACAAAAAATGACCAAAACCCAAACTGCAGCAACGTCTCAGGCGCCAGACGCCGAGACGCATCATGATGCTGAAGTCCTCGAGATGCTGGAGTCGGAAACCGGCGGCCGTCATCCCGTGGGCTTCGTGGGCCGCCACTTCATGTGGCTGATTCCACTGGCATGGTCGTTGTTCCAGCTTTATCACGCCTCGCCGCTGTCACTGCTCAATTCCGACACCGCGCGCGCCGTGCATCTCTGTTTTGCTATCTCGTTGGCCTTCGTGGCGTACCCGGCCTACAAGGGTGCTCCCGCCAATCGCATTCCCCTCTATGACTGGGCCCTGGCGATCTTCGCCGTGGCGGGTGTCGCCTATGTGCTGATCTTCAGTGATGAACTGGCACGTCGCGCTGGCGCCTATACCACCGTGGACCTGGTGTTCTCGGGAATCGGCCTGGTCCTGCTGCTGGAAGCCACGCGTCGCGCACTCGGGCCGCCCCTTGCGGTCGTCGCCAGCGTCTTTCTACTCTACAGCCTGTTCGGCGCCTACATGCCCGATGTCATCGCGCATGCCGGGGCCAGCCTCAACAAGCTGCTCGGCCACCAGTGGCTGACCACGGAAGGGGTATTCGGGGTCGCGCTCGGCGTTTCCACCGACTTCGTGTTCCTGTTCGTGCTGTTCGGTGCCTTGCTGGAACGTGCTGGCGCCGGCAACTACTTCATCCGCATGGCCTTCTCCATGCTCGGCCACATGCGGGGCGGACCGGCCAAGGCCGCCGTCGTCGCCTCTGGCCTGTCCGGCATCATCTCCGGCTCCTCCATCGCCAACGTCGTCACCACCGGCACCTTCACCATCCCGCTGATGAAGAAGGTCGGCTTCCCGGCCACCAAGGCGGGCGCCGTGGAAGTGGCTGCGTCCACCAATGGCCAGCTGACGCCGCCGATCATGGGCGCCGCGGCCTTCCTGATGGTCGAATATGTCGGCATTCCTTACCTTGACGTCATCAAGCATGCCTTGCTGCCGGCATTGATCTCCTACATCGCCCTGATCTACATCGTGCACCTGGAAGCGTGCAAGGCCGGCATGGAAGGCCTCAAGCGCACCCAGAAGACCAGCATGATCGCGACCTTGCTGACCTTCCTGACCGTCTTCATTGGCATGGGGATACTCACGCTGGTCGTCTACTACGGCATCGGCTGGATCAAGACCCTGGCGGGGGATGGCGCGGTCTGGATCGTGCTGCCGCTGCTGCTGGCTTCCTATGTGGCACTGATCGCCTATTCGGCACGCTTCCCGGAGCTTGGGGAAGGCGACATCGATGAACTGCCGCCGGTCGGCCCGACCGTCAAGGTCGGTCTCTACTTCCTGTTGCCGGTCGTGGTACTGGTGTGGTGCCTGACCGTCGAACGCATGTCACCGGGGCTATCGGCCTTCTGGGCCGTGCTGTTCATGATCTTCATCACCGTGACCCAGCGTCCGCTGGTGGCCATCTTCCGCAAGGAAGGCAATGTCGGCGGCGCCGCACAACGCGGTGGCGAAGACCTCTTCCATGGCCTAGTGATCGGTGCCAAGAACATGATCGGCATCGGTGTGGCCACCGCGGCGGCAGGTATCGTCGTGGGCACCGTGACCCTGACCGGGCTGGGCCTCAAGATGACCGCCTTCGTCGAGTTCATCTCGGCCGGCAACCTGATGCTGATCCTGATCTTCACCGCCGTGATCAGCCTTATCCTGGGCATGGGCCTGCCGACGACTGCCAACTACATCGTCGTCTCGACGCTGATGGCACCTGTCATCGTCAATCTGGGCGCGGAAAACGGCCTGATCGTGCCGCTGATCGCCGTGCACCTGTTCGTGTTCTACTTCGGGATATTGGCCGATGACACGCCACCGGTGGGGCTAGCCGCCTTCGCGGCGGCCGCGATCGCCAAGGCAGACCCGATCAAGACCGGTATCCAGGGTTTCACCTACGATATCCGCACCGCGATCCTGCCGTTCATGTTCATCTTCAATACCAACCTGTTGCTGATGAACATCGACAGCTACTGGCACCTGGCGATCACGGTGGCCTCGGCCGTCGCGGCGATGCTGGTCTTCGCGGCGGCGACGCAAGGCTACTGGCTGACGCGTACGCGCTGGTACGAGACCATCGGTCTGCTGCTGATCACCTTCACGTTGTTCCGTCCGGGCTACTGGTGGGACATGATCTATCCGCCGACCACCATGGCCGCGCCGCAGCAGATCGAGACGCTGATCGCCGAAGCGCCGGTGGACAGCAAGCTGCCGATTCACGTCTCGGGCATCAATCTGGACGGCGACGAGGTCTCCAAGACCGTGTTGCTGCCGGTCTCTGACGCCGAGAGTGGCGAAGCCCGTCTGACCGATGTCGGCCTGACGCTGGATATCAGCGACGAGCAGGTACTGGTCAGCATGATCGAGTACGGCAGCGTGGCACAGCAGGCCGGCATCGATTTCGACTACACCATCGATGGCATCCAGCAGACGGCTGAGCGTCCGCCGAAGGAAATCGCCATGCTGCCGGCACTGGCATTGCTGTGGCTGATCGGCTTCCTGCAGGTACGTCGACGTCGTCAGCACCCCGCTGTTGCCTGACGCCGCAGCGCTATCCGCTCGACAAGATAGCGTTTCAGCGCCAACCCTCACGGCGGATGCCGTGAGGGGATAAACAAAAGCCGCCCCCGAGATGCTCGGTGGGCGGCTTTTTCATGCCTGCGGCGCTGTCTTATACCTGAGGCGCTGACTTTGCGTGCGGCGCGGCTGGCTCTCTCTGCTACAGGTTGGCGCTGCTCAGCATGATGCTGTCAGGCGCCAGGCAAGAGGGCATTTCATGAGGGAGCAACAGTATGCGCCTGCCTTGCGTGACCTGTCTGCAAGGCTAGCGTGAAATATGAACGCGTTTTTGCAACACGATCGACATATTCATCATGCTAGCTTCAAGGGGCACACTCCAACGGAAGGCATGTCGCCAATGGTAAGAGTCGAGAAGCAGTCCCGTCGTCTGTACGTCCTCGATACCAACGTGCTGATTCACGACCCCTCAGCCCTGTTCCAGTTTGACGAGCATGATGTCGTCATCCCGATGACGGTGCTGGAGGAGCTGGACAAGCACAAGAATGGCAACAAGGAGATTGCCCATACCGCCCGCCAGATCAGCCGCACGCTGTCCGATCTCACCGCGGATGTCACACCTCAGGAAATCCTGCGTGGAATTCCGCTCCCGCCTTCCATGAATGGCGCGGGCAACCTTCACTTCCTCTCCGGCCATGTCGATCAGAGCGACGCCTGCGCCGACAATCGTATTCTCGCCGAGACTCGCAGCCTGTCTGCACGCTGTCAGGACGCCTCGGTCATCCTGGTGACCAAGGACATCAACCTACGCATCAAGGCCGCCGCCCTGGGCATGGCGGTGGAAGACTATCTAACGGATCGCGCCTTCACCGACAGCGACGCCATGATCGAGGGCGTCAAGCTCTTTCATGAGGCCGGCCACGACGGCCAGGGCGTCTGGGACGACATGCAGGTCGATGTCACCGTCACGCGCGAGCACCATCGCACCTTCTATGAGCTGTCAGGCCAGATGCCCAAGGACTGGTACCCGGGCATGCTGATCGCGGATTGTGATGGGGATGATGGCGCCAGCTTCGAGGCCATCGTGCGCGAGCTGGAGCACGACTATGCACGCCTGGAAGTGCTGCAGAACTATCGCAACGAGCGCAGCGCCTGGGGGGTGAATGCCCATGACAGTCGCCAGAACTTCGCCCTCAACCTGCTGATGGACGACAGCGTCGACATGGTGTCGATCGCGGGCAGTGCAGGCACCGGCAAGACTTACATGACGCTGGCTGCCGCGTTCGAGCAGACACTGGAGAAGAAGCGTTTCGAGCGCATCATCTTCACCCGCGCGCCGATCGCGATGGGCGAAGAGATCGGCTTTCTGCCCGGCACCGAAGAAGAGAAGATGTCGCCGTGGATGGGAGCCTTCCATGACAACATGGACAACCTGCTGCGCAAGGAGGGAGAAGGCACCAGCGCCTGGAACGAGGAGGCCACGCGCGCCTGGATCGGCAATCGTGTCCAGATTCGTTCACCATCCTTCATGCGTGGCCGCACGCTGAGCGATACCTTCCTGATCATCGATGAAGCCCAGAACCTGACGCCCAAGCAGCTCAAGGGCCTGCTGACACGGGCGGGCGCCAACACCAAGGTGGTACTGCTGGGCAATGTGGGCCAGATAGACACTCCCTATCTGACCGCCAACACCTGCGGCCTGGCGGTGGCAGTGCAGCGCTTCAGCTCGTGGCCGCATGCCAGTCACGTGACACTCAAGTGTGTCGAGCGCTCACGTCTGGCGCTGGTCGCGGAAGAGCTGCTGTGAGATGTTCGCCACACTTTTGACAACCTGGTTCACCCGATGGCGTCGCCATCACGACACTGACGGTTTTGATATCTCAACAGCACTGACAAAAAACGCCGCCCATCAGGGCGGCGTTTTCGTGTGCATTGCATCACGTCAGTCATGGAGATCATCACGCCGCAAGTGCGTGGCGATCACTCGGCAAGGCTTTCAGCATACGAAGGGCGGCAAGGGCGCAAAGGCCAGGCGTTCCTTGAGCAGCTTGTTCTCATGCGTCAGCTGCCCCAGCTGGGCCTCCAGGCGTGAGTATTCCGCCGAGGAGTGCTCCAGCTGCGCGCGCATGTCCTTGAGCTCCGTCTCGCGCTGCTGGCGAGCCGAGCTCTCCTCAAAGCGGCGACGCTCTTCTTCCTGCAGCTGCTTGCGTTGCTCGGCTGCCTGGGCATCGAGACGCTCGACGCGCTTCTCGAGCTGCTCCTGACGGCGTCGATGCTGCTTGTCGAGCTCGCTCTTCTCGAGGCGCGCATCATCCAGCATCTTCATCAGGCGCGTTTCACTGGCCTCATGGCGCGCCTCTTCCTGTGCGAGGCGCTCCTTCCACTCGCTTTCCTGCGCCTGAATCGCCTGCTGATGGCGCTCGTGGTCCACTTCGCGCGTGCGCTCCATGGCCGCGATGTCTTCCTGGGCCAGGGACAGACGCTTTTCGAGCTTGTCCTGCAGCTGCTGCCAATGCTCCTGCTCATTGGTCAACGTCGCCAAGGCCTGCACACGCTCTTCAAGGCGCGCCTGCACCTGGGCCAATTGCTCGGACAGGGCGCTGAGACGCTGTTCGGCATCTTCCGCGCGGCGCTGTGCCTGCGCTTCGGCCTCACGCGCCTCGACGGTCTGCTTGTCCGCTTCCTGGCGATAGTGCACCAGGCTTTCATTGGCCAGTGACTGCGCCTCCTTCCAGACCGTGGCCAGGGTCTCGGTGAGACTGTCAGGCATGGCCTGACTCAGCGGTTCGTCACGTTTCTCGGCGCGCCGCTGGCGCCAGTCACGCAGGTGATCGCTGATGGTGGTGAAGCTGCCGGTCCCCAGCACTTCACGAATCTTCTGCACGCTCGGGGCCTCGCCCCGTGCCATCAGTGACTCGATGGCTCGTTGTACATCCTCGTACTGGACGCCAGTGCGCGCCATGGGAATCTCCGTCCGTAGTCCGTCATTGATACGTCGTCAGTCGTTGCTGCTTGACCGCCATTACGCCACGAAGCGCGGCCAACTACCACTCTCCAGCACGCGCTCTCGTACACGTAAAGGCAGCGGATGGACCACACCATCTGACGAGAGCAATACCTTGGATGCCGCTCGCCTTCTTCTGCCATCAGTCCACCCCCAGCCTGGTGCCCATCTTAGCGATGTTTTTTGACAAGATAAAGATAATTACATATTACGTAATGCGTAATTTACGATACAGGAGGACTTATAAATTCATGATTACGCGCCTTATCTTGAATTATCATGGCCATAACGTCACAATCAGCCCCGAGGACAGGGCAAGCCTGGATAGAACAGAGAAGGACAGAGCAGGAAAGGGCAGACAAGAGAAGGACAGGGGCGCCACAGAGCGGCGCACGCCTGTTATGACACGCCGACGGGCGATATACAGCCGAGAGGCAGCAACGGGAGTTGATCGGTGGAAGAAAGCACACATGACGGCATCACGGCGCTGGTCGGGCATCTGGAGGGCGAGCTATCCAGAGCGCAGCAGCATGCCCAGCTAACGACCACTGATGATCGCTCACTGATTCGCGCCCGGACGGATGTCGAGGCCGTGGCCTCTTGGCTCAACGAATATCGCCACAGCGCTCAGACGCTTCGTGCCTATCGCAAGGAAGCGGAGCGCCTGCTGCTATGGCTCAAGGCCGAGGGAGAGCAGGGCAGAGGATCTGCCCTGACCAGTCTGGATCGCGAACGCCTTGAGCACTTCGAGGCGTTTCTGGCCGACCCTCAGCCTGCAGAGGTCTGGATCGGCAGCGTGCGCGCCCGCAAGCATCCGCAGTGGCGACCCTTTCGCGGCCCGCTGGCCCCCGCCAGCCGCCGTCAGAGCCTGGTGATTCTACAGGGCATGTATGCCTGGCTGATCGAGGCTGGCTACCTGTCACGCAACCCGTTCCGCCTGATGCGCGACAAGCGCCGGATGGACAACCGCACGCTGCGCATCGAACGCTATCTCGAGCGCCCCTTGTGGGACTGGCTGTGGGGGCGTATCGAAGCGCATTGCGAGGAGCTGACACCGGTCGGCGCTTCACCTGAGGACGGAGTGTCCCGCGAGCGCTTCATGGCCGAGCGCCAGCGCTTTCTGTTCGCATTCGCCTATCTGATGGCGCCCCGCATCGCGGAAATGGCCGCCGCGAGGATGGGCGATATCGTCAAGCGGGAAGGTCAGTGGTGGTGGCGGGTGATAGGCAAGGGCGCCAAGCTAGCCGAGATTCCGTTGCCGCCGCCGATGCTCGAGGCGTTGGTTCGCTGGCGACGCCTGCGCGGGCTCAGTGATCTGCCGCAGGCACTGCCCACCGATGAGTCGCTGCCGTTGCTGGCACGTCTGGATGGCACGACACCGCTCGGCGACAACCAGCTCTACCGCTTGATCAAGCAGGCTTTTTCCCAGGCCGCCAACGACATGCGCCAGCGAATCCAGAGCCCCGGCGATGCCAGCGAGCTGATGGCACGCACCCTCGATCAGGCAAGCCCTCACTGGCTGCGCCACACCGCGATCACCCATCAGGCACAGGCCGGGGTAGAGCTGCGCTTTCTGTCGCGCTCCGCCAGACACTCGCGACTGGATACAACATCTCGCTACCTGCACGCCGAGGACAGCGAGTGGCAGCAGCAGATGACCAGACATTCGCTGGCGACGCCAGGCCATCCGCCTGAGGCGCCAGAGCACGACCAATGAGCGTTGTCACACACGCTCAGGCCCGAAGGCGCCGTGCGTCCGGCGAGGTCAGGCGTTATCATGGCGACAGCGTATCTTCAGACATTTGCAGTGACATCATCGGGAGTCAGCATGAGCGACGCGCAACAAGCGCAGGCGGAACTGGTCGAGGAATTCAGCTTCTTCGACAACTGGATGGACCGCTATCAGTACATCATCGACATGGGCAAGGCGCTGCCGGAATACCCGGAAGCACTGAAAGGCCCTGAGACCAAGATCGACGGCTGCCAGTCCAACGTCTGGATTCATCCTGAAGTGCGTGGCGAAGGCAGCGAGCAGCGCCTGCATTTCCAGGCGACCTCGGACGCCGCCATTGTGGCAGGCCTGATCGCCGTGGTACTGCGCATCTACAACGACCGGACGCCGCAGGAAATCGTCGCCACCCAGCCGACCTTCCTCAATGAGCTCGGCCTCGACAAGCACCTCTCGCCGACACGTTCCAACGGCCTGCATGCGATGCTCAAGCGCATCTACGGTGTGGCCGAGCTGCATGCCAACGCGTAATTTTGCCCACTGAGCGCTGAGCTGAAAGATAGAGACACAACGCCCGCGCTGCCACACAGATTTCCATTGGCAGCGCGGGCGTTGTGTCATCAGAGTCTCGAGGTGTCAGGCTGCGGGGGACGGCTGCCGTTCACAGGGCGATTGTCGAACGATGACCATTGGCGAACCTGCCAGCGGGTCGGGATGAATCTCCGCTTCCACCGAGAAGACCTGCTGCATCAACTCTGACGTCGCGGCTTCTTCGGGAGAGGCGCTGATCGCCAAACGCCCCTCCTTGAGCATGATGATGTGATCGGCATGACGAAAGGCCTGGTTCAAGTCATGCAGCACGGCGATGACCGTCTGTCCCTGCGCGACCATGTCACGGATCATGTCCATTAACTCCACCTGGTGATTGATGTCCAGATAAGTTGTCGGCTCATCCAGCAGTACCAGGGGCGCACGCTGTGCGAGCACCATTGCCAGCCATGCGCGCTGTCGTTGGCCACCGGACAGATCGTGCAGCCATCGATCGGCCAGCTCGCCTATCTGAACGCGTTCGATTGCCTCATCGACGATCCTGCGGTCGCTGGCTTTCAGTCGGCCCCAGAGGTCGTTGTAAGGGCTTCGTCCATACCCCACCAGCTCGCGTACGCTGATCCCCTCTGGAATGGTCAGCACCTGCGGCAGGAAGGCGATCTCGCGCGCCAATGCCTTGGCCGATGTCTTGTGAATCGACTTGCCCTTCAATGTGATGGTGCCGCGAGACGGTGGCAGAGTCCGTGCGAGACTCTTGAGCAGTGTGGACTTGCCGCAGCCATTCGGGCCAACCAGTGCAGTGAACTTACCCTTGGGGATCTCGACATCCAGTCCATCGATGATAACGCTATTGCCATAGCCCAGCTTGAGGTCGTTGATCTCGAGAATCGTCGCGCTTGTCATCTATTTGACCTTGTAAAGCAACCACAGGAAGTACGGCGCACCGACGATGGCGGTAAGTACTCCAGCGGGGATTTCTGAAGGTGGCATCAGTGCTCGCCCCACGGTGTCCGACAGCAGCAGAATCATCGCACCAATGATCGCCGCGGCAGGCAGTACCTGAAGGTGTCTGCCACCCACGATCCTGCGTGCGATATGTGGCGAGACCAGCCCCACGAAAGTGATCGGCCCGACGATGGATACCGAGACCGAGACCATCATCACCGCAAGCCCTAGAGCACACCAGCGAAGACAGCTCATCCGCACGCCCAGTGCGGCGGCGGACTGATCACCTAGTGCCGTCAGATCCAGAGGCTTGGCTAGCAGCAACGAGGCGATCAGCATCGGCACCAGAGACGCCGCAGGCCAGATCTGCTCCCAGCCACGTGCCCAGAGGCTGCCCGTGAGTGACAGCAGAGCGGTGTTGACCTCGGTAGGGTGGGTCAGTAACAGGAACTCGGTGATCCCGGAGAACGTTACCGAGATCGCGATGCCAGTCAACGCAAAGCGGACCGGCTCGAAATCATCGATATGGTAGGACATCAACAGTGCGGCGCCGCAGAAGCCGCCAATGCCTGCCACCAGCGGGAGAAGTTCGGGAGGTGTGGTAGGAAAGATGAGCAGGGCAATGCTGAGTGCCAAGCCAGCACCTTGCGTCACGCCCAAGATATCCGGTGATGCCAATGGGTTGCGGATGATGCCTTGAACCAGTGCGCCGGAAACTCCCATCGCCGCGCCAGTCAGCAGTGCGATCAGGCTTCTCGGCAAACGGTGGTTCCAGACCACGAAATCCTGCGCATCGTGCTGCAGCAGCATTCGCGTGATGTCGGGCAGGCTGACGGTATGCTCTCCCAGCATCAGTGCCAGCAGCAGCATCATCGCCGATGTGACAGACAGGAGGCTCAGTTTCCATGTGGCAGTCATCACAGCTTCCTCGCCATCAGGAGGAAGAAAGGCGCGCCGATCAAGGCGGTAATCGCGCCTGCAGGTGTCTCGGAAGGGAACGCGACCCAGCGACCAATGATATCGGAGACGAGCAGAAGGATGGCACCACACAGCGAGCTGCCCAGCACCAGCGGGCGATAGTCCACACCAATCAGGCGTCGCGCGATATTGGGTGCCATCAAGCCGATGAAGCCGATAGGTCCAACCACGGCTACCGTGACGCCTACCATGATCGTGCCAGCGGTGAAGGCAAGAACGCGCAGGCGCGTCAGGGACACGCCCAGTGATTGGGCATTCTCATCCCCGAGGTTCAACAAATTGAGCGGCTTGGCCAGCACGATGCACAGCAGGAAGGCTGGCACGAACACGACGCACAGCAGCCATACTTCTGGCCATCGCACTCCTACCATCGAGCCGGCCAGCCAGTTCAATACGCCCATGGCACGCTCTTCCGCCAGCAGTACCACGAGTCTCGTCATGCTGGCGCAAAGTGCTGCCACGGTGATGCCTGCCAGCACCAATCGCGCACGTGAGGCCTGTGCCGACCATGCAGCGCCCAGCATGAAGACGATCAACCAGGCAGCGCCGCCACCAATCACGGAAATCAGCGCATTACCAAGCGGGAGAGAGAAGGGCAGCACGCCGCTGGAGACCAATGCCAGCCCAAGGCTTGCGCCACCTGTTACGCCCAACATGCTGGGAGAGGCGAGATTGTTGCGTGAGATGCCCTGCATCAAGAGTCCTGCCATGCCCAGCAGAGCGCCGATCAGGATTGTTGCCAGGGTTCGCGGCAGACGGATCTGACCGATGATCTGTGAGGTCATGCCCCCAGTTTGGCGTTGCAGGAGAAAGTGCCAGATGTTGGCTGGTGTCAGAGTAAAGGTCGAGAAGGCCCATAAGGACCACCAGCTCAACACAAGCAGTGCCATCAGTGACAGCAAGGCATAGAGGGCTGAAGACACCCCGCGAGGCGCGGGGCTGCTCGAGGTACGTGATATGGGCGACATTATCGGCTTTGGACATCCTGATAACGGTCATCAAACATCGCAGCAACATCGGCAGCGATCTTCTCAGCGGCCATGATGCCGCGATTTCGGGCCCAGGCATTGGGGGCAACATGATAGACATGCTGCTGTTTGACGGCCGTCAGCATTTGCCAGAGTGGCTCTTTCTGCCATTTGTCCACAATGGAGGGATGACGATAATCGCCCACCATGAAGTATTGCGGATTGACGGACAGGAACTGCTCCAGCCCGACGAAGTTCTGGGAATCAGACCCCGCATCCGGCACCTCCAGGCCTAGAGCCTCGAGGACAGAGCCGTCATAGGAGTCCGGGCCGTGCAGAGACAGGCTGTCTTCGCGCGCTACCGCAAACACGGCACTGGCGCCATCGGGAACCTTCTCGGCATAGCTCGCCATGATGTCGGCATGCTTTTCAAGGCGCGCCTGCATGGCATCGCGCTTGCCGACCGATTTGGCCACGATGCGGGCCGATTCCAGGCTTTCGGCATAATCCTCACCACGCGATGGCAGTAGCAAGGTCGGTGCGATAGCTGCCAGCTGGTCATACATCTTGGTGTGACGATTGACATCCGCGATGATCAAATCCGGCTTGAGCGCTGCAATAGCCTCGATACTTGGCTGGGCACGCTTACCCACGGAAGCGAAGTCCCCCAGCACATTGCGCACTTCCGCTGGCAACCGCTTCGGGTCATTGTCGTCCGCGACGCCTACGGCGGGAACACCGATGGAGGCGAGGGAGTCCGCGAAGGAGAATTCCAGCACGACCACGCGCTCAGGAGTCTCGGGAATGGTGACGTCGTGGCTACCGTCGTTGATCGTGATGGCCCCAGCCTGGGCGACAGGCACCCAGGCGACGACAGCCGTGACAACGGCGAAAAGTAGGGAACGAAACTTCATGTATGACTCCGGCTTTGAATCATTGGTCGGTGCATGCATCAACTTGGCAAGCTGGTGTCGCGGGGCCTTGCTGCATGAATCGTGACGCAAATGCGTCTGACAACGTTTCAGTCACAAGGTGCCCACTCAGGAATCATCGCCTCGAGGCGCAGGATGCCATTGGCGCGTGATAACGCGAATTCTCAGGAGATAAACTGGCACCGGGCTCACCCTTTCCGATGTTCCTTCACCTCCAGAACATGCGTCATGGCCTGATGCTGACCATCCCAGACATACCGCAGATGCGGCCCCTGAATGGGAATACTGACCGCCGGCGGACGCAGGATAGCCGCGCACTCGGCGCTTGCATCCACCTGAGCGTGGCGCACGCTGGGGTAGAGCAAACCGAAGCTGCCAGCTTCTCGCAACCTGGCGGCAAAGGCTTGGCCGGCTGGGTAGCTGGCCATGTCTGGCTGACAGAGGGCGTCATGGCCCTCGCGAATGTCATGCAGTGGCTGCGTCACGCGATTGACGTAACTGCGCATGGTCATTTCCTGACTGGGCTGCGCGGTATCGGCCAGAAAGCGTGCCATGTGGAAGCGGGTCTCGCTAATCGCGGTATCCAGCGTACTCGCGCAGTAATAGACCCCGAAACTGCCATCAGTAAAGCGCGAGGCACGCCCTATGTGCGTGAAGGCCGCCATCACCGGCGTGGAACTCGGCCCGCTGATGCGATCTTGCGGCGCGACGCGACTCAGCTCGCCGGCTTCTTCACGCAGGCGGTCATTGGTCAGCGCCTCGATGGCAAACGCCATCTCCAGCTCATCAGGCTCGAGAATGTCCTCGAATACCGAAATGGGCGGGAAGGCACTGGAGATCACGCGCCAGGCGTTCTGCCAGTCCGGCAGCGTCAGCGCGGGCAGGGCGGAGTCATCGGCATGCTTGCCTTCGCTCGTCCATTCGCTCATCCACGCACTCCGTCGAGATAACGGCGAGTGTCGGCCAGCGAAACCACCTGTCCGGCCAGCATGTAGTCCAGCGCACTCTGGCCATTGAAGGGCGCCGCACGATTGGGGCGACGCACCCATTCATGGGCCATCTCGGGCGTATTGCTGAACAGGATGCGCAGGGCCTTGTGAATCCCCATCACGTAGGAGATACGCTCCAGGGTGTCGTTGGGCAGGCGCACTTCCGGCAACTTGCGATACTTGTGATAGGTAGTGGTACCGATGCCCCCCAACAGCACGCGCTGATCCGCCGCGCTGCACTGCCACTTCTCCATGATGTTGAAGAAGGACTTGAGGGCAACGCGGCCCGCACTGGGGCTGGTCGGGGACACACGATCGAGGGCGGCTGCGGTGGACATGACATTCTCCTGCTGACTGACGATGGCGTCACAACTGACGCCATACACATGTGAATGATAACACACAAACACTTCACATGCGCACAGCCATCCGCAAGGCTTAGCCGTTCACAAAGCACACGACCTAGTCACTCGCAAGGTATACGCCCTCAAGGCCTGGGGGCGTCGTCCTCATCATGCGCATCACAGCAACTGGCAGACGAGGCGTGCCCCTTGCGCGGTGGCACGGGGTCCACGCCACCCGGCCCGCCCAGCGGGTGGCAGCGTGACAGACGCCTCGCCGTGAGCCAGCACCCCTTGAGGGGCCCATGCACCTTGATGGCCTCCAGTCCGTAACTGGAGCAGGAAGGGTAGAAGCGACAGCGCGGTCCCAGAAGCGGGCTGAGCACCAACTGATAGCCGCGCAGCAAGCCGGTCAGCAGGCGCGTCATGAACGACGTCACGCCGCGCTTGAGGGAGTGGCGACGTTCAGGCGTTGCCATACAGGGTGTTCGGGTCAATGATCGGTGCATCGGTAATCTCGGCACCTTCAGCATCCAGGCGCCAGTAGAAGCAGCTCTTGCGGCCGGTATGGCAGGCAGGGCCTGTCTGATCGACCTTGACCAGCAGGGTGTCGCCATCGCAGTCCAGATGCGTACTGACCAGCTTCTGCTGTTGGCCCGAGCTTTCGCCCTTGCGCCACAGCTTGCTGCGCGAGCGCGAGAAGTAGCACACGCGACCGGTGGAGAGCGTCTCGCGCAGGGCTTCGGCGTTCATCCACGCCATCATCAATACCTCGCCGCTGTCATGCTGTTGCGCGATGGCGGGAATCAGGCCGTCACCATTCCAGGGCAAGGCGGCGATCAGCGCCTCCAGCGCGACCTTCTCACCGATATCGGCATTCTCCAGCGACTTGAGCAGTCCATCCTGTGCCATTGAGGGGGTTCCTTGCAGAGTTCATATCGAAGCCCCTGCCAGCGTGATGTCACGCTGGCAGGGGCTCACGCAGTATCAGTATCACAAGCCGCGAATCAGCGACGCAGTCCGCCACGGGCGCTGCGCCAGATGAGCGACAGCAGGTAGGCGACACCGGCCACCAGCACGATGGTCGCGCCGGCGGGCAGGTCGAACTGCCAGGAGAGCGCCAGGCCGCCGGTGGTGAAGGCCATGGCCGCCAGACTCGCGATCACGATCATCATGCCCAGTGAGCGCGCATGATGGCCGGCAAGCGCGGCAGGCAAGGACAGCAGGGCCAGCACCATGATCAAGCCCACGGCCTGCAACAGCAGCACGACGGTAATCGCCACCATCACCAGCAGCAGCAGGTAGAGCGTCTTGACCGGCACGCCCCGCAGACGCGCGAACTCTTCATCGAAGATCACCGCAGTCAGCGGGCGATGCACCAGCAGCAACACCAGTGCCAGGCCTCCCACCATCCAGGCGAGGGTACCGATGGCATCCGCAGGCACCAGCAGCAGGTTGCCGAACAGGTAGCTCATCAGGTCGACCTTGTAACCCGGGGTCTGACTGATGAACAGGATGCCGGTAGCCATGCCGATGGCCCACAGCGCACCGATGACGGTGTCTTCCTGATCAAAGCCCTTGAGACTGATGTAACCGATCAGCAGGGCGGCGAGAATGGCGCTGATGAAGGCGCCGACCAGCGGGCTTGCGCCCATGAAGTACGCGATCCCCATGCCGGCAAGCACGGTATGAGCGATCCCCCCGGCCAGATATCCGATGCGGCGTACCACGACATAGGGGCCGACCAGACCGGCCGCAAGACTGGCCAGCAGGCCGGCGAAGAGGGCGTTCTGGAGAAAATCCTGGCTGCCCAGGGCGGTGATGAAATTCATGTAATGTAAGCCTAGAGCGCAGAGCGGGCGACGTGAAGGAAGTGAAACAGGCCAGACGGACAGTCACCGGCCGCGGCATCAGTGATGGTGATGGATCATCTGGACGTTTTCACCATAGAGCCGCTCGATCGATTCAGCGGTGAGCGTCTCGGTGTCATGGACGATCATCTTGCGGTTGAGGCAGGCGACCCGATCGACGTAATCGCTGATGAAACCGAGATCGTGACTGATCACCACCACGCTCATGCGATTGGCCAGGCGATTGAACAGCTCGAACAGGGAGCGCTCGCCATCGCTGTCGACACTCGCGGTGGGCTCATCCAGCAGCAGCAACTGAGGCTCGGCCGCCAGGGCGCGGGCGATCAGCACACGCTGCAGCTGACCGCCGGAAAGAGCATCGATGTGCCGACGGCGAAGATGACTGATACCGACTTCTTCCAGCACCGCACCAATCGCCTCACGGTCCGCGCGTGGCCAGGGGCCCCACTGACGACGACGCCCCTGGCGCCCCATCAGCACGACGTCTTCCACGCGGATGGGGAAGCGCTTCACGAAGTTGGCAAACTGCGGCACATAGCCGATATGGCGCGCGGCGGCCTTGGGCGTGCGCCCCAGCACGCGGACACAGCCAGCCGCCGGCTTGTGAAGACCGAGTATCAGCTTGAGCAGCGTGCTCTTGCCACCACCGTTGGGCCCGATCAGTCCCACGATCTCGCGCGCGCCGACCTGAAAGTCGACATCGTCGAGAATGACCTGCTCGCCATACCGGAAGGTCACGCCGCGAATATCAATGGCATCCGGTGCATCTGCCGGCACCGGGCGAAAGACCGGTCCGACACTGCGCCCAGTGGCTGACGCCTCCGGATGGCTGTCCGTGCGCGGGCGCGCGACGGAGATGGGGCTGACCATGACGTAAGGTACCTCGTTGCAACGCAGACGGGCGCATGAGCGCCCGTCTGACTTTTCGATGGGGCAGGGCATTGTGCAAGATCAAGCGATATGCGCAATACCCCGGCCGGCAATTACTGGCTGTCAGTCAACTTAAAACCCGCCTTCAGCGCTTCGGTGGCGTGCTTCAGATTGTCGAGATAGTCCTCTGCCAGCGGGTCCAGCACGGCCACTTCGGCCCCCAGGGAGCTCGCGATCCGCTTGGCCGCCGTCTGGGAGAACTGCCCCGAGACGAAGATGGTGCCGATATTCTCATCCTTGGCACGCGTGATCAGCGTGGCCATCTCGCGCGGCGTGGGCTCACGACCACTGACTTCAATGGCATGCTGCTCGAGCGAGTAGCGGTCCGCGAAGTAGCCGAAGCTGGGATGGAAGATCAGGAAGTTGCGGCCCTTGTAGGGCGCCAGCGTCTGAGCGATCTGCTCATCCAGCTCGCTCAGGGTCTTGAGCAGACGCTGCTCATTGGCATCGATCTCGCCGGCATGCTGCGGCAGGCGGGCCTCGAGCACCACGGCGGCACGCTCGACGACGGTCTGCATGCGCTGCGGGTCCAGCCAGAGGTGGGGGTCGGCTTCGCCGAGGTCCTCATCCTCGTCATGCTGGGCACCATACGCCTGATGATCAGCATGCTCATCATGGTGCTCGTCATGATGTTCTTCGTGACCTTCATGCTCGCCGTGATGCTCTTCGTGGGCCTCATGATCAGCATGCTCGTCATGATGCTCGTCGTGCTCATCATGATCGTGATGCGCGTCCTGCTCATGAGCATGCGCTTCATCATGGCCGTGGTCATGCGCCTCACCACTGCCGAAGTGGCGTGTGTTGAGACCCTCTTCCAGATGCACGACCTGCATCTCGGCGTTGTTCTTCACCAGGCGCGGCAACCACACCTGCTCGAAGGGCACACCGATGGCGAGATAGAGCGGGACTGTCGACAGCTCGGCCACCTGGCGCGGGGTCGGATCGTAGGCGTGCGGGCTGTCGCCCGGCTTGACCAGCGTGGTGATCTCGACATGCTCACCGGCCAGCTGATCGACCATCCACGCGATGGGCGGCACGCTGACGGCCACATGCAAAGGAGCGCCGTCCTGGGCGTGGGCGGCAGGCGTCGCGAACGCGGCAAGCGCGCCCAGCACACTCAGCGGCAGGGCACGCGCAGCCCGCGGACCCAGCGTGCGCTGGACCCGGGACAGCAGCTTTTCACACAACACTTGGCGAGACGCCAGGGGAGAGCCCGCATGCATACTCATGACACCACTTCCTTTGCTAGTGATCACGGCATGATGCGGGCAGGGCGTGCCGAGAACCGGCACGCCAGGACCGCCATCAGCCGCGGTTGAACGAGAGTCGCTGGCCGTTGGCCACCGGATTGACGGTCTTGCCGTCATAGGCTTTCACGCCGTTGACGAAGGTCGCATCGATACGTGCCTTGAAGGTCACGCCATCGAAGGGGCTCCAGCCACACTTGTAGAGCACGTTGTCACGCGTGACGCTGGTCTCGCCATTGAGGTCGACCAGCACCAGGTCAGCAAAGGCCCCTTCACGGATGTAGCCGCGATCGACGATGGAGAAGCGATCCGCCACGTTGTGGCTGGTCTTCTGCACCAGGGTCGCCAGGTCGTAGATGCCATCCTGGACCTGATCGAGCAGTGACAGCAGGGCATGCTGTACCAGCGGCAGGCCGGAAGGCGCCTTGAAGTACGGGTTCTGCTTCTCTTCCCAGGTATGCGGTGCGTGATCGGTGGCGATGATGTCGATACGGCCATCCATCACGGCAGCGCGCAGGGCGGCGCGGTCTGCGGCGGTCTTCACTGCCGGGTTGCACTTGATCAGGCTGCCACGGGTGTCGTAATCGGCGTCGCTGAACCACAGGTGGTGCGCGCAGACTTCGGCGGTAATCTGCTTGCCCTTCATCGGGCCAGCCTTGAACAGCGCCATTTCCTCGGCAGTGGTCAGGTGCAGGACATGCAGCTGGGTACCGTTGCGGGTCGCCAGATCGATCGCCAGACGCGAGCTCTTGATACAGGCTTCGCGCGAGCGGATCAGGCCGTGTTCGGAGAAGGGCACGTCTTCCCCGAAGCGCTCACGCCAGCGCGCCTCGTTCTCGAGAATCATCGGCGTGTCTTCGCAATGCGTGACGATGGGCGTCGGTGCATGCTTGAAGATGCCTTCGAGAATCTCCGGGTCATCGACCAGCATGTTGCCGGTAGAGG
The DNA here is from genome assembly GCF_001306765.1 of Cobetia sp. UCD-24C. Classification (NCBI taxonomy): domain Bacteria; kingdom Pseudomonadati; phylum Pseudomonadota; class Gammaproteobacteria; order Oceanospirillales; family Halomonadaceae; genus Cobetia; species Cobetia sp. UCD-24C. The sequence goes on along the minus strand of NZ_LJTD01000008.1, from coordinate 129,658 downwards.
CGCCCATGAAGATCTTGATGCCGCAGGTCTGGTTCGGATCCAGCGTCTTGATCGCTTCCAGGTTGTCGTTGCTGGCACCCAGATAGAAGGCGTGGTTGGCATGGGCACGGCCGGCCGCCACGGCAAACTTGGCTTCCAGTGCATCGCTGTCCAGGGTCGCCGGCTTGACGTTGGGCATGTCGAAGAAGGTGGTGATCCCCCCGGCCACGGCAGCAGCAGACTCGGTGGCGATGTTGCCCTTGGCGGTCAGGCCTGGCTCACGGAAGTGCACCTGATCATCGATCATGCCCGGCAGCAGATGGCGGCCGGCGGCATCAATCACTTCACGTGCATCGAGGTGAGACAGGTCGCTGCCGATGGCGTGAATACGCCCGTCCTTGATGCCCACATCCTGAGTGGAAATGGTGCCTTCATTGACGACTTGCGCCTGTGAGATGCGGATGTCCAGCATGTGACGTCCTCCGTGGGAAGCAAATGTTATATCGTATCAAAAGCGCTCGCAAGCGCCGTTCACTGAGCGTTTTCTGCCATGGCAGCTGCTTGAGAGGTGCAATCCTGGCAACGCCCCTCGAGTTCGATGGTCTGGCGTTCGATCGAGAAACCATGGCGATCGGCGCTGGCGACAAGCCGAGTGCCGAGATCGTCATCATGCATTTCCTCGACACGACCGCAGCCGCGGCAGATCAACAGCTGAAAGCCGTGCTGATGTTCCGGGCAGTGGCAGGCAAGGTAGGCATTGAGTGATTCGATGCGATGGACAAGGCCCTGTTCGAGCAGGAAATCCAGCGCACGATAGATCGTGGGGGGGCGGGCAGCGCCATGTTCCTTGGCGAGCTGATCCAGCAGGTCATACGCCTTGAGTGCGCCATGACTGGTCGCGATCATTTCCAGTACACGTCGCCGAATCGGCGTAAATCGCACACCGCGCGCCAGACATTGACGTTCGGCCTGGTCGATCAGCGAAAGTGGCTCTGGCATGAAGAATCCTGAGTGTCGTGAATCCCGGATGTCAAAAGGCGTCAAGCGCGATGAGGGCAAGTGCGTCAGCGCGCAGCCTGAATGACCAGATGCTTATTCTAGGGCAAATGGGCCATGACGGGCCACCGACAAAGGCATCGGGGCTGCGTGAGTCACTCAAAGGCAACGCACGGTGCGGAGCCGACATGAAAGCGTGGACAAGCGACCAATATGATATAACATAACAATTATCGCTTTTTGGTCGCGGTGATAGACCCGCGACCATCCCTGACAGGAGGAATTCATGGCCCAGTTCGAGGCGCTGCACCCACCCCTTCACACACGGCCCAAGCCACGCCTGGCAGCCAGTTCGTCACCTTCGACCCTCGCGTCGGCGCCAAGGCCCACAACCCATTGGCATATCGGTCACGAGGCACATGACCTGGGGGCGATCTTCGACCCCGACATCAGCCTGGCCGTGATGCAACGCCGCATCGATGCGGCATTGAAGATGGCGGTGAAGGCTCAATCCTCGGGTGCCTACCCGCTGCGCATGCGCTGGCGCGGCCCGATCAGTGATCTGCGTGAGGCGCTGGAGCGCTACCTTCCCGCACCGGATGCCGGGGCTGCGCTGATAGAGGATGTCTGTGTGCTGGGTGAAGCCATGGGCGAGCTCTTCGAGGTCAAGGATATCGGCATGCGACTGGAGATGACCCAGAGCGCCATGTGCCCGCGCTTTCATGTCGATCGCATCCCGGTCAGATTGGTGACGACCTACGACGGCCCGGGCACCCAGTGGCTGCCGGAACATGCCGCCGACAGACTGGCGCTGGGCCACGGCCAACCCGGCCATCAGGACATCTGCCTGTCCCCCGGCGAGATACATGAGCTGCGCCCGGGCAGCCTGGCGTTGCTCAAGGGCGAGTGCTGGCCGGGCAATGAAGGGCGAGGGCTAATCCATCGCTCACCGGTGGTGCCCAATGGCAGTCGCCTGATGTTGAGCATGGACCCCGGCTGAGCCGAGGCTTCGCTTGCGACTCACCAAACAGAAACACCCCGCCAAGGCGGGGTGTTTCTGTTTGCGGGTTGTCAGGCTGCTTGATCATTCATTCAGCAGACCTTCAGGACCGATATCAGTCCGCGATGGGCGCCATGCCGACATTGGCGACATCTTCCTTGCTGCGCGAGAAATGCTTGCGCGCAAAGGCGACACGCTCGGCGACCGGCACGCCGTCGGGCTGACGCTCGATCAGCTCGAGCCGCTTGCGCAGGCCCTCGCCATTGGCCATCTGGATGGCGAGCCCCGGTCGGGCGTTGAGCTCCAGCAGCATCGGGCCATGGCGACGATCCAGCACCATGTCGGTGCCCAGATACCCCAGTCCCGTCATCTCGTAACAGCCGGCAGCCAGCTCGAGCAGGGTGTCCCACTGCGGCACCTTGAGCGAGAAGATATCGTGCCCGGTATCGGGGTGCGCGAACTGCGGACGATCGTACTGCACGCCGCGCACCGCCCAACCACTGCCGATATCCAGCCCGACACCGACCGCGCCCTGGTGCAGGTTGGCCTTGCCATCCGAGGCCGCCGTCGACAGGCGCATCATCGCCATCACGGGATAGCCCTTGAAGACGATGACACGAATGTCCGGCACACCCTCATAGGTGAACTCGGCGAAGGCCTGATCGAAGGAGATCAAGCCTTCGACCAGCGCCACATCCGGCGAGCCGCCCAGCGAATAGAGCCCTGACAGGATATTGGAGACGTGGCGCTCCATGTCGGCACGCGTGATGCGCGCGCCGCTGGGCTTCACATACTCTTCGCCATCATGGTGCTCGATGACGAGGATCCCCTTGCCGCCTGAGCCCTTGGCCGGCTTGATCACGAAACCCGCGTGATCACGCACCATGTCGACGACGCGCTCGACCTCGAACTGACTGGCGACCTTGCCGATCATCTCCGGCGAGGCCAGGCCGTACTTCTGACACAACAGCTTGGTCTGCAGCTTGTCATCGACCAGCGGATAGAGACGGCGGTCGTTGTATTTCGAGATATACCCGATGTTGCGGCGATTCATGCCGACAACCCCCCGGGCGCGCAAGGCGCCCGGCGTGGTCCAGTTGCGTGACCAGCGATTCAGCCATGACGAGAGCATCTCAATCCTCCGTCAGCGGCTTGAAGCGGCGCAATTCCAGCAGACGATAGCCGGTGTAGTTGCCGAGCAGCAGGATGAAGGCCATCAGCACCAGTTGCAGACCGAGGAAGTTGAAGGTCAGGTGACGCACCCACGGATTGTTCATCGCCAGATAGGCCAGCACAGCGGTCAGAAGGCTACCACCACCTTGCTTGAGCACTTCCTTGGGACCTTCTTCTTCCCACAGGATCGACATGCGCTCGACGGTCCACGACAGGATGATCATCGGGAAGAAGGTGATGGTCAGGCCGGCGTTCAGACCGAAGCGATAGGCGAGTACCGAGAAGATGGAGATGATCGCGATCACCGTGATGATCACCACCGAGACCCTCGCCACCAGCAGCAGATTGAGCCGCGACAGGTAACTGCGGATCACCAGGCCCGTCGCGACGATCAGCAGGAAGCCGATCAAGCCGGTCACCAGACTTGTCTGGATGAAGGCGAGGGCGATCAATACCGGCATGAAGGTACCGGAGGTCTTGAGACCAACCAGCACACGCAGCAGCACCACGACCAACGCGCCGATCGGGATCAGCAGGATGGTCTTGAACAGCGCCTGCTCTTCCAACGGCAAGGAGTGGATCGAGAAGTTGAGCAGCTCGTCATTGGCCAGCTTGTTGCGAACCGCGACGGCCGCCGGCTCGTTGTGACGGATCATCGAGAAGCTGACACGGGAGTTCACACCGCCTTCGACTTCCAGCATCGGCGCGCCACGACCTTCCCACAGCAGCAGGTTGTCCGGCTCACCTTGCTTGCCGGTTTCCGGGTTGATCAGCACCCAGTCGGTGTTTATGTCTTCAGCGTCGGCGGCCTCGACATCCACTGCTTCGTTGCCTTGCGGCGTTTCGGCGAAGACCTGCAACCAAGACGAGACCGTCTGGCGGCGACGGCCGTCTTCCAGACTCAGGCCGCTGACCAGACGAGCACTGACACCGGACTCATTGAGCAGGCGCAGCATCAACTCGGGACGCTCGAACTGGGTCAGCAGCAGGCGCGCATTCTCGCCCTGACGCTGATTGTCGAACTGCTTGATCAACTCACGTGCGAAGGTGAACGAATCGGCACTGCGCTCACGGGCCTGATCGATGACCTGAGCCGCGGCGGTATCGTAGGGACGCTCCCAGGAGACTTCCTGAGGGGCCGGCAGGCGCTTGATGGCCGCAGGCGTCGCGTTGTCGGACTCCAGCATGGTCACGGTGTAATACAGCAGCTGCGAGCCTGCCGCTTCACGGATCGACCATTCGGCACGACGGCCCGGCAGGTCATCCAGATAGGACAGCCCGAAGCCCGAGGACGCCGTGTTCTCGGTCAGGACGCTGTAGCCTTTCTGGTTTTCCGGCAGCGCCAGCGACGCCTTGACCGGGCCGCCAGTGGCCGTGAAGGCCACCTGGGCTTCGATATCCCACACTTTCTGCTGTGCACCGGGCACCCAGGGCACATCAAACGAAATATGGCGATAGGCGGTCAGGCCCACACCGATCAGCATCAACAGGCCGACCAGAAGATAGAAAGCAAAACGCGACATGGGAGTCCTTGAAATGTCTGGAGCAGTCATGATGGCTCGGTGGCGCACCGAGCCATGTCAGGCAGCGAAGCCGGGCAGAGGAGACAGGAGGGCGCTTGCCACTCAGTCGCGGTTGCCTTCGTTCGGGTCCTCGTCCTTGGCCGCTTCGTTACTGGGTGCACTGCCCGGGTACTCCGGACGTGCATTGATGAAGGTACGGCTGACGTCCACCGCAGCGATGTCCATCATGAAGCGACGGCCCAGCAATACCGGATAGGTGAGATCACGACGATCATTGAGGGTGAACTCGACCTTCTGCTTGATGTCACCCAGTGTCATCAGCAGGCTGACGACGGGACGCTCTTCGCGGCCGGAGGCCTGGATGATGGTCACCGTGCGGCTGACCTGGGCTTCGACCCACTTGTCACGATCGCCTGACACGAAATACTTGCCGTCATCCCGCAGCGCGAGCTTGAACTTGACCCACTTGGCGCCGTCGCGCTCGAATTCGGTGATATCACGCGCCGACAGCGAAGAGGTATTGGCACCGGTATCGATGCGTGCCTTGAAGTAGCTGCTGATGGTCGGGAAGCCGACCCACTCGACGCGCCCAAGCAGGGTCTTGTCGAGGATGGGATTGTCGGTCACGGCCTTGCAGGCTTCCACGGCCTGCGGCTGTGCGGGCTGTTCCATCTCGGCATGGATCTGACGCAGCTGACTGCCGACTTCTCGCACGTCACGACGCAGAGAGCGGCTCAGCGCCTGCTGGTCGGCAAGTTGCTGCTGTTGGACGTTGCATTGGCCTGCCAGCTGTTCCTGCAGGGCATCGATGCGCTGTGAAAAGGCATCTGGCGTCAATACCGGTTTCTGCGGTTGCGGTTGTGCCGGGACGCAGCCGGCCATGACGACGACACTGGTCAAGGTAACAGGCAATAGCAGCTTGCGGATCAGCATAGGGGAGAAGGTTCCTGTTCAGCCTTGCTGCCGCTCTACAACCTGTGTGAACGGCAGACATAATTCTTGTCCATCGTCAGTCAGTCAGCACACTGATCCGACGATGCCTGGGTATTCCCTTGTATAGCTTGGGCGTTCTAGCACCGAAGCGTTACTGGGGGCGATCATACGTAGCCCGAATGGTGACTGTCCATGTTTCAGCACCTGACGCCGAGCCATTTCCTGCGATTCACCAACGTAGCGATCACTTTCTGTCGCCAGTCGAGGACAGACCACACGAGATCCCGCCAGGCGTGGGTCAGGGCCGCTGTCAGCCGGCTGGAGATATAACGCCAGCTTGGCTTGCGTCGCCTTCAGGTGACGAAAACCTCGATGGAACCCAGCCTCCGGACAGGAGCAGCCTTCGCGGCAGTTTGCACAGCCAGACCTCACTGTTTGCGCATTGTTCAGGATGTCACTGCATCATCAGCGCGGGATCACAACATGGCAACGACACGATCTCGGATGCGAGCCCGCCGGCACAGCGAGTCAGACTGTCGCCAAACTGATCAAATGCAGGCCACTCAGCAAAAGATAGGCGGGAACGTCGACTGACTCCATCGGCTGACTTTATCGACTGACTTCATTGACGAGCAGAACCTGAGGTTCACAAGCAGGCATGCAGATGCTGTCATTCGCGCGGAGGAGGTCAGGTGCCTGAAGTCAGGTGCCTGAAGATCGACGCTCAAGCATTGACGTACAAAGCCCGGATGAACACAGCCCGGATGAACAAGGCACCGACGTATGCAGCTTGAGCACGCTCACGAACTACCGTATTTAACATAATATATATTATACGAACCAAAGGGTATGCAGGTTTCATCAGTGATCCTGGGCGCCCGTAGAGTCAGTTGCCTTGATCCATCAGGTCAGGTCCATCAGGTCAGGTCAATCAGGTCGAGTCGTCGGGCCAAGTCCAGCGAGTTGAACCTGTCGGCTTGCATCAGCGATGGCCTGTTTCACGATCCAGGTGCCAAACTGCCCGTTGCCCAGGAACGCGAACAAACTTATCCTTGATAGCACTCATGCACAAGTGTTGTAGAATAATTCGGACCACACGTGACCCACACCGCACACCTTGTCACTCAACCTTGCCGCGCGCCGTGATGACTCACGGGTCGGCGCGAACCGGAGTCAGCGATGCCCTCCTTCCCATCCTGTATGTCAGCTAGCGCTGGATTCATGCACAACGGCATTCGACGCCTTCGGCGCATCAGCGGCCGCGCAGCCGTGTTGATCATGGCAGCGGGATTGTCAGCCTGTAGCGGACCTCAGATAGAGGATTATGCGGGCAGCGGCCCTGAGCTTCGCATCGATGACTACTTCCTGGGCCACACACGTGGCTGGGGCATGGTGCAGGATTACCGTGGCAAGGTGACGCGGCGGTTCGTGGTCGATGTCATCGGCAGCATGCAAGGCAACCAGCTGATTCTGGAGGAAGACTTCGTCTATGCCGATGGCGAGACGCAACACCGCCGCTGGACCTTTACCCCGGCGGGTGAGCGCCAATGGACTGGTCGAGCGGCGGATGTGACGGGCGAAGCGACAGCGACGACCCGCGGTAACGCCTTGCGCATGAACTACGTGCTTCAGGTACCAATCGACGACAGTACCTGGGAGTTCAGCATGGATGACTGGATGTATCTGCAACCGGATGGTCGCATCCTGAACCGGACCTCGATGCGCAAACTGGGCCTCGAAGCCGCCAATATCACCCTGGCATTTCAGCGCTGTCCCTGTGATCCACCGGCAGCTGAGCCGAAATGACAGCTCGTGCGCGGCAATGACGTAAGCCGCTGATGGCTTCAAGCCTTGTTTGATGGCTTCCCCCCTTGATAGCGCCAGCCTTTGTCGGTTCCAGCGCCTGACAGCCCAACCCTCATGAGGCGGCGGAGTCACCAGCATGCTGCTCGAGCGATGTCTCCACCTTGGACAGCCACTTGCCGTAATCCTCTTCTGGCGCCATGGGCTCTCCGAAGGCGTATCCCTGCAACTGGTCAAAGCCCAGATCCATCATGCTCTGGCGCTGGCGTGAGTGCTCGATACCCACTGCCACGGCGGAGATCTCCAACGCATGCAAGGCCGCCGTCCAGGCTTTCAACAGGCGCGCCTGACGTGGATCCGTCTGCAGCAGACTGATCCAGCGCGGATGCAGTTTCACGCTGGTGATGGGCAGCATGCTCAACAGGCGCAGGCTGTCATGCTCAGGGCCGAAACGGTCGACACAGAAGCTGATGCCGTCATTGGCCAGCGATTTCATCGCCAGCACCAATGGCTCGGGCGTCGCGGAAAAACTCTCGACACCGCTGACATCAAGGCGCAGGCAATCCCCCTTGAGCCGGTAAAGGCGCAGGACACGGCGCAGGGCATCCATGTATTCGGTTTCGATCAGGCGCGACGCCGTGATGTTCAGCGATAGCGGCAACAGACTGTCGTTGCCCTTCCTGGTCGCCAGCCATTGGCTCAGCAAGGCGCAGCTTCTGCGCAGCACCCAGATATCGAGCTCCTCATCCAGCCCCGCGTGTCTGGCGATGCGCAACATCTGATGGGGTGTGATCCAGCGGTTCTTGTCCTGCCAGCGCAGCAGCACTTCCTGGCCGCTGAGGCCTTGGCTGCCCGCAGTGACGATGGGCTGCAGGTGGATGCACAGCTCATTGTCGCGCAGCGCCTGGGCAAAGCGGTTGTTCATCTCGAGGCGCAGATTGAGGTTGTCCGTGAGATCCGCGAACTGGACGCCCTTCTCTTTTGGCGCCCATTCACTGGCACAGACAAGCTCCTCTTCCACCACCTCGACCAGCTCCGCTGCTGACATGCTGTCGCTTACGAAGGTGCCCGCCCCGATCAACAGATCAGGCCGGCTGTTGGCGGAGAGATGCAGCAGCCAGGGTTGCTCCACGAAGCGATGCCAGCGCATGCCGTGCAATGCCTGGTCACGCGGCAACAGGATCATCAGAGTGTCGTGACTGATGCGCCCCTTGAGCAGGCCCTCATCATCGAAGTTTTCATTGAGCTGGTGGGACAGGGATTGCAGCACGCCTTCGTAGAAGTCGACGCCCTGCTGCTTGCGCAGCCTTTCGGCGTTCTGCAGCTTGACCAGAATGACCTGCAGCTCCCCCTGGCTGGCGCGCTCCTGCAACCAGGCCGTCATTCGCTGCAGGTAGCGGCGACGCAGACTGTAGCCGGTGATCGGGTCGATATTGGCTTGCAGGGTGGCGCGTGCACGTTCTGCCAGCAGTGCATCACGCTGGATGAGCTCGTTCTCGACCAGCAGTGCACAGCGCTCCAGCCGCTCCAGCTGGGCCGTATCCAGTTGACGGGGCTTGTGGTCGATCAGGCACAGAGTCCCCAGCGGCAGCCCGCTGCTGTCGCGCAGCACGGCACCCGCGTAGAAGCAGACATGCGGTGGCCCCGACACCAGGGCGTTATCAAAGAAGCGCTCATCCTGGCGCGCATCATTGATGACCAGAAAGCGCTCTTCATGCAGCGCGTGGGCGCAGAAGGCGAGATCCCTGCCCGTCTGCCGTGCATCCAGCCCGCAATGGGCCTTGAACCACTGGCGGTCTTCATCCACCAGCGATACGAGGCAGATGGGCACATCAAAGATATCGGCGACCAGGCGCGTCAGATCGTCATAGCGCTTTTCATGATCACTATCCAATACATGCAGAGAATGCAGGCTATTGAGACGCTCTTCTTCGCGCGGATGAGGTGCTGCCGGCCTGAAGCCGGGCCGGCCACTTGGCGCGAGGGTTGTCTTTGGGGTGGAATCTGCCATGGCCTACTGCCTCGTTGGAATTTCCAGGAGATATAACCGCATGTTCGTACTTGAGCATACTCGTCTCGACTGTTGACTGGCAGAGCCGGCAAGCTGCGCACCACTAACGATAATTGAGCGTGGAAACCCCTGCGCGCACTGCTGCGCGGCAACCTCACGGAGCGGTTTCTCACCACCACGACGCAGAAAGCCCCGCAGCAAGGCTACGGGGCTTTCTGGATGACGCTTGTCCCTTTGAGGTCAGACGCTTCGCGCCTCACTCACGACGAGACAGAGTATCAGGCTTCGGCAGGTGCATAGGAGCCATCTTCACGATGGACTTCCTTGCCGGTCAGGCCCGGGGTGAACACACAGGCCAGGTGCATGGTCTTGGTGGCACGCAGCAGGTGATCATCATGCTCGTTGAGGATATAGATGTCGCCCGGCTTGATTGGCCAGATCTTGCCATCAGCCAGGGTTTCGACTTCACCCTCACCTTCCATGCAATACACCACTTCATAGTGATGCTTGTAATGGATGTGGGTCTCGGTACCTTCAAAGATGCGAGTGATGTGGAACGAACACTTGCCACCATCTTCATCAAGCAGCAGGCGCGTGCTATCCCAGTTGCCATTCTCGGCCTTGACCAGACGATCGGTGCTGCGGGCTTCTTCGAGATTGCGAACGATCATGTGTTTTCCTCACTAGGCTGCCTGACATCGACAGCTGACAGATGGCGATTACCGTAACGAAGGGGTGACCTGGATGGGCAATCGGCGGGGATGGCAAGCCAGAGGCTCACCAACGACCCGCGGGGCGCCGATGACCGGGCGCCCCGCGGGAAGACAGCGTTACTTGGACAGCACTGCGGCAGCGTTTTCCTCGATGATATCGAGGGCTTCCAGCAGGTCTTCGTCGCGGATGGTCAGCGGGCACAGGCACTTGACGACCTGACCGGAGTGACCACTGGTCTCGATGATCAAGCCCTGCTCGAAGCAGCGTGAGGTGATGGCATCGGCCAGCTCACCGTCACGGACATCGATACCGCGCATCAGGCCACGGCCCTTCTCGTGCGCTTCGAAGCCGTTCTCGCGGGCCTTGGCGGCAATCTTCTGGAAGCGGTCTTCGACGATACGGCCCTTGCGCTGGATATCACGCTCGAACTTGTCATCGCTCCAGAAGTGGCGCAGCGCGGCGGCGCCGGTCACGAAGGCCAGGGCGTGGCCACGGAAGGTGCCGTTGTACTGGCTCGGCTTCCACTGGTCCAGCTCGGGACGCATCATCACCATCGCGAACGGCACACCGGAGGCAGACAGCGACTTCGAGTTGCAGACGATGTCCGGCACGATGTTGGCGTGCTCGAAGCTGAAGAACTTGCCGGTACGACCACAACCCGCCTGGATATCATCGACGATCAGCAGGATCTTGTGCTCCTTGCACAAGGCATCCAGACGCTGGAGCCATTCGATGGAGGCCGGGTTGATACCGCCCTCACCCTGCACGGTCTCGACCAGCACTGCTGCCGGGCGATCCAGACCGCTGGAGGAATCCTTGAGCAGCTTGTCGAGGTAGGCAACGGTGTCGATGCCCTCACCCATGTAGCCATCGTAAGGCACGAATTGCGCACCCTGCGCCGGCAGGCCCGCCGCATCACGGAACTTGGCGTTACCGGTGGTGGCCAGCGCACCCATGGTCACACCATGGAAGCCGTTGGTGAACGACACGATGTTGTGGCGGCCGGAAACCTTGCGCGCCAGACGAATGGCAGCTTCGACCGCGTTGGTGCCGGTCGGCCCCGGGAAGTGGACCTTGTAGTCCAGACCACGCGGCTTGAGGATCACTTCCTCCAGCGCTTCGAGGAAATCGCGCTTGGCGGAAGTCCACATATCGAGGCCGTGGATGATGCCATCATTGCTGATGTAATCGACCAGTGCCTTCTTGAGTACCGGATGGTTATGCCCATAGTTGAGCACACCGGCACCGGCGAGGAAATCGATGTAGCGCTTGCCGTCCTCGGTGAACAGGTGGGCATTCTGCGCCTTGGTGAAAACGGTCGGGAAAGAACGCGAATAAGTGCGTACCTCGGATTCCATCTGTTCGAGAATCTGCGTATTCATGCTGTCACCTCCCTGGTGATGGATGGCCGACTACTGAAATGGCCATACCAGAATGTAAAGACGATCCAACGAATGACACTGACCCTACCTCACTCACACATGGGGTCAGCAGGAGATGTCACAACCTTCCTGTCGTGAACATCTGCCGGACGGGACGTGATTCTTCTCGACGACCGACACAAGAATCATGACGGCGTCCCGTCCGGGACTTCTTGCGGATTGCTATTCGCCCGTGCTGCACATGGGCTCTGGCTGCATAAGAGCCTTGAGCGCGTCGAGCACTCAGATGTCGCTCGGCAGAAACGGGCCGATGCGCACCAGGTTTTCGGCAAGGTGCTCGCCACCCAGCTGGTCTGAAGAGAAGTATTCACGCGAGTGCAGCGGCACCTGCCAGCGCTCGGCGAGGCGAGTGAACAATGCCCAGGACGCCTCGTTGTCCGGCGTGATGGTGGTCTCGAGATGACGCACGTGCGCCATTTCGGGACGCTTCATCACGGCTTCGATCAAGCGACGTGCCAGGCCAGTACCACGCGCCTTCTCACCGACGGCGATCTGCCACAGGAAGAAGGTCTGCGGGGCGTCGTTGCGGGTGTAACCGGAAACGAAGCCGACGACCTCACCTTCCTCATCTGTCGCGATGGCGCAGCTGTCACGGAACTGCGTGGCCAGCAAAACGTACGAATACCCTGAATTGAGGTCCAGCGGCGGGCAGGCCTTGACCAGCTCGTAGATGCCCCAGCCATCATCGGTAGTCGGCTGACGGATGAACAACGGCGCGCTGGCGCGGTTGATCACGGCATCGTGGGTGTGGTGGGCCAGGCCCTGAATCGTGGAAGTCATTGTCATGGTTTTCATAAAATATTTCGCAGTTGGCGAATTCGCTATAAACCATAACAAACCGTTATGGATGTCGCAAACCATAAATTATTCTCGTGAAGCGTATGGATAACGTAGAATTATCCAAAGCCCCGTATCGGTGAGCGTGCAGGCCAGTACCAGTACCGGGCAACTCTCGCCCTTGCCCACCGCCCGCTGATGATTTGTCCCCACCAGACGCAAGACGGCGCCCCGAGGGGCGCCGTCTGTTTGGCTGCTCATGCGGCATCTGGCCTTGCTTGCGTTGCCGCTGCCTTTCCGTTGCCGTAAAGGCGGCTTCTGCTCTAGTGCTTGAAGCCCTGGGCTTCCGTCACTGCTGTTTCTGCCCCTCACGCTTCTTGCTGGCGATCGCGACAATCTGGCCCAGCTCATCATGGCGGCTGAACTGCACCGCGCAATTGCGTCCCTCGTGCTTGGCAGCGTAGAGCGCCATGTCCGCATTGTGTGATAGCTGTTCACGGTCGCTGCCATGCTGAGGGGCGATGGCAATCCCGATGCTGCAGCCCACTTCCAGCTTGTGCTCTTCATACAGGAAGGGCTTGCCCAGACTGTCGATGATGCGCTGGGCCAGCTGGGCCAGCTCCCCATGGCGACCCAGATTCGCCTGGATGTCGGCATTGTGGACCAGCACCACGAACTCATCGCCTCCCAGACGCGCGACGAAATCGCCCTTGCGCACCACCTGATTGAGTCGCTCCGCGATCACCTTGAGCGCCACATCTCCGGCGGCATGGCCATGGGTGTCATTGATGGGCTTGAACTTGTCGATGTCCAGCATCAGACACGCCAGCTGCCCGCCTTCGCCACTGACGCTTTCGAGCCAATGCTCGACCCGCTCATAGAAATGCTGTCGATTGGGCAGCCCCGTCAGAGAATCATGCATCGCCAGTTGGGTGATGCGCTTCTTGTAGTTGTTGCTCTCGATGATGTTGTACTTGAACTTCTGCAGCGCCCGCGCCATCTGGCCCACTTCATTGGTGTGCTGGGTGCTGTCGATCACCACGCTGACATCGTCATTGGCCAGGGTATTCATGGTCTGGGTCAGACGACGGATCGGTACCAGCACATAACGCCCGAACAACCACATCGAGATGCCGATCAGCACCACGATCATCGCCAGCGCCAGGCCATTGACCACCGGGGCCACCGTGGCCAGCAGCTTGAGCGTCTTGCCGACCGCAGCAGAGGTGGCCGCGATCCGCATGCGGCTTTCATGATCCAGCACCGCCAGTGCGTCAAGCGCCGGCGCATCATTGACCTTGACCAGCTGATCGATCTCACGCGGTGAAAGGTCTGCCTGCTCGTCATGCAGCTGGTTGACCTTGTTCAAGCGGTCACCGTAGGACTGGACGACATCGGCGATATCGCGGATGGCACGTTGCTCGGCGGTGTTCATCCCCAGCGTACGATAAGCCGCCAAGGTGGCGCGCAGCGATTCAATGTCCTGCGCCGCCTGCTGACCGTAGATGGCGTCGCTGCGCAGCACGTAATTCTTGAAGTGGTGAATCATCTCGCCGTAGCCGAGATCACGGCGCAGGTTGGCCACCAGGCGAGCCTTGCCCATGCCGTTCTCGAGCGGATTGTCATTGTCACGCAGCTCCGCGATGGAGATACGGCGCAGGGTATCCAGCCCCGAGACAGCCTGGAAATCATCGATCTGAACCAGCTTGTCGATATCGGCACTCGAACGCCCCTGCTCGATCATCGTGCGTATTCTGGGCACCATCAGCTCATAGCGGCTGATGGTGGCACGCAGGCCCGCCACCGCATTTTCCTCCCCCTGGGTCAGCCCAAGATTCTGATAACGACTCAAAGCGCTGCGAGCGGCGCCGATTTCGTTCTGCACCTCACCGATCAGCTCGAGGTCCTGACGCAGCACGAGGTTCTTGAAGTCATGCACCATGCCGCCATAGCCCAGGGCTTTGGTCAGCTGACCTTCCAGGCGCGGCTTGTCGGAGCGTGCCTGCTGATATTCCTGCCAGTCGCGCTGCAGATCGGACACGTTGTGGGTAATGAATGCCAACACGACCAGCAACACCAGTCCCGCCAAGGCGGAAAGCGCACAGATGATGATGTTGATGGTGCGAAAGCGCAGGTTGGCCAGACTCATGAAGGCTATCTCTTGACGATGGGAGGAAACGTTCGACGAAAAACGCGTCACGCCGGCCAGCCGATGGGCGCGGCCAGCATGAAAAAGATACTGCTACGATACCAGATAAAACTAATACTTGACGCAGCAACTTCCCCGAACCTCCCTTCATACGCTGTATGCCAGGGTCTGGATGTCACAGGCTCGCGTCAGATTGCCTCAGCCCCTGACAGGCTGACGTCGCGCCCATAAAAAAATCTCCCACCGAAAATCGATGGGAGATTGCATTTCTGGCCTGTGCCTGGCTTCGACCCTGTCTTCGGGCCCGAAGCCAGACCCGACATCAGCTATAGTAGGCGTTGGTCGTGTCGGTGTGGTCAGTGACGTCACGCACACCGGTCAGTTCCGGGATACGCTCCATCAGCGTCTTCTCGACACCATCCTTCAGCGTCAGATCGACGGCGGAGCAGCCCTGGCAACCGCCACCGAACTGCAGCACGGCGACCTGCTCTTCGGTCAGCTGCACCAGCTTGATCTCGCCACCGTGAGCCGCCAGGCCCGGGTTGATCTCGCTGTAGAGCAGGTAGTTGATGCGGTCTTCCAGTGGGCTGTCCGCGTTGACCTTGGGCATCTTGGCGTTTGGCGCCTTGATGGTCAGCTGCCCCCCCATGCGATCGGCATTGAAGTCGACGGTCGCTTCTTCCAGGAACGGCACGCTGTGCGTGTCGAGATAGACCTTCAGCTTCGGCAGATCCAGGATCTCATCCGTCGGCTCTTCCTCGCCCGGGCGGCAGTAGGCGAGACAGGTCTCGGCATACGGCGTGCCCGGCTGGGTGATGAAGATGCGCACGCCGATACCTTCGACGTTCTGCTTCTCGAGCAGCTCGGCAAGATACTCCTGGGCGCTATCGGTAATCTGGATGCTCTCACTCATGGCGCAGAGACTCTCTTGATGTCAGGTGACTAATGGCTCCATGTTAAGGAAAACCTGCTGCACTCGCAATCCTGAGCAAATCACTCGGGTTTGGCGCCCTGTGCGCAGCCACTCCCTTGTGGGCACTCCTGACTGACTCATGTTGCGCATGAATCATGCTCATCGTGACGATTCTGCAGTCTGATACGATATCCCAAACTGGCCAGGCGGGGATTTCGTGAACGGATCCCTCGCCAGCGCCTCTCAATAGCAATGAGTTCGCGCCTGTGGCGTGTGACTTTCTCGGCAAGGTACTGGCTCAGAAGGTACTGGCTTGGCAAAGTACTGGCCTGGTAAAGAGAGTTACACGTTCGGGAGACAACGCGACAGGTCACGCACGCTGGAGTCCGTCATGGCGCAAGCCCTATCCCCTGTTCCCTATTCTCTGCCCCTGCCCGACGCGCTGAGCCAGGCGCTGCAGGAACGCATCCTGATCCTCGATGGCGGCATGGGCACCATGTTGCAGAGCTACGGGCTGGAGGAGGAAGACTTCCGTGGCGAGCGCTTCGCCGACTGGCCCAGCGACATCAAGGGCAACAACGACCTGCTGGCGCTGACCCGGCCGGACATCGTCGAGGCGATCCACCGCGCCTATTTCGAGGCCGGCGCCGACATCGTCGAGACCAACACCTTCAACGCCACTCAGCTGTCGCAGTCCGATTACGGCATGCAGGCGCTGGTCCACGAGATCAATCTCGAATCGGCACGCCTGGCGCGCAAGACGGCGGACGCCGTAGCCGCCGAGACCGGCATCCCGCGCTTCGTCGCGGGGGTGCTCGGCCCGACCAGCCGCACCTGCTCCATCTCGCCGGACGTGAATGACCCCGCCAAGCGCAACGTCACCTTCGATATCCTGCGCGACAACTACCGCGAGGCCGCATTGGCGCTCTTCGAGGGTGGCGCGGACCTGATCCTGATCGAGACCATATTCGACACCCTGAATGCCAAGGCGGCGATCTACGCCCTCGAGGAGCTGTTCGACGAAGGCCATCCGCGGCTGCCGGTGATGATCTCCGGCACCATCACCGATGCCTCGGGACGTACGCTGTCCGGCCAGACCACCGAAGCCTTCTGGAACTCGGTGCGTCACGCGCGCCCGCTGAGCATCGGTCTCAACTGCGCGCTAGGCGCCGAGGAGCTGCGCCCCTATCTGCGTGAGCTGTCCGAGAAGGCCGATACCTTCGTCTCCGCGCACCCCAACGCCGGCCTGCCCAACGAATTCGGCGAGTACGACCAGACCCCGGACGAGATGGCCGAGATCATCGGTTCCTTCGCCGCGGCGGGCCTGCTCAACATCATCGGCGGCTGCTGTGGCTCCACCCCAGAGCACATCCAGGCGGTCAAGCGTGTGGTGGCCCAGTACCCGCCGCGCAAGGTGCCAAAGATCGCGCCGGCCTGCCGCCTGTCGGGGCTTGAGCCCTTCAACATCCAGCCGGACTCGCTGTTCGTCAATGTCGGTGAGCGTACCAACGTCACCGGCTCCGCGCGCTTTCGTCGCCTGATCAAGGAGGAGGACTACACCACCGCGCTGGAAGTCGCCCTCGAGCAGGTCGAGAACGGCGCCCAGGTCATCGACGTCAACATGGATGAGGGCATGCTGGAGTCACAGGAAGCCATGGTGCGCTTCCTGAACCTGATCGCCTCGGAGCCGGACATCTCGCGCGTGCCGATCATGGTCGACTCCTCGAAGTGGGACATCATCGAGGCGGGGCTCAAGTGCATCCAGGGCAAGGCGGTGGTCAATTCCATCTCGCTCAAGGAAGGCGAGGAAAGCTTCCGGCAGCAGGCTCAGATCTGTCGCCGTCACGGCGCCGCCGTGGTGGTCATGGCCTTCGATGATGTCGGCCAGGCCGATACCTATCAGCGCAAGATCGAGATCTGCGAGCGTGCCTACCGGATGCTGGTCGATGACATCGGCTTCCCGGCCGAGGACATCATCTTCGACCCCAACATCTTCGCCATCGCCACCGGCATCGAGGAGCACGACAACTACGGGGTCGATTTCATCGAGGCCACGCGCTGGATTCATGACAACCTGCCCCACGCGATGATTTCCGGTGGCGTCTCCAACGTGTCCTTCTCGTTCCGCGGCAACAATCCGGTCCGCGAAGCGATCCACTCGGTATTCCTCTATCACGCCATCCAGGCGGGCCTGAGCATGGGCATCGTCAACGCCGGCCAGCTGGCGCTCTACGATGACCTGCCCCGGGAACTGCGCGACGCCGTCGAGGACGTGGTACTCAACCGCCGCGATGACAGCACCGAGCGCCTGCTCGACATCGCCGACAAGCACAAGGGCGATGGCAGCAGCGGCGAGAAGAAGGAAGACCTCGAATGGCGCAGCTGGTCAGTCAACAAGCGCATCGAGCACGCGCTGGTCAAGGGCATCACCGTCCATATCGAGGAAGATACCGAAGAGGCGCGCCTGCAGGCAGCCCGACCCATCGAGGTCATCGAAGGGCCGTTGATGGACGGCATGAATGTGGTCGGTGACCTGTTCGGCGCGGGCAAGATGTTCCTGCCCCAGGTGGTGAAGTCGGCGCGCGTCATGAAGCAGGCGGTCGCCCACCTGATCCCCTTCATCGAGGCAGAGAAGAGCGGCGAGACCCAGGCCAAGGGCAAGATCGTCATGGCAACCGTCAAGGGCGATGTCCACGACATCGGCAAGAACATCGTCGGCGTGGTGCTTCAGTGCAACAACTATGAGGTGATCGACCTGGGCGTGATGGTGCCGGCGGAGAAGATCCTGCAGACCGCCATCGACGAGAAGGCCGACATCATCGGGCTTTCCGGGCTGATCACGCCGTCGCTGGACGAGATGGTCAATGTCGCCAGGGAGATGCAGCGCCGTGGCTTCGAGTTGCCGCTGCTGATCGGTGGTGCGACCACGTCCAAGGCACATACCGCAGTCAAGATCGAACCGCAGTATGAGCAGCCGGTCATCTATGTCACCGACGCCTCGCGCGCGGTGGGGGTGGCCTCGCGCCTGCTGTCGCCGGAACTCAAGGCAGCCTATGTCGATCAGATTCGCACCGAGTACGCCGTGGTGCGCGAGCGCAACGCCAAGCGCCGCCCCAAGGCCGCGGACCTCGACTACCGCGAGGCGCGCAAGCGTCGTTTCCAGCCGGACTGGGAGCATTACACCCCGCCGGCCCCCAGCTTCACCGGCCTCAAGGTCTTCGATGACTACGATCTGAATGAACTGGTCGAGCGCATCGACTGGACGCCCTTCTTCATGAGCTGGCAGCTGGCGGGCAAGTACCCGAAGATTCTGCAGGATGAGACGGTCGGAGAAGCGGCGCGTTCGCTGTTTGCCGATGCCAGGGTGATGCTGCGCAAGCTGATCGATGACAAGGTGCTGTTGGCGCGTGGCGTGATCGGCTTCTGGCCGGCCAACTGTGTCGACGACGACACCCTGGAAGTCTACGCCGATGAATCACGCACCCAGGTGGTCGAGCGCCTGCATCACATCCGTCAGCAGATGACCAAGAATCGTGATGGCGTCTGTCACAGTCTTGCCGACTTCATCGCCCCGCGTGACAGTGGCAAGCCGGACTGGATCGGTGGCTTCGCCGTGACCACCGGACATGGCGCGGATGAACTGGCCAGGGAGTACGAGGCGGCGGGCGATGATTACAACGCCATCATGGTCAAGGCGCTGGCGGACCGCCTCGCCGAAGCCTTTGCCGAGCGCCTGCACGAGCGCGTACGCAAGGAGTTCTGGGGCTACGATAGCCAGGAAGTGCTCGACAACGAGGCATTGATCGCCGAGAAGTATCGCGGCATCCGTCCGGCGCCCGGCTATCCGGCCTGTCCGGATCACACCGAGAAGGCCACGCTGTTCCGCATGCTCGAACCGGAGACGCATGCCGGCATGGTGTTGACCGAGAGCTTTGCCATGTGGCCGGCGGCCGCCGTCTCTGGCTGGTACTTCGCGCACCCGGAGTCGAAATACTTCTCCACCGGCAAGATCACCCGCGATCAGGTGCAGTCACTGGCGAGCCGCAAGGCAATGGAGCTTTCCGAGATGGAGCGCTGGCTGTCGCCGGTGCTGAGCTACGATCCCGACGCCGATTGATCCCCTCCATCAGCCGCCCCGCCGGTTGATGCAGCCAATGACAGCTCAGCGCGCCTCACCTCTCAGGCGGTGGGGCGCGCTGACGTCTGAGAGGCGATGTCTTCAGTTTGCCGAGCGCGCTATCATGGCGCTCTTCCTTATCTGCTGTCGTGAGTCGCCCGTGCTGCCGTTGTCACTGCTTTGTTTATCACTGCTCTGTTTGTCTCTGCTCTGTCTATCACTGTCCTGTTTGTCTCTGTTCGGTTTATCGCTTTTCTGTTCATCGCAGCCCAGTTCCCTGGTTTCCCGCTTGTCAGCCGCCTTCGAGGCTTTTGCCCCCTCCTGCTCCTATCACCTTTCCGACTCCCCGCGTGGGAGCGTCTGATGCTGGGGGATCTTGCGCGCAACACACGAATTCTGAAGCTGGCGCTGCCGATCATCGGGGCGATGCTGTCGCAGAGTCTGCTCAACCTGATCGACGCGGCACTGGTCGGCAGTCTGGGCGAGACGGCGCTGGCGGGTGTGGGGATCGGTGGCTATGCCATGTTCATGGTCACGGCGCTGATCTTCGGGCTGTCCTCCGCCGTCCAGGCCCAGACCTCGCGGCGCCTGGGCGAGGAAGCGCCTGAGCGTTGTGGCGAAGGCCTGAATGCAGGTCTCGTGCTGGCGTTATCGATCGGCATCCCCGTCACCCTCGCCTGCCATCACTGGGCCGAGCCGCTGCTGTCGCTGATCAATGACCAGCCCGGCGTGCATGAAACCGCCGCCTCGTATTTCCAATGGCGGGTGCTGGGGCTGATCCCGGTCGCCATGGCGTTCTGCTTCCGAGGCTTCTGGAATGGCCTGCAGCGCACCGGCATCTATCTGCGCATCATGTTGATCACCCAGGCAGTCAATGTCGTGCTCAGCGTCATTCTGATTCACGGTCTGTTCGGCGCCCCGCAGATGGGCGCCGATGGCGCCGGGGCCGGTACGACGCTGTCCCTGCTGGTCGCACTGGCGCTGTGGATCAAGGCGACGCTGGGCGAGCGCAGTCTGCACGGTGTCCTGCATGCCTGGCCGCCGATGACGCATTACCTGACGCTGCTCAAGCTGGCGGTGCCCCACTCCTTTCAGCAGCTATGGTTCGCGGCGGGCTACGCGATGCTGTTCTGGATACTCGGTCAGATCGATGCAGCCAGTGTCGCGGTCGGCCATGTGCTGGTGAATCTCTCCCTGCTGCTGATATTGCCCGGGGTCGGGCTTGGGCTTGCCGCCATGAGTCTGGTGGGCCAGGCCCTGGGCAGCGGCGAGCATGAAGAGGCCCATCGCTGGGGGTGGGACACCGTGCGCGTGGCACTGCCGTGTCTGCTGTTGCTGGGTTTGCCGCTGTGGGTCGCGCCCCAGAGCGTGCTCGGGCTGTTCCTGCATCGCCCGCCATTGATCGAGCTTGGCCTGCTGCCGCTGCAGATGACAGCCGCCATGATTGTGCTCGACTGCACCGCCATCGTGCTGGCCCAGGCACTGCTGGGCGCCGGTGCCCATCGCACCGTGATGCTTGCCACCTTGAGCTTGCAATGGCTGATCTTTCTGCCCGCGGCCTGGTGGTGGGGCGTCCATCAGGAAGGTGGCCTTGTCGCCATCTGGGCGATACAGCTCGCTTATCGCCTGCTCAACTCGCTCGTCTTCGGGCTTATCTGGCAACGCAGAGCGTGGCAAACCTTGCGCCTTTGAATATGTTCTCTGGTGCAGCCAGCCAGCAGCCCCTGCTGCCACTCGCGCCTGTAGCCCCCATGGAATACATCAAGAGATAATGATATATGTCGTTCAATCGTTGAAGCTTGGTAAATGGCAGTCTTGTTGAAGTCCATACCCAGCTTGCCCAGTCGCGTACCCTGATAGAAACAAAAGTAAATGCACTAGGGAGAACGCCATGTCCGCTGCCACCATCAGGACAGGACGAGCACAACCTGGCTTGCCAAGGCTGATCGTCCTGTGTGGTTGCCTTGCCCTCAGCGGGCTGGTCGATGCCTCATCCTCTGGCTCTTATTCCTCCGATCTCACGCCTCGAGCCTCTGAAAACACTCAAGCCCCTGCCTACCCTTCAGGCCAATCGAGGGCGCGTGGTGCACAGGAGGCGATGCCTGGGCGCCCGCTGACCGCCACCTTTGTGAACCCCGGACTGCGTGGCGAACGCTTCTGGGACATGGTGACCGACACCATGCAAGCGGCCGCCCTGGACCTGAATATCTCACTGGAAGTCGTCTACGCCGAGCGCAATCCCTACCTGCTCAAGAAACTCGCGATTCAGGCTTTGGAAAGCCCTGCCGCTCCGGATTACCTCCTGCTGGTCAATGAAGAGCAGGCGGCCTCCGAGTTGTTGACGATTGCGGATGGCCACGACACCCATGTCGTGATGCTATTGAACGGACTGACCCGCGAAGAGGCGCTGACCCATGGCACCCCGGGGTCCCTCCACCCCTCCTGGATCGGCAGCGTCATCCCCGACAACCACACTGCGGGCAAACGCATGGCGACCCAGCTGATCAAGATGGCGCGAGAAGGCTCGCCCACCGGCCAACTGCATGGACTCGCCTTGATCGGCGATACCCGAACCCCTGCCTCGATTGCCCGTAATACCGGCATGGTGGTCGGCTTTTCCCAGGACCAGGACGTCCAGATAGACCGCATACTCGAGGCGCGCTGGAATACTCAGGATGCCGAACATCTTACTGCGCAATATCTCAAGTGGGTCAGCCGCTCGAGCGGTCAGAATGATCTGATCTGGGCGGCGAATGATGCCATGGCCGAGGGGGCCATTCTTGCGCTCGAGTCAGCGGGCCTCACGCCCGGCGTGGATGTGCTGGTGGCAGGGCTCAACTGGTCACCGGAAGGTATCAGCATGGTCAAGGACCAACGCATGCTGTTGACGGACGGCGGGCATTTCATGGCGGGAGCCTGGGCGATGGTGATGGCAAGAGATCATGCCGATATCGAGGACTGGTCCCCCAGAACCGTCAACTTCCCGATGAGCCCGATCACGCATGACAATGTGGCGCGATATGGCCCGCTTCTGAAGAACCCTGACTGGGAAGCTGCAGATTTCGCCGCCTTCGGCTTGCAGGCATCGTGGGATGACTATGGGTTTGATCCTATGAGGGTATTGACGCAGATGCTTGACCAACAGGCCTCGACATCCGGATCCTCCCCTCAAGCTACTGCCACCCAGAAGAAGACTGCACGTTCCAGCGCGCCCATGGACGCCCCTCAATGAGGAGGCGCAAGGAGAGCTCGCAGGGCGACTTCCATCGCCACCGAGGGAGAACAGCGTGATCAATGATGGTCAGAAACTCGCCAAGGCCCCCGGTACGGCGCCCGAGAGTGATGGCGAGCATGCGTCACCGCTCAGATGGCGAATACTGCGGATACTTGCACCGCTGGTATTCACCATCTGTGCCATCAGTGGAGCCGTGAGTTATTACCTGTATGCCATCGAGGCCGTCGAGCACATGCATGATGACCATCAGGAAATGATGGATATCGTGGCGCTGTCGATGCCGGACGCCATATGGAACTTCGACGATGAGAGAATCCATGCCTACCTCGAGACTCTCAGTCACCACGCCAGTGTTCATGCCGTGCGCTACTTCAATCACGAGGGGGAGCTTGTCGAGGAGATTGCCAAGAGCGGCACAGCATTGGATCCCGTCACGCATTCGAAGCCACTTGTCTATCAGAACTCACTGGTCAAGCAGGCCGTTGGCAGGCTTGAACTGGAGAGCACCAACGCCCCGTTGCTTACCGCCCGTTACCAGGGTGGAGCTGTGCTGTTCGGGATCGCCCTGACCATCATTCTGTCGATCCTGCTGATGCTTTCCTGGCAGTTGAAGCGCTATGTGATGGACCCCTTGAGCAAGGCCGTGAGGCGCATGCGGCAGCTGGAGGGCCAGCATGCCACCTTCCAACGCATTCCCCCCGTTCACTCGCGCGAGATCAACAAGGTCATCGTGGAGCTGAACAAGCTGGGGGGGCGAATCTTCAACATGATGGAAGCGCTGCGTGACAACGAAGAGCGCTATCAACACTTCTACCGTGATACCCCCGCGTTGCTGTTGGTGATCGACGACAAGGGCACTGTGCAGGATGCCAGCGAGCAAATGCTGGAGGTGACCGGCTGGGCTCGTGAACATCTTGTCGGCATGCCCTTCCATGCACTCATCAGCAGTCAGAATGGCAAGCACATCCATCGCATCAGCACAGCCTTGCGACTGGGCAATGCCTGCAACGACCTGGTGATGACATTGAACTGCCAACACCAGGAAGACCGTCAGGTTCAGGTGGTCATTCCCGCCGCCAATGGCAGCCAGGCCCGGGGCACGATGATGCTGCTGACGGACATCACCGAACTGACCAGGACCCAGCAACGGCTGTTGGAGCATGAGCTGATTGACCCCTTGACGCAGTTACCCAACCGGCTGTCGCTCAATCAGCATGTCCAACAGTTGATCGCACGTGACGCTGTCTTTGGTTTGCTGCTGGTCAATATCGATCGATTCCACAGCATCAATCACCACCTGGGGCCGATGGACGGCGATCTGCTGTTGAAAGAGGTTGGCGCACGGCTCAAGGAGTGTGACCCCGACTGGATCGGACGTACTGGGGGTGATGAATTCGTCATGACCTGTGATATCAATGACTTGCGCCCACTTGTCCACCGGATTCAAATCGCTTTCTCCCATCCGCTGCTCAAGGCTGGTGAACCCATCCATCTAAGCCTGAGCATGGCGGGCCTGCAGGCGCAGGCAGATGACGAGAGCCCCAGCCGCCTGATGCGCCTACTGGAACTTACCGTGGTGGACATCAAGCACAAGGGGGGCAATCAATACCGCACCTGCGTCCGCGATAGCGCGCTGGAAGACGGTGAGCCGTTGTTCCTGAAGGAGCGCATGATTCGCGAAGCCTTGACCATGGGCTGGTTCCGCCTTTATCTACAGCCCATCTTCCGGGCGGCCAACGCGGACCTGGAGGCTCCGGAACTGCTCGGCGCGGAGGCACTGATCCGCCTTGAGCACCCTGATCTCGGCCTGGTGCCCCCCGATGAGTTCATTGCAGCGGCAGAAAAGACCGGACAGATCGTCGAGATCGGCAACTGGGTATTGGAAGAGGCTGCTGTCATTCTGTGCGAATGGCGACGACTCGGGATCGAGGAGCGCTATCTGTCCGTCAATGCCTCCGTCATCCAGTTCAGGGATCAAGGTATTCTGCACCAGCTCGAGTCACTGCTCGAGCGCTACCCGATTCATCCCTCGCAGCTGGTGGTCGAGGTCACCGAGAACCTGATGCTCGACAGCAAAGACAGCCTGCGTTATCAACTGCAGGCAATACGCAGACTGGGCGTCAACCTCTCGCTGGATGATTTCGGGACAGGCTTCTCATGCCTCTCCTATCTGCATGATCTGCCTTTCGGCATCCTGAAGGTCGATCGCTCCTTCGTCATGAATGTCGAGACCAGTCGCCGGGACAGGGAGCTGGCGCGGGTCATCGTCGCGATGGGCCAATCACTCGGCATGCAGGTCGTTGTCGAGGGGGTCGAGGAGCGGGGGCAAGCCGAAATCTTCCAGGCCATGGGTGTCCACGCCTTCCAGGGCTATCTCTTCGGTCGCCCTATGCCGCAGCAGGCCTTCGAGACGCGCTTTCACGCCAACGCGGATGCGCGTGTCAGTCTGCTGAAACCTGTCAGGCGCGCACCAGGCACAGGCAATGACCTGGGATGATGGCGTCTGACTGAGGCCGTCCGTTTTGCGCAAGCGCGGAACGCGGCAGGCCCGTGCCTGTCGTGAGACCCCGGGCAACATGGCCAGACGCCTTACCCTCCGGCGGCTGGTCTTTTCTTTTTCGCTGCTGGTAGGCAAACTCAACGCGCCTTCTTAATAACGCCATCGTCGAAAACTATGAGGATTTATTCTTTTAAAGAATAAAGAATAGAAGGTATGGTGGCTTCAGCATCAACAAGATTCGCATCAGTGGACGATCATCTGATGCCCGACCGCAGGACACCCCTGACATGTATCGCTATGACACCTACGACCAGACACTGGTCGACGAGCGGGTAGCTCAGTTCAAGGACCAGATGGATCGCTATCTGGCGGGCCGTCTGGGAGATGAAGAATTCCGCCCTCTGCGCCTGCAGAACGGCCTCTACATCCAGCGTCATGCCCCGATGCTGCGTATCGCCATTCCCTACGGCATGCTGAGCGCTGTCCAGCTGCGCGCCATGGCGGCCATCAGTCGTCGTTATGACCGTTCCTATGGACACTTCACGACTCGCCAGAATCTGCAGCTCAACTGGCCGAAGCTGGAAGATGTCCCGGCGATTCTCGCCGAACTGGCTCAGGTCGAGATGCATGCGATCCAGACCAGCGGCAACTGCATCCGCAATACCACGACTGACCAGTTCGCCGGTATCGCGGAAGACGAGACCGTCGATCCGCGTCCCTGGTGTGAGCTGATCCGTCAGTGGTCCACGCTTCACCCGGAATTTGCCTATCTGCCGCGCAAGTTCAAGATTGCCGTCACCGGTGCCAGCGCCGACCGTGCTGCCATCCAGGTCCACGATATCGGCATTCGTCTCAACCGCGCCGACGATGGCAGTGTCAAGGCCACCATCCTGGCGGGTGGCGGTCTCGGCCGTACGCCGATGGTCGGCGACATCGTGCGCGAAGACCTCGACTGGCAGCACCTGCTGACCTATCTGGACGCCATCGTGCGTGTCTACAACCAGTGGGGCCGTCGCGACAACAAGTACAAGGCGCGCATCAAGATCCTGGTCAAGGCACTGGGAATCGAGGAATTCCGTCGTCGCGTCGAGGAAGAATGGGCCCACCTCAAGGATGGCCCGGAAACCCTCACCGACTCCGCCGTCACCAAGGCGACCAGCTACTTCCCCGAGCCTGAGCGCCGTGAAGTCAGCGCCGAGGCCATCGAGGCCTATGAGACCCTGCGCCGCAAGAACCGTGCCTTCGCGCGTTTCGTGACCAACAACGTCGTCGGCCACAAGGTGCCGGGCTACAAGGCCGTCACCCTGTCGCTCAAGCGTCGTGAACTGGCCCCGGGTGACGTCACTGCCGACCAGATGGACGCCGTGGCTGACCTCGCGGAGCAGTATGGCTTCGGCGAACTGCGCGTGACACACGAGCAGAACCTGGTGCTGTCTGACGTGCCGGTCGATGAACTCGAGACACTCTGGAAGGCGCTGGAAGAACTCGGCATGGCCAACCCGACCGTGGGCACGCTGGCGGACATGATCTGCTGCCCGGGTGGCGATTTCTGCTCGCTGGCCAATGCCAAGTCGATTCCCATCGCTCAGGCACTGCAGGACCGCTTCGAAGACCTCGACTTCCTGTACGACCTCGGCCCGCTGGACCTGAACATCTCGGGCTGCATGAACGCCTGTGGCCATCACCACGTCGGCAACATCGGTATCCTCGGTGTCGACAAGAAAGGCCAGGAGTTCTACCAGGTCTCGCTGGGCGGACGCAGCGACGACAACGCCACGCTCGGCAAGATCCTCGGCCCGTCCTTCAATGCCGAAGACATGCCGAACGTCATCGAAAAGGTGCTGCAGGTGTACGTCGAGCAGCGTCTGGAAGATGAAGTCTTCGTCGATACCTACCACCGCATCGGCATGAAGCCGTTCAAGGAGCGGGTCTATGCCTGAGGTGACTGCAGAAATGACATCAGCACGTGAATTGACCGATCAGCGCCAGGGTGGCGTCATCCGTCAGAATCAGCTGGTGAGCGAAGATGCCTGGCAGGTCGTGCGTCTGGATGAAGACGGCAATCTGCCGAGCTATCAGCAACCCGCCCTGCTGCCGCTGGCAGAATGGCAGGCGCTGGTCGCCGCCGGCGAAGGCTCTGATCATCTGGCGCCCTGGCTTGCCAGTGACACCGAGCTCACGCCGGAACTGGGCAAGGCACTGGCGGACGCACCGCTGCTGGCGGTCGACTTCCCGAACTTCAATGATGGCCGCGGTTACACCATCGCCCGCCTGATGCGCGAGCGCTTCGGCTATCAGGGTGAGATTCGCGCCATCGGTGACGTGCTGGTGGATCAACTCCACTACATGAGCCGTTGCGGCATCAGTGCTTTCGCCCTGCGTGACGATCAGTACGTGGAAGATGCCTTGCATGCGCTGAGCTCGTTCAGCGTCAGCTACCAGACCGGTGTCGACCAGAAGACGCCGCTGTTCGCGCGTCGTTGATCGCCCGCTCTTGATCACTCACTGCTTCTGCCTGCGAACAGACGCGGGATAGAAGGCAATCGCAGCCGAGTGAACCAAGCAAAAGCCCCCGTCCAGGATGCTCTCCTGGGCGGGGGCTTTTTTCGTTCCGGATGTTTCGTAACTGAAGCGTCTTGTCTGACGTTTCGTCTCTGTCACCTGAGCGGCTCATCAGCCGGCGACGACCGTGGACAGCAATGCCATCCCTCCTACCAGCAGTGCGGCCATCACCAGTCCCACCACCAGAAAGTCCAGCGCATGGCCGTGCTCGAAATCACGCTTGCGATTGGCCTCCTTCTGGACACCAAAGAATGCTGCCAGTACGGATTTGACTTCATTGATCATGATCGCCTCCTAGTCGGTGACCTCACGCAATTCATCATCTGGGCACAGGGTTGTCTGAGGACAGGGTTGTTGAAGACAGAGTTGTTGAAGACAGAGTTGACTGGGGACAGCACAGGATGCTCGCGCGCATTCCAGCAGAGGGAGCTATGCTCAACTCAGCTCAGGTTGCGAAGCCTGTGCCACCGAACACCAGCCACTATCACTATTGGTCACAATAACGCCAAACACCAGCCGCCCCGCAGGTATTTCCCCCAAGGTTTGCACTCATCAGCTATCAGATACCATGAGACAGGAGTCCAGAATGCCAGTCGCCAATCAACCGATGCAGCCTTTCGCTGCCATGTTCAGCACCCCACTGCCCTGGATGAATCGCCCCGACGACCTCGTGCATCCCCTCGCTCCCTTGATGCGTTGTCAGCAGGTATGGTGGACCCTGAGCCTCAAGGCATATGAGCAGGAAATCGAGTTTATTCGCATGTGGCAGACCAAGAGCATGGAAATGGGCCAGTGCCTGCTATCGACCGGGTTCGTTGACCCTCTCGAGTCGAAGGAGTGCCTGACGGACATTGTCAGTGATGTGCAGGAACATACCGTCAAGCGCCTGCAACGCCTGCAAGGCCTGACAGATGAACTGAAGGAAGCCATCTGGGAGGAAATCTAGGCCACAGTCGTAGGCCGAGGACTGGTGGGTACCTTGCCAAATGGAGCTTGCCGTCAAACAGGCAAGCGGTCTCGTAGATGAGCCGGCAAGCCAATATTTCGCTAAGCAGGTAAGCCAATAACAAGACGTCAGAAAATCTATCGGGCTAGATAATCCATTGGATCCAGATGCACCAAGCGAGAAACGCACAACGCCCAGCCTTCAGGAAGAAGTGCTGGGCGTTGTTCTTGCAGGCCTAATCAGACCATCGCGACACGCATAGTCATAACTGCATAGCTCAGGTCATAGCTCAAGTGATAGTTCAGGGCTTGCTCAAGGCAGAGTGCAGAAGACGTCAGCCAAGACTGAGGCTTACGCTGACTCCTCTGACTCCGCGTCTCCCTTGAAGGCCTCAAGCTCACGCAGCCATGTCTGGGCGGCCTCGCGATCGAGATCGAATTCCGCGATCAGGCTCTCGAGCCGTGACACGAACTCCGCTTCACGCTGCTGCGCGCGCGCGTCGTCAGCCTCCTGGTTCGACTCAGCGGCGGGCGCGGGCTGAGAAGAGCGATCCAGCGCATTCAGCTCTTCCGCCAACGCCTTTTCGAGCTCATCAAAGAGAGCACGCTGCTTGCGAGCACTGGCAATGATCTTTTCATCATGTCGGTTCATGCACGATTTTCCACTTTTGATCTTGTCGACAGCAAGAAGACAACGCTATGAGTCTACTGCAGGACGATGAGCGACAATTTGACTTGCAACTTATGCACGACACCTTCAACACTCGATCGGCGCGCCTCAAATCAAGATGTTAGCGAGCCTCTTCTGGACAGCCATTGACAAATGACAGATATCTTCTTGAAAGCCATACAGAAAACTAGCTTCATCATGCCCCTTTCAACGCCTGCTCGCAAGACATCGCACGCTACGCCAAGTGCGCAAGTGCCCTGAACTGGGGCCTCGCGGAGTGTTGAGCGCCCTCTCTTGGCATCTGGACGGCAACATCGTAACGTTGGCTGAATGACATCGAGGCCTGAAACGACATCTCCCGAGCCCTGCACTAGGCGCTATGCTCGAAACAGTGCCATTATCGCCCTTCCCAGCGCCACCGCATCACTCATGGATGACGTGACTCGATGATCAAGGATAGTGATCTCTCTCGACATGGGCCAGATACCGGCCCGCCCGATCTTCGCTCACCGGACAGACAGCGTCCGTTCGGCAAACCTTTGCGCCTGTGGCTGGGGTTGACCGCACTCTCCTGTATCTCGCTTGGCGGCCTGCTGGTATTTCAAGAATCGCAGAGTCGCGAGCAGGACATTCTGCAGGCCCAGGCGACCCAGATGCTGGTCGCCAGGGAGCGGCGTCAACAGGCCAGCCTTATGGTGGAGCAGACACTGGGCATGATCGCCTCGCGACATCGCGATTACGAGCATCGTCTGCAACGTCTTCTGATCACCACCATGCGCTCCCCGTCACTGGGCATCAGCCATCTGAGTGGCCGTGATCGCTCCTTCGTCAGCACCGAACTATTGCGTCAGTTCCCGGACCTGCGCATCAACCCGGACTGGATCGACATCGTGCAGCTCCCCACCACGCTCCACCCTGACTGGTGGAATCAGGAGCTGAATCAGCGCCTCAACGCGGGCATGCGCAAGGCACAATTCCTGCGCGGCACGGATGCCGGACTGGTGTTTGCCGTGCCTCTGGGGCAAGAGGAAGACAGCCCCGGCGCCGTGCGCCTTGATCGTCGACAGCAGCCTGCCCCCTGGGCGCTGGTGCATATCGACCCGAAGATGGTGGCCTTTCTGGTCGCCAATGAGCTGAGACAGTCACTGCACGCGAGTATCGAGCGCGAGGAAAGCCGATATGTCTGGATCAACGAGATCCTGGACCCGGCCGGCGGCGAGGGCTATGCCCGCCGCTTGATCCATCCTCTGCTGCCGGCCACCGAAGGCAAGTTGCTGTCGACGGAGTACCAGGACAGCAGTGGCCGCTTCCCGTATCGCACCGAGCTCGAGGGTGTCTTGAACGGCAGTGGCATCTACTTCGATTACCGCTTCCCCAAGCGCCCGGGCGCCGAGCAGGTCGACAAGACCGCCTACGCCGCCCTGTATCCCCCCTTCCAGTGGATCATCGCCAGTGGTGTCTATCTCGATGACATCAGTGAAGCCGCCTTCCAGGCGCACGAAGACTTGATGAAGAAGAAGCACGCGCTAGAGCGTTGGCACTTCCTTATCACGCTGCTAGTAACTTTGATACTCTGCCTGGCCTTTGGCTACGCCTTCCTGCGCCAGTATCGTGAGCGACAGCTGCAGATGCGCCAGCGCATGAATCAACTGGAACATGAGCTTGAGCAGCGCGGCGAAGACAGGCTCGGGTCGGTGATGCGCATGATCCGCGAGGAACGCTGCCCCGAGCGCTCGGGAGAAGACTGGCTGGCCGCCAATCTTGTCAGCGCCATGGCGACGCGACTCGGGATGGACCGCCAGGAAATCGCCACGCTGGAGCGCGTTGCCATGCTGCATGATATCGGCAAGCTGGCACTGCCCGACTCACTGCTGCGGCCACGCGATGAACTCCATTTCGATCAATATCACTTGCTGCGTCGCCATGTCGAGATCGGTGCACGCATGATGGAAGATGCCCTGATGGCGCCCGCCGAAGCTGACCTGTTGCGTGCCAGCCAGCAGTTCATGCTCGGTGCCCCTCCTCATGCAGACGTCCCACAGGCTGAGCAAGCCTCGGCCAATATTGCAGCGACCTCGCTCGCTGCCAGCACTCTGGCGCTGGTCGTGCAGGTCATCGAGTTGGTGCGACACACCGGTGTCAGTGAGGCCCAGGCGCTGTGCGATATCGAGCATCGTCATGGCCATCTACCGCCAGAATTGCTGCATGCGGCGCGTGAAGTGCTGACGGAGCAACCGATACCGCCGGCGCCCACCCTGCATCGACTCTGCCCGCAGCAGATTGAACGTGACCCGAACCGGTGGCGCGACAGCCACAGTGGCTGCTTCACCCGCGCACTGCTGGATGCCGCTCTCGAAGCACTGTCCCGTGAGTGTCAGGACGCCATGGGGCAGCACATCACGCTGTGCCATCTTCGCCTGAGCCGGAAGGGAGGCGCGCGACGCGACGCTGGCGACAGGCAACTTGCGCCACTCGATGCTCAGCTTGGCCCGCACCTGAATGCCTGCTTCCATCCGTTGCGTGTCTTCCGCGTCAGCGAGGGCAACTTCATCGTGATGGGCCATCAATGTCGGGATATCTCGCCTGCGCAGAAAGTGACTCGCCGCCCTGAAGGCAATGAGCCATTGTTCGAGGCGCCAGCCAATGGCACTGCCTCGCCGCCCACCGCCGATTCCCTGGCATCGCTGCTGTCATCGCTGGAGGACACCGCGACCCTGGAGATCACGCTGCTCGATCTCTCCTGTGCCCAGACCCTCAAGGAATGGCAATTGACCCTCAATGGCCACCTGGCTCGCTACCCACCATCGGCTTGATCCGGCCATGGCGTTTTCCATGTGACCCGCCTTCCCAATCCCAAAAGGCGTGACAGAGGCCAGGCATCGCGTCTGGCCTCTGTCGTTGTGGATGCACTCCTTGTTACTCCTCCCCTGTGACACGCCACCTTGTTGATTGCGCCCTTGTTGCTGTGTCGGGCGAACTTCTCGCGCGACCAAAGTTGAAGTGTCTGTCCCTTGTTGAAATGTCCGACATTTATTAATGTGTGTTCAGACATTTATTCTGATGCTCGGAATCTCATGCGTCAGCGCCGCGCTCGAAGATGGTGCGATGCAGTGACTCTCCTGACCATCACCTCATGACAGGCCACTCAATGACCGACTCTCTGGCGACAGCCTCGCTCGCCACTGACAGCGCTTCGGCGGACGACGCGACCCCGCGCAGCATGGAGGCCATCGCCACCTGCATGGCGCGGGAAATCCTCGCGGGCAGCTTCGGCCCCGGTGACAGTTTTCCGCGTGAACTGGACCTCTGCCAGCGCTTCGACGCCAGCCGCAATCGTGTTCGCAACGCCCT
Organism: Cobetia sp. UCD-24C; assembly: GCF_001306765.1. Classification (NCBI taxonomy): domain Bacteria; kingdom Pseudomonadati; phylum Pseudomonadota; class Gammaproteobacteria; order Oceanospirillales; family Halomonadaceae; genus Cobetia; species Cobetia sp. UCD-24C. Next base: position 96,865 of record NZ_LJTD01000008.1, on the reverse strand, counting down.
GGCTCAGCTGGTGAGCGCTGGGCTGCTGGAGCGCACCGCCGGGCGTGGCACCATCGTGCGCGAGATGAGCGAATGGCAGCTGCTGGACCCGCTGATGAGCCATTGGGTCAGCGGCCTCGACGCTATCAACCCGGACCTGATGCGCGAGATCTACGCCTTCCGCCTCTCCGTCGAGCCCTACGTCAGTGCGCTGGCCGCGATGAAGGCCAATGCCCAGGACCTCGCGCGCCTGGAGCGCGCCTTCGAAGGCATGGTCAATACCGCCAATGACAGCTCACGCGAGGCGCATGCCGAGCACGACGTCGCCTTCCACGAAGCCATCTACCACGCCACCCACAATCTGGTGTGGACACAGCTTGGCAGCCTGCTGCGGCCTTCCATCAGCCAGCTGATCCACAGTACCCAGCAGTCCGCGCAGCAGCATGATCACAGCCATCATCGCGCCAGCCTCGATCGTCACCGCGCGGTGATGGAGGCCATTCGCCTGCGCCAGCCCGAGATGGCACGCACCTGTGCCGAGCGGGTACTGGAGACCGCAGCGCGCGATCTCGGCTTCTCACCGGACCACCCGCAGCTGGGCCACCGCCGCTTCTGATGCTGATCGGGCGTCAGCTGATGGCGACCGATCCCACCACCCGCGTCGCCTGGCGCTGAGCCTCGTTCAAACGCCCATTCTCAACAAGGATGCATCCGTGAAAATCACCCGACTCAAGACCTGGCAAGTTCCGCCGCGATGGCTGTTCCTCAAGATCGAGACCGATGAAGGCTGCTATGGCTGGGGCGAGCCGGTCATCGAGGGCCGCGCCGCGACCGTCGAGGCCGCCGTGCACGAGCTGTCCGATTATCTGGTCGGTCAGGACCCGCGCAATATCGAGCACCTGTGGAACGTGATGTACCGCGCGGGCTTCTACCGTGGCGGCCCGATCCTGATGTCTGCCATCGCCGGCATCGATCAGGCGCTGTGGGACCTGAAGGGCCGTGATCTGGGAGTGCCCGTGCACCAGCTGCTCGGCGGCCCGGTGCGCGACAAGATGCGCATGTATGCCTGGACCGGCGGTGACCGCCCGTCAGATGTCGGCGCAGGCGCCAAGGCGCTGGTCGATCAGGGCTTCACCGCCTTCAAGATGAATGGCACGCCGGAGATGCAGATCGTCGATTCGCACAAGAAGATCGATGACGCCGTGGCGCGTGTCGCCGAGGCCCGTGATGCGGTCGGTCCGGATGTCGGCATCGGCATCGACTTCCATGGTCGCGTGCATCGCCCGATGGCCAAGGCGTTGCTGCGTGAGCTGGAGCAGTTCCACCCGATGTTCATCGAGGAGCCGGTCGCGCCTGAGCACCTGCCGTCGCTCAAGCACATCGCCGAAGGCATCGCGACGCCCATCGCCACCGGCGAGCGCCTGCACACCCGCTTCCAGTTCCGCGATCTGCTGGCGGACGGCATGGTCGACATCATCCAGCCGGATCTCTCCCACTGTGGCGGCATCAGCGAAGGCCTGAAGATCGCCACCCTGGCCTCGGCCTACGATGTGGCGCTGGCTCCACACTGCCCGCTCGGCCCGCTGACGCTGGCGGCCTCGCTGCAACTGGACGCGGTGTGTCACAACGCCTTCATCCAGGAACAGAGCATGGGCATCCACTACAACAAGGACAACGACGTACTGGATTACCTGGTCGACAAGGATGCGCTGGCGATCAAGGACGGCTTCTGCGCCATTCCGCAGGGCCCTGGGCTGGGCGTCGAGATCGACGAAGCCTTCGTCGAGGAGCGTGCCAAGGTCGGCCATCGCTGGCGCAACCCGCTGTGGACCCACGAAGACGGCTCCGTCGCCGAGTGGTAATGCCGAGCAAGCCGCAACGCACACACTGACAACACAGACGCCATGCCAGGACAGGCCTTCCGCCGAAGGCCTGTCACGCTCAAGGAAGGATTCGACATGACTCGTACCGCATCATCCGAACGCCCCGCCTTCGCCGACTTTCGCTACCCGGACCTCGAAGGTGCCAGCGTCTTCATCACCGGCGGTGGCTCCGGCATCGGCGCCGCGCTGACCGAAGGCTTCCTCGCCCAGGGCGCCAAGGTCGCCTTCGTCGGCCTGTCCGATGCCAGCGAATTCTGTGACGCCTTGGAAGCTCGCTACGCCAATCGTCCGCTGTTCATCCGCTGCAACATCCAGGATATCGAGGCGCTGCAGGCCGCCGTCGCTCAGGCGCGTGAGGCCCACGGCCTGATCAACGTGCTGGTCAACAACGCCGCGCGTGACACCCGTCATACGCTGGATGAGTGGACGGTGGAACAGTGGGATGAATCCATCGCCACCAACCTGCGCCCGCAATTCTTCACCGCCCAGGCCGTCGCCCCCGACATGCGCGCGCTGGGTGGCGGCGCCATCATCAATCTGTCCTCCAACAGCTACATGCTGGGACTGGGCGGCTACCCGACCTACGTTACCGCCAAGGCCGGCATCATGGGCATGACCAAGGCACTGGCGCGCGAGCTGGGCCCGGACGCCATTCGCGTCAACTGCCTGATTCCGGGCTGGGTGATGACGGAGCGTCAGCGCGAGCTGTGGGTCAACGACAAGGACCTGAACGAGTGCATTGATCAGCAGTGTCTGAAAGAGGCCATTCCGGTCGAGGACATGATCAATCCGTGCCTGTTCCTGGCCTCCAGCGCCTCGCGAATGATGACCGGCCAGCCGATGGTGGTTGACGGAGGCCGAGTGTGAGCGCCGTCAGCGTCACGCCGGCCTGGATCGCCGTCGACTGGGGTTCCAGCAATCTGCGCGCCTGGGCCGTCAATGACGACGATGCAGTCATCGCCCAGGCCAGCAGTGCCCGCGGCATGCTGGGGCTTGCGGCGGATGAGTTCGAGGATGTGCTGCGCGTGCTGATCAATGACTGGCTGCCCGACGATACGACTTCACCCATGCCGGTGCTGATCTGTGGCATGGCCGGCGCGCGTCAGGGCTGGCAGGAGGCGGCTTACCTGCCGCTGCCCACGGAGAAGACGCCTTCCCATGATGTGCTTGCCGCCCTCGGTGAGCGGCTCACCCATGTCACGACACGCGACAGCCGCCTTGCCGTCGCCATCGTGCCGGGCCTCTGCCAGCAGCAGCCGACCTACGATGTCATGCGTGGCGAGGAGACCCAGCTGGCGGGCCTGGTCGCCGCCCAACCGGACTATAGCGGTGCGGTGTGTCTGCCCGGCACCCACGCCAAGTGGGCACATCTCGCCAGTGGCGCCATCACCGGCTTCAGCACCTTCATGAGCGGCGAACTCTACAAGCTGCTCAGTCAGGATTCGGTGCTCAAACACTCCGTCGCCGCGGGAGATCTCAGCGACGCCGCCCAGCGCGGTGCCTATCTGGAGGGCATCGACACGGCGCTTGCCGCCCCGGAGCGCACCACCGCACAGCTGTTCGGCATTCGTGCCCGTGATCTGCTTGATACGGCTCTGCCTCAAGGTGATGCCCGCAAGGCGGTACTCGGCGCACGCCTGTCAGGCCTGGTGCTGGGTCTTGAGCTGGCGGGCGCCACTGCGGAGCTTTCGGATCACGCCACCATCACCCTGATCGGCGACGCCGTGCTGTGCCAGCGCTATCAGGTCGCGCTGGAACATCTGGGCTATCACGTCACCACTGCAGCCAACGCCGACATGATTCTGGCAGGGCTCGGACGCATCCAGCGTGCACGATCAGCCGCGCAGGCATCGTCATCAGACCGTGGATCGTCCTCGGCCCGTGCGTCGTCATCGGATCGCGCCTCTGTGAGCCATTGATTCAGCGCTGATGGCATTGCCAGTCAGTGAGCCACGTCACTCCTCACTTCACACAGCCCTTATTCAAAGAGCTCCTCTTCAAACAGCCCCTTTCGAGATCATCGCCGCCGGCATCACCCGCATCGAAGTCCCGCTCAACTCCCCTCAACCGCTGGAGAGCATCGCCGCGCTGGTCGAGCACTGCGAGCGCGCGCATGGCGGCAAGATCCTGATCGGTGCCGGCACCGTGCTGACCCCGCAGCAGGTGCGCGATGTGCACGCCGCGGGCGGCCGTCTGATCGTCTCGCCCAATGCCGATGTCGATGTCATCCGCGAAAGTCGCCGGCTGGAGATGGTCTCGCTGCCCGGCATCGTCACGCCGACGGAAGCCTTCGCCGCACTCGCTGCCGGCGCCTCGGGTCTCAAGCTGTTCCCGGCGACTCAGGTCGGCATCGTCAACATGAAGGCCATGCTGGCCGTGCTGCCCAAGGACACCGAGCTTTATGCCGTCGGCGGCATCGGCAGTGACAACTTCGCAGAATGGCGCGCGGCGGGTGTCCACGGCGCTGGCCTCGGCACGGCCATCTACACGCCCGGCCTGAGCGCCGCCGAAGTGGGCGAACGTGCCCGCACGCTGGTCGCGGCATGGCAGGCGGCCAACTGACAGCCACACACGGATGGCGACAAGCCACGTCGCTGCAAGAGTGACGAGAGCGCGCCAATAGCCCATGGGTATAAGCGACCACGGATATCGCAAAGGAGCAGCAGATGACGTCATCACCATGCCTTGGCACTGCCAGGCGCCTCGTCGCCAGTGGCTGCGAGCTGGGCGAAGGACCGGGCTGGACGCCCGCGACCAAGGCCCTGCCTGCGCGGGTGCGCTGGCTGAACATTCTCGCCGGCGAGCTGCATCACGCCGCCGCCAACGGCAGTGATCACGTCATCACTCAGCTTGCGCGCCGCACCTCCTACGCAGCCGTTACCCAAGACGGCGATTACCTGCTGGTCGCGCAGGGGATGCTCTCGCGCTTCAATCCCGAGACCGGCGCCGTGGAAGATGTCATGCCCTTCGAGGCGGACACGACGCCGCACACGCGCAGCAATGACGCGCGGGTCGATCGTCATGGCAGTCTGTGGTTGTCGAGCATGGGCTGCAACGCCGAGTCCGGCGCCGGTAGCCTCTATCGGCTGCATCGCGGTGAGCTGACCCGCGTGCTCGAGGGGCTGAGCATCCCCAATGCCCTGTGCTTCTCGCCGGAGGGCCGCTTCGCCTATTTCACCGACACCGTCAGCGGTCAGGTGATGCGCTGGCAGCTGGACGCCGATGGCTGGCCACTGACGTCGGCAGGCGAATACAACGCCCCCGAAGTGTGGGCCGATCTGCGGGATGCCGGTGGTGGCCCGGATGGCGCCGTGATCGATGCCGATGGCCATATGTGGATCGCGCTCTGGGGAGCCGGCCGCGTGGCCAGGCTGGACCACGACGGCAAGGAAATCGCCCATGTGGCGCTGCCGGTCAGCCAGCCTTCGTGCCCGCTGTTCGGTGGCGAGGGGCTGAGCACGCTGTACATCACCACGGCGCATGAAGGCATGACCACGCCGGATCATGCGGCGGGTGACGGCGACCTCTTCGCGCTGGACCTGTCAGCACACGGTTTCAAGGGACTGGCAGAGCCACCGCTGGTGCTGGGCTGACACTGCCATTCCGTCTCTGATCTTTCTTTATTTCTGGACCTCTCATGATGACCGCAGACGCCCCATCTTCCCGACCGTCGGCTGCGCCTGACGCGACCTGGTCAAGCGATCAACAGTGGTTGAGCCTGAGTGCCGATGGCATCCAGCTGCAGCTGGATCTCGCCGATGGCCTGCTCAAGCTGGCCCATTTCGGGCGCATCGCGCCCATCAATCCGGCTCAGCACCGCCTGATGAGCGCTGCCGCCACGCCCCAGGCGAGCCTGGATCAGCTGCCGCCCAACACCCTGTTCAATGATGCCGGACTCGGCTTTGCCGGCTATCCGGCGCTGATCGGTGACCGCGAAGGCCGCGACTGGCTGACGGCGATGCGCCTGAGCGATGTGGCCTGCTCGACGGATGCCACCGGCGCCCACGCACGCCTGACGCTTCGCGACAGCCTGAGTGAGCTGGAAGTGCTGCTGGCGCTGACCGTCACCCGCGAGGGCGTATTGCGTCAGCAGACGACCCTGAGCAATCAGTCATCAGCGCCCTACCGGCTCGAATGGCTGGCGGCTGCCTGCCTGCCGCTGCCGGTCCGCTTCGAGGATTGCCTGAGTTTCGGTGGCCGCTGGGTGCAGGAATTCACCGAGACACGTCATCGTCTCAGCGAAGGCACCTTCACGCTCGAGAACCGTCGTGGGCGCAGCTCGCATCAACGCGTGCCGACGCTGATCACCGGCACGCCAGGCTTCAGCGAGCAGCGTGGCGAAGTCATCACCGCGCATCTGGCGTGGAGCGGCAACCATCGCGCCCTGATCGAGCGGCAGTTCGATGGCAGCACCCAATTGCAGATGGGCGCCCTGCTGCTGCCCGGCGAGCAGATGCTGGCCGCCGGCGACAGCGTGACCACCCCGGAAGTGGTGATGGCCTGGTCGGATACGGGCATCAATGGCGCCAGCCAGCGCATGCATCGCACCCTGCGCGCGCGCCTTGACTGGCCGGTGGCCGACAAGCCGCGTCCGGTTCACGTCAACACCTGGGAAGCGCTCTACTTCGATCACGATGCGAAGCGCCTCCAAGAGTTGGTCGTTGCCGCCGGTGAGGTGGGTGCCGAGCGTTTCGTGCTCGACGATGGCTGGTTCGTCGGCCGGGATGGCGAGCGCGCCGCCCTGGGCGACTGGTATCTGGATGCCGGCAAGTACCCGCAGGGACTGGGGCCACTGATCGAGTCAGTACACGCGCACGGCATGGAATTCGGCCTGTGGGTCGAGCCCGAGATGGTCAATCCGGACAGTGAACTCTTCCGCACCCATCCGGACTGGATTCTCGGGCTGGAGGGGCGTGAGCAGCCGCTGGGACGCTATCAATGCGTGCTGGACCTGACCCGCCGCGAGGTGTGTGACTACCTGTTTGCGCGCCTCGATGCGCTGCTCAGCGAATACCCGATCAAGTATCTGAAATGGGACATGAATCGCGATCTCACTCACGCGGGGGGCCAGTCGGAGGAAGGACGTGGCAAGCCTGCCGCACATGCTCAGGTCAGCGCACTCTACTCACTTCTGGCCCGCCTGCGAAAGGCGCATCCCGGCGTCGAAATCGAGAGCTGCGCCTCGGGTGGCGCGCGCACCGATCACGGCATTCTGCGGCACACCCATCGCGTCTGGACGTCTGACTGCAACGACCCCCACGAGCGCACGCATATCCAGCGCGGGGCCAGTCGGGTATTGCCACCGGAGCTTCTAGGCGCGCATATCGGGCCGCAACACGCTCACACTACCTCGCGACGCACGACGCTCGCCTTCCGTGCCTCCACGGCGCTGTTCGGTCATCTGGGGCTGGAGCTGGATGTCAGCCAGCTCGATCAGGCGGAGCGCAGTGAACTGCGCGGCTGGATAGCGCGTTACAAGGCGCTGCGTGGCCTGATGCACAACGGTGTCAGCTGGCGTCTGGATTGCCTGGATGACAATCAGCATGCCCATGGCGTGGTCAGTCAGGATGGCCAGCAGGCCCTTTTCAGCATCAGCCAGCTGGCCATGCCACGTCACGCCGTGCCCGCCGCCCAGCCGCTGACCGGCCTGCAAGCCGACACGGCCTACCGGCTCGAGCTGCTGGAACTGCCGGAGTACCCGGAGCGACGCATGAAGCAGCTACCCGCCTGGATCAGCCGACAACAGGCCGGCGAGTCGGTCGTCGTCTCCGGTGAGTACCTGATGCGTGAAGGCCTTGCCCTGCCGGTGCTGGACCCCGACCAGGCGATTCTGATTCACCTTCAGGCGGTGGCGGCATGACCCGTGCCGCGCAGGCCGTGATTGCGTGCACTGCGCTCGCTCCCCATTTTCAGCATCCAGGATGAATCCCATGCAGCTCGGTGTCTGTTACTACCCGGAACACTGGCCACGTGATCGCTGGCCACAGGATGCTCGCGACATGATGGAAGCCGGCATTCGTGTCGTGCGTATCGGTGAATTCGCCTGGAGTCGCCTGGAACCCAGCGCGGGCGATCTGCGCTTCGAATGGCTGGATGAGGCCGTCGAGGTTCTGGCGGCGGCGGGTCTCAAGATCGTGATGGGCACGCCCACGGCGACACCGCCCAAGTGGCTGGTGGATGCCCACCCGGACATTCTGGCCGTCGATGAGAATGGCGACACGCGTGGCTATGGCTCGCGTCGTCATTACTGCTTCTCTTCGCCGACGTTTCGTACCTTGAGCGAGCGCATCGTGCGCCTGATGGGCGAGCGCTACGCGCGCCATCCCGCGATCATCGCCTGGCAGACCGACAACGAGTACGGCTGCCATGACACCATCCTCAGCTACTCCGCGGCCGCCCGCGCCCGCTTCCCCGCATGGCTCGAGGCGCGTTATGGCACGGTCGAGGCCCTCAATGAGGCCTGGGGCACGGTGTTCTGGAGCATGGAAGTCAGCGAGTTCTCCCAGGTCGAGGCGCCCGTCGGCACCGTGACCGAACCGCATCCGGCCATCGTGCTCGATTATCGACGCTTCTGCTCCGACATGGTGGTCGAATACAACCGCCTGCAGGTGGAGACCCTGCGTGCCGCGGGTGTCAGCGGCGATATCGTGCACAACTTCATGGGCCTGTTCACCGAATTCGATCACTTCGATGTCGCCCGTGATCTGGATATCGCCAGCTGGGACAGCTACCCGCTGGGCTTTCTGGAGCGCGGTGCCCACGATGATGCCACCAAGGCCCAGTATCGCCAGCAAGGCCATCCGGACTTTGCCGGCTTTCATCACGACCTCTACCGCGCCATGTGCAAGGGCCGCTGGTGGGTGATGGAGCAGCAGCCCGGCCCGGTCAACTGGGCGATCAGCAACGCCGCGCCCTTGCCCGGCATGGTGCGACTGTGGAGCCACGAAGCCTTCGCGCATGGCGCCGAAGTCGTTTCCTACTTCCGCTGGCGTCAGGCACCCTTCGCCCAGGAGCAGATGCACGCTGGCCTGCTGCGCCCGGATGGCTCGCCCGCCTCGGCCTGGCCGGAGCTTTTGCAGCTGCGCGATGAGCTGGCGACACTCGCGGAACATGACACGACGACTGCCCAGCAGGCGCCCGTCGCCCTGATGTTCGATTACGCCTCCATCTGGGCCTGTCAGATCCAGCCCCACGCCGAGAACTTCAACCCGCTCGAGCTGTACCTGAGCTGGTACAGCGCGCTGCGGCGACTCGGGCTTGATGTCGATATCGTCTCACCGCGCGACGCGCTCAGTGGCTATTCGTTGATCGTGCTGCCCTGTCAGGTGATCGCCGATGAGGCACTGGCGGCGCGTCTGAGCGCGGCGCGCGATTCAGGCAGTCGCGTGGTGGTCGGTGCACGCTCCGGCTCGCGTACGCCGGAGTTTCAGATACCCGCGCAGCTGGCACCCGGCGCACTCAGCGAGCTGACGGGCGTCACGGTCGATCGAGTCGATGGCCTGCGGCCAGGCGCCGAGCCGGCCGTCACCCTGAGCAACGGCGCACGCGGTCACGCCCTGCGCTGGCGCGACCTACTCGATCATCAGCGCACCCGCGCACAGGTGGTAACGCGCTTCGAGGATGGCGAACCCGCCATCCTGCATCAGCGCGGTGTCAGCTATCTGACCGCCTGGTTGAGTGAAGACAGTCTGGTGGCGATTCTGCAGGCGGAGTGTCAGGCCTGCGGCATCACCACCCATGCGCTGCCCGACGGCGTGCGTCTGCGGCGGCGCGGGCCGCTCTGCTTCGCCTTCAACTATGCCCCCGAGCCGCGCTGGCTGCCGGAAGGCCTCGTCAATGACAGCGGGCTGCTGGCCGGTAGCCGGGTGCTGGCACCCGCTGACGTCTGTATCTGGTTCAGTGACGAAAAGCGCCCCTGAGTGCGGCGGCTCCTGCCCACTCATTCAACGCGAAAATCGACTTTGCTTGAAAGCAGGACATCTCTCGGATTTCGCGACCGGCAGACTGTTCGATCACTTGCCGCGGCGCCTTCGGGCGCCGCTTTTTTGTACAGCTATTCTGGACAGCTATTCTGGGCATCCATGTCACCTGCCCAGGCTTCATGAGTGACTACAACAGCGTGCTGAAACAACTGCCCTGCTTACCGGATGACTGAGGTTGCCATATCGCCGGAATAAAACAGACAGAAGATAACGGTATATTTTTTAATGTAAAACGACCTCTCTTTTCGCTGCGCAAGGCCAGAGGGAGTTTTCCCTTGAGTGCTCACTGACCGCACAGCGCTGCCACTTAAGGCGCATTGTTCTCATGTCAGACAATCTCTAGTGTGCTGGATGTCTCTGTATATAAGCCAATAAATAGCAAAAACAACAGGCCACGCACCTGTAGACAGGACAACCGTCGTCAATGGCAGACGACCCACGACTACGATAACGCCAACTACGAGATACCCCCATGAGTATTCTTGCCATTCTGATATCGCTCGGGCTGCTGATGTTCCTGGCCTACCGCGGTATCACCGTTCTCTTGCTCGCCCCTCTGATGGCCGCCCTCGCCGTCGTCCTGTCAGGAGATGCAGCCGCCCTGCTGCCCAGCTACACCGTGACCTTCATGAGACAGCTGGGCGGCTATCTGGCCAAGTTCTTCCCGCTGTTCATCCTCGGTGCCCTGTTCGGTCAACTGATGGCCGATTCCGGGGCCGCGCATGCCATCTCCGAAGGTCTGGTCAAACGCCTGGGGACACGCCATGTGATCCTGACCGTGGTGCTGGCCTGTGCTCTGCTCACCTATGGGGGCGTCTCGCTGTTCGTGGTCGCCTTCGCCGTCTATCCGATTGGCGCCCAGCTCTTCCAGCGCACCGGCACGCCCAAGCGACTGCTGCCCGCGGCCATCGCCCTCGGCTCCTTCACCTTCACCATGACGGCACTCCCCGGCACACCTGCCATCCAGAACGCCATTCCGATCCCCTACTTCCAGACCAACAGCTTTGCAGCGCCGGGGCTTGGCATCATCGCGGGCCTGATCATGCTGGGGCTGGGTACCTGGTGGCTGAAGGGACGTGCCAGCAAGGCTCAGGCACAGGGGGAAGGCTACGGGGTCCACAAGGACGAAGCGCTTGAGGAATCCCCCGCGCCCGCCGCACAGATGGGCATGATCACGGCGCTGATTCCGCTGGTGATGGTCATCGGCCTGAATGCCCTGCTGACCTATCTCGTCTTCCCGCGCATCGATTTCTCCTACCTGAGCGAGGCTTTCCCGGAGCTTGATCCGGCGGGCGCCACCGGCATGTGGTCGATCCTGATCGCGCTGGCCTTCGCCTCCACCTGGCTGGTCATTTCACGCTGGAAGCAGTGGGCCGACCTGAAGACCACCGTCAACAATGGCTGCTTCGGCGCCATGCTGCCTCTGGGTGAGACCTACCGCGAGATGGCCGTCAATGCCGGCATCGACCTGGAGCTGATGCACCGCGTGGCGGCGCTGGCGGCGGGCAGCATGGACACCTTGCCGCATTCCGGCGCGGTCATCACCCTGCTGGCGATCTGCAAGCTGACTCACCGCCAGTCCTACGGCCAGATGTTCATGATGACGGTCGCCTTCCCGATGCTGGCCCTGATTGCCGTCGTGACTCTGGGCAGCCTGGTCGGCAGCTTCTGAGCCCTGAAGCTCCACAACTGTGGGAAGTTTTTGAACATGAGTGGAGCAAAATGACGCCAGGCCAATGACAATAAGGCCAATGACAAGAAGGCCACCCATTCGGGTGGCCTTCTTGTTGAGCAATCACGCTGGCCAGCGACGCGCTGACACCTCAATAGACGTGGTGAGCCCGCTTCGGGTCCAGCGTCTCATGGCGTGCCCGCGTCTTGATCCACAGCGTCAGGTCATCGCGGTCAGCGCCGGGATTCTCGGCGACCCACTCGACGATACGCGAGGCAATGAATTCGGCATGAAACTCGTCGTCGAACTGCAGCAGCATGAGGTCCTCGCCCGCCTGGGAGATGCGCAACAATACCTCGCTTGCCGGCAATACATAGAGATTCAACTCATGCAGATATTGCGTCGTGAAGGTCACGCGCCGAAAACGCTCGGGAACATTGCGCCCACTGTTGCTGATATCGTTCATGAAAGCCATGGCTCTCTCCTACAGTAAGGCGCTAATACATTTCGCTCATTTTTGAGCCGACCTTCTTATCATAGCGCAGAAGATATGCTGCGGGCCGGTTTATAAGAACATTTTGTTGGAAACTGCAAGTAACTCTCATTAACGCAATATCAGCTGCGTTGTTGGCGCAGGGCATCACTTTGCAAGGTTAGCTGAACTCGCGTCAGCCAGCCCGCCAGCAGCGCCTGCTTATGCCGACTCATGGTGCGATGTTGCTCGATCACTTCGCATAATCGGTCGCCGGCCGCCCGCATCCTGGTGGGACTCTCTCCTCGGGCACAGCGCTGATAATCATCCGCCAGCGCATGGATCAATTCGCGCAAGGCGTGCTGTACCGGGCGTGGCACATCGTTGCCCAATTCCCGCCGCACGAAGCCTATTCCGCGTCCGATATCCATCCCTGTCAGCCCCAGCGTCAGAAGCGGCATGCCGAGCACTTGCTGCTGTGCATCATCGGGCTGACCACTTGCATTCTCGCCACTGCGACGCGCTTCCTGTTCACGACTGCGAGTCTGTTCATGCCGGGCGAGACGCAGCAGCCTGTCGCCCATGCGCCCGCCGAACCAGCTATCCAGGCGCTCGGTGGAGCGTTCCGCCAGCTCACGAATATCACTCGCCGTAGCGCGAATCAGCTGGCGCTTGTCCCAGCCGGCCCCCGGCACAGGAATCAGGCGGAAACCGATGATGGTCACGATCAGACCGATCCCGGCCGCCAGGCTCCGATTGAGGGTGTAGGCGACATCGAAGGTCATGCCGTTGTCCGGCATCACCAGCAGAATGTTGAACACCACGAAGGGCAAGGCGATCCCCGCCAGCGCAGGCACGACGGAGCCCATCAGGCCAAGGAACAGAGGGATGCTGAAGATGATCACGAATGGCACGAAGTGCTGGGCGTGACTGAGCATGACATTGCCGAACAGCAATACGCTCGGCACCGCCAGCAGCAAGCCCTTGAGCACCATCGGAATGATCGGTGCCGGATCACCGCGACTGACGAAGATGCCCGAGAACAGCGTACCCAGCAGCATGGCCACCGCGCCGTTGTCCCACGCCGTCGCAAGCCAGAAGATCGCCGTGGCACTGAAGATGGCCATCGCGCGCAGCGCATCGATGGCGGCACGACCATGATCGCGGTGCCAACTCATGCTCGGCTGACGTAGCTGATGACGGCCGGGATGATTGATGACCTCGCGTGCCTGCAGGATGACCAGCGCATGCCCCAGCACCTCACGCAGACTGAACAGCAACCTGGCTTCCAGCGCGGTGATGCTGCGCTGACCGCGAGACAGGCGCAGACATTCCCCGCGCAGCTCCTTGAGCGTCTTGCGAGCCTGAGCCGTGCCCTGATTGTCGGCCATGCTCTGAAAGGCCGCGCCCAGGAGTTGCATCAGGTCCTGCGTCGGCTGACTGAAACGTTCAGCTTCCTGACCCTGGGTCTGGTTCAGCTCACCTGTCGGTGCCATCGCCTCACCGTCATCGCGCTGTGAAGGCACAAAGAACTCGGGATGACGCAGCTGGTGCAGAGCCTTGAGGGTCGCGTAGAGACGCATGCTTCGCCGCGTCAGCAGGTGTACGCCGCGAATGCGCCCCTTGCCCTGGGGGCCTTCATAACGCGCCGAGTGGGCATCGATCTCGAGATTGTTGAGCGCATCCAGCCCGGTCATCATCTGCTCGAGCATCGCCATGCGTTCGCGTTGCTGAGCTTGTGACAGGTCTTGTGACTGAGCTTGTGTCTGACCGGCAGTGTCTCGGCTCCCAGCCCTGTCCGCCTCGAGCGGCATCGAGAAGGCCAGCGCCATATAACGGAAGGTAGCATTCACCGCCGTGTCCGAAAGCTGGCCGAGATGATCCCGCACGCGTATCGGCCAGACCAGCGCACTCACGACGACAGCACACAGCGCGCCGAGACTCAGCTCGCTGAGACGTGCCAGCGCCACCGAGAAGAAGTCATCCGGCGCCGAAGACGTCAGCACCACGATGATCATGCAGGCCACCGCCGCCATCACACAGCCATAGGACAGATTGTTGTGCGTCAACGAGGCGCCATAGATGCATAGCCCGATCCACAGCGTGACCGAACCCAGCGCCAGTTCCGGCACCTGGGCAAAGCAACCCATGATCACCACGGCCACACAGGTCCCGACGAAGGTACCCGTGATCTGACAGATGCCCTTCTCGACCACCATGCCCGACATCGGACGTGTCTGCAGAAACGCCGCCGAGATCAGCGCCCAATAGGGTCGATCGAGATCAAAGAAGAAGGCGGCGTAGAGGGCCAGCGCCATCGCCAGCACACCCTTGGTGGCGAACTTGAGCGCGAACGGCGAAGGCCTGAGGAAGGCGGCCAGAGCGGGAGACATGGATCAGTGCTTCCCGTCTTCGTCTTGGACAGCCTGAGCTGTCTCGACCGGTTCCGCCTCGACAGGTGCCGCCTTGGCCTGCGTCGCCTCATCATTGCCATCCTCAGCAGTGATCAGCCTGACACTCGCCGTCATGCCGGCGGCAAGATTGACACCTGAGGCACGCACCGCCTCGATATCATCGAATTCCACCCGCACCGGAATGCGCTGCGCCAGACGCACCCAACTGAAGGTGGCGCTCACCTGAGGCAGCTGCTGGGCATTGGTCGCGGTATTGTCATCGGCAATGCCCTGGCCTATCCCCACGACCCGCCCCTTGAAGTCTTCATTGCCGCTCATCAGCGTGATCTGGACCGGATCGCCCGGACGCACATGCTGCAGCTTGGTCTCCTGGAAGTAGGCGCTCAGGTAGAAGGAGTCGTCCTTGATCAGCGCCATCACCGCCGTGCCTGCCGTGACGTAATTGCCCTGACTGAGGTGCATGTTGAGGATGCTACCATCGGCGGGTGCCACCAGACGCGTACGATCGAGATCCAGCTGCGCGGATTGCACCGCGGCTTCAGCCTGTTGCACGTCAGCGCGGGCAACCTCGGCTTCGAGACGCGCACTGTCGCGCTCTTCCTCGCTGATGGCACGATTGGTCAAGCGACCACGACGATTGGATTCATGCTCCTTCAGGCTCAGGGTCGCCTTGGCACTGGCGAGACTGGCCTTGGCCTTGGCAAGCGCCGCCTCATAGCGCGCACGATCGACCTGAAGGATGACATCCCCCTCCTTGACCCGCGTGGTATCCGCCACGTTCAGCTCACGCACCCAGCCGGAGACATCCGGGCTCAGCGTGATCACCTCGGCGCGCACCCGAGCGTCACGCGTCCAGGGGCTGTACATGTAGGTATTCCACAGCCACACCGCACACCAGGCTGCAGCCGCCACCAGACATAGAGTGATGATCCATTTGACGGCTTTCTGTCGCAGGTTGCGCATGCGGTTTCCTTGGGGGATAGAGGGGCTGGAGGAAATGGGTGCCGCGAAAGGGTTCGCGGGGAAATCGGGATGACGAATAACGAGACGCTGGGGCAATGACGTACATCACGTCACGAGGGCAACCACCGCCGCCAGACAGATGACAAACAGCGAGATATCGAACCAGGCCTCGAACCAGAGCTCGTGATTGGCCAGCAGACGATGCAGCAGCGTGCGAATGAGCCCCGCCGCCAGCAAGGCGACCAGCGCATAGACCAGCATCGGGCTGATCAGGAATTCCCCGACCACCATTTCATGCAGCGCATTGAAGCCAGACGTAACATCATTGCCTGCGGCGATTTCCTTCATCGAGATGTCCTTGACTTGCGTTGTGCGAGAGCTGGCTTACTTTATGCGAGATCTGAGACCCGACTGCCATGCGTGCAATCAGCGTTCAACGATGGTGGCAGCCTGGCGTGCATTCAAGGCCCACGGGTGAACTGTTCCACTGCGCGAATCTTGAGGGCAGCGTCATCGCTGAGAATATATGCAGGCTAACATTTTTCGCCAGCGTGCACCGTTGCGTGAGAAGAATCACCCCATTCCTTGCATAGCGCACGACCAGAAACCGCGCTCCATTTGGCTGCGCGCTAACCGGCACAACCGGAATGGTCACCAGGCATTCAGGTGGTAGCAGCCCCCAAGGAGGCCTGAGACGCAAAACGGCTTACCCATAGGGCAAGCCGTTTCATTTCGCACAGTGAAGACCAAAAGTGATGATCGTGAGGGTCGACTACACCGCGTAGCCGAGCACGCGTGGCAGCCACAAGGCGAGCTCAGGGAACAGCATCACTACCGCCAACGCCGCCAGCATCGCCACCACGAAGACCATCGCCCACCCGACTGTCTTCTCGAGCCGGACCCCGGCCACACTACTGGTGACCATCAGGTTGACCGCCACTGGCGGGGTGAACTGCCCGATCGCGATATTCATCGCCAGCAGGATACCGAACCACACCGGATGCCAACCGAAGTGCTGCATCACCGGAATCAGCACCGGCATCAGGATCAGGTAGATGGAGACCGCATCCAGCAGCATCCCGGCGATCAGCACCGCCACCATCACCAGTATCAGCAACGTCGTTCCGCTATCTGACAGCGTGATCAGCCATTCGGCGAGATGCCGGAAGGTACCCAGCATGGTGCCCGCCCAGGCGAATATGCCCGCGAGCGCGATGATCAGCATCACCACACCGGAGATGACGGCCGCCTCCCTGAGCAGCTCCCACACCTGAGAGAGCTTGAGCTCGCGAGTGATGAAGAGCCCGACACACAACCCATAGGCAGCTGCGACCACCGCCGCTTCAGTGGGCGTGAAGAGGCCTGAACGCAGCCCGCCGAGGATGATCACTGGCGCCAGCAGGGCCGGGATCGCTGAACGAAACGCCGGACCCAGCGTGATACGCTCGACCTGAGTCGGGTCTTCCCAGCGATAGCGACGCGAGAGGAACCAGGCCGGCAGCAGCAAGGCCACGCCCACCAGCAACCCCGGAATCAGACCCGCGGCAAACAGCGCGCGCAGATCCACCCCCGGTACCACGATGGAGTAAAGGATCAGCGCGATGGACGGCGGGATCAGGATCGCCGTGGAGGCCGAGGCCGCAATCAGCGTCGCCGAGAACGCCTTGGGATAGCCCGCCCGTGTCATGCTGGGGATCATCACCATCGCCACCGCAGCGGCATCCGCCGGGCCGGAACCACTCATGCCCCCCATGATCAGACACACCAGCACCGCCACCAGCGCGAGACCGCCATGCCGCGGACCGATCAGCGCCTGGGCGAAGCGCACCAGCCGCGCCGCTACTCCGGCACGCTCGAACACCAGGCCGGTCAGGATGAACAGCGGAATGGCGATCAGCGGATACTTGGCGATGCTGTTGTAGGTATTGGTGCCGAGGGTAGCCAGCATGCTGACCGGCAGCCCCGCGACGATCCCCACCGCCCCCGAGAGCCCCAGCGCGAAGGCCACCGGCACGCCGAGTATCAACAGGGCGGCAAAGCTTGCGAGCAACCAGAGATCAGGACTCATTATCTGACTCCTTGTGCTCCGGCGACGCATTCTGGCCGGGTCCCTGCCCAGGCCCTTGTACAAGACGCTCGACACACTGCTGCAGCTGACGCCAGGCCATCGCCAGCGCCAATATCGGCAGCCAGATCACGTACCACCAGTTGGGCAGGCCCAGTCCCGGTGACAGCGAGTCCCACTGATACTCCTCCAACGCGAAGGTACCCCCGAACCACACCACCAGTCCCAGTACGACCAGCACCGCCAGGGTCTGCACTATCACGACCAGTCGCCAGAGCGGCAACGGCAACACGTCTTCCAGCAATGCGATACGAATATGTGCCTGACGGCGAATCGCCACCGAGGCGCCCGCCAGCGTCAACAACACCAGCAGGAAGACCGAGAATTCCTCGGTAAAGGCAAAGGAGGCATCGGTGGCGTAGCGCACCACCACATTGGCCAGACTGATGATACCGATCAGCCCCAGCGCCAACGCCGCCAGCCACGATTCCGGCCGCACGCGTGGCGATGGCCTGTCTGTGGGAGCAGGCGCTCCGTTGGTGGCGTCTTGCAAGGTTTGCGGTGATGCTTGTTGAGAGGTTTGTTGCGACTTTTGCGACATGACACGCGATCCACACGAACGCCGAGGCTGGCAGGCCCCGGCGTGGTTCTTCACTCAATAACGCGCACAGACCGCATTATTCCCGATGTCATCTGCTCACTGAGCAGCGGCGATGATGGCCCTGGCCGACTCAGCGCGAGGCCTCGACCTCGGCACGTGCCGTCTCGACCAGCGACTCGCCGATCCTGGGCGTCCAGCTGGCGTAGACCGACTGGGTGGCGTCACGGAAGGTCTGCATCGCATCGTCATCGAGCTTGACGACATTCACGCCGCGCGCCTCGATGTCCGCCAGCCGCTGCGCATTGCCCTCACGACTCATGGCGATCTCCCAGGCACCCGCTTCCCTGGCGGTCTCGGTCAGCAAAGTGCGCTCCTCATCACTGAGCGACTTCCACACCCGCTGGTTGGCGGCGAAGATCAGCGGGTCTGCCATGTAGTGCCAGAGGGTCAGGTGGGTCTGACCGACCTGATCGATGCGCGCGACATCGAACACCGACAGCGGGTTCTCCTGCCCATCCACCGCGCCGGTGGTCAGTGCCGGCTTGGCATCCGCCCAGCTCATCTGGGTCGGGTTGGCGCCCAGCGCCGTGAAGGTGTCCTGGAACAGCGGTGAGCCCACTACACGAATCTTCAGACCCTTCAGGTCATCCGGCGAGGTGATCGATTTCGAGGAGTTGGACACCTCACGGAAGCCGTTCTCGCCCCACGCCAGCGGCTTGATGCCCTTGGACTCGATGGCGGCGAAGACCTGCTTGCCCGACTCGCCCTGGGTCAGCGCATCAATGGCGGCGTGGTCCGGCATCAGGAATGGCAGCGAGAACAGATTGAGCTCCGGCACCTGGGGCGACCAGTTGATGGTCGAGCCCACCGCGAGATCGATCAGCCCCTGACGCATGGCAGAGAACTCCTTGGTCTGGTCCCCCGCCACCAGCTGGGCATTCGGATAGACGCGCAAGGTGAGCTCACCACCGGAGCGCTCCTCAACCAGCTCCGCCCACTTCTCGGCCGCCTGGCCCCATGGGAAGGCATCCGACAGCACGGTGGAGACGGACAGCTCACGCGCCTCGGCATCACTGGCCATCAGCGGTGACAGCAAGGCCAGGCCAAGCACGCCGGCCATCAGGGCAGAGCGACCCGTGGCAGCGACACGCGGGCGCGCGGTATGGCTTTGAGAAAGAGCTGGAGAATGATCCGAAGAGCGGTGACGCAGGTGACGAGAGGCGGGGCCAGCGTTGGCGTGTGCAGCGGTCAGGGTCATGAATAACCTCTTGATTATGATGTTGTTGAGTGTGTCCAGAGGCAGATTCGCATCTACTTTGGTCGCTGACCATTCGACCATGCGACAGATCGGCGCTTTTTCGACGCTCACATGCTATCTCGCTGCATTACCGATTACTGTATATGCATCCACCCATCGGGTTTTCCGAGACCTCTTGCGTACGAAACGCTCGACAATGTGGTGTCATCAGCGTGTGTTGCCAAGGAGTGCATCCAGCGATGCCAGAGGGCCAACCCTCGCGCAGGCCCCGCCAACAGGGAGTTTGACGATATTGCCCTTTGCAGGATGCCGGGCTTTTACAGCGCCAGCGTGTCCCGAGTCCGTATCGGGTCATGATTTCATGAGGCACTGTATATCTATCCACCCCATTACATCCTTGAGACAAATTTCACGATATGTCGCCTTTCAACCACACAATGGCGCACCACGGGTCGCAGACTCCGGATTCGGTCGGTAGACTGAGCGCCGTTCCCGCAAGGACCGACCACGACTGACCAACATCACGCACGCAAGTGTCGTACCTGACATCTCGTCGGCACCGCTCCCACGGTCCCGACCCTGACTGATGAGGCCCCCTTCCATGCCGAACCCCCAGCAGGAAGCCATACCCACTCCCACCTTCGAGACCGAGCCGCTCGACACCTCGCGCAAACGACTGCAGCCGACCAGCAGTCTCGGCGCAGCGGTCGTTCTGTGGTCGCTGCTGCTGGGAATGGGGATGCTGATGCTGGCCAATGGACTGCAGGGCAGTCTGTTGGGGATTCGCGCCTCCTCGGAAGGCTTCAGCAACACCATGACGGGCATCATCATGTCGGCGTACTTCGCCGGCTTCCTGCTCGGCTCGACGCTTGCACCCCGCAAGCTGCGCCGGGTCGGCCATGTGCGCACCTTCGCGGCGCTGGCCTCCATCACCTCGGTGTGCATCCTGATCCACGCACTCTATGTGGTGCCCGAGGTGTGGATCGCCATGCGCTTCATCACCGGCTTCGCCTTCGCCGGCCTCTACGTGGTCGCGGAGAGCTGGCTCAACAGCCAAGCGACCAACCAGATGCGTGGCCGTCTGCTGGCCATCTACATGGTGATCACCTATCTGGGCATGGGCGGCGGCCAGTTGCTGCTCAACGTCGCCAACCCGGACACCTATCTGCTGTTCATCCTGGTGTCGGTGATCATGTCACTGGCATTGGTGCCGATGCTGCTGTCCGCCTCACCACAACCGGAAGGCGCGCAGCCGGAGGCGATGGGGATCGTTCGTCTGCTGCGCCTGGCACCGCTGGGCACCCTGGGCGGCTTCGCCACCGGTATCGCCAACGGCACTGTCTTCGGCATGGGCGCGGTGTATGCCGACCGCGCCGGCCTGCCGGTGCAGGAAGTCTCCTGGTTCATGGGCGCCTTCATTCTGGGGGCCGCCCTGCTGCAATGGCCGCTGGGCAAGCTCTCAGACAAGCTGTCGGCCAAGAAGGTGATTCTGGGCTGCAGTCTCGGGGCGATTGCGCTGTCCATCGGCGGCGTGCCGTTCAGTGGTGGCAGCATGCTGACCATGGCGCTGCTGGGTGCAGGCCTCGGCGGGTTGATCCTGACCCAGTACTCGCTGTTCCTCGCGGCGGCCAACAACCTGCTGACCACGCCACAGATCATCTCCGCCAGCGGCACGCTGGTGCTGATGCATGGCGCGGGCGCGATTCTGGGCCCGCTCACCGCGGGCCTGCTGATGGAGCGCTTCGGGGCCGTCGGCTTCCTCTATACCCTGACCGCCATTCACGTGCTGATCGTGATTCTGGCCGCCAGTGTCACCAGCAAGCCACGGCAGGAACTGGATGCCGAGGAAGGCGATCACCCCGGCCACTATGTGGTAGCGCCCTCCACCACCAGTCCGCTGAGCGCCGCCTGGGTCGAGGAAGCCATCACCGAGCCGGAAACCGGTCAGCTGGAATTCGACTTCGATGCCGAACCTGAGCCGGAGTTGAGCGAGGAAGAGCTCGCTGCCCAGCAACAGGAAGCCGCCGCTGAAGCAGAGGAAGGCGTCGTGCAGCAGGTCGACAATGAGGAAGGCGTGATGAACGACCGCGTCACCGGCATGGAAGACGACTGGCATCTGGATGGCCAGATCGATGAGCAGGCCCAGCACCTCAGCGAAGAGGAACGCCGCGTCAAGTCGGAGCCGGAGCGTGAGAGCTACTGATCACCTCTGACGACATGCTGGAGTGATAGACAAGAACACCGCCTCTCAGGGCGGTGTTCTTGTTTGGGGCGGGCGAAACTGAGACAGCAGAAACTGAGACAGCAGAAAGAAGGCAGGCGTAACAGCAAGACGGTTCAGCGAGAGGATAAAGTTCGGGGAAACGAAGAAGGCTCACAACGATAGAGACTCAGGATAGAGGCTCAGCGGCGACGCTTGCCCGCCCGCGCCACCAGATGCGGTGCCAGCACACCCTGCAGCCGGCGCACGGCCTGGGAATGCAGCTGCGAGACACGCGATTCAGTGACATCGAGTACCGCGCCGATCTCCTTGAGGTTGAGCTTCTCCTGATAATAGAGCGCCATCAACAGCTTCTCGCGCTCCGGCAGCCGCGCGATGGCCTCGTTCAAGGCCCGCCGCGTATCGGCTTCTTCCAGCGCATCATGCGGCAAGGCAAACGGCGTGGTGAAAGGCGTCGCTTCAGGCGAGGCATAACCGCCCGCCAGCCCGCCTTCCTCATCCCTCATCTCGTCCAGCGACATCACCATGCCGTTGTTGGTGTCCAGCAGCAGGCGGCGGTAGTCCTCCAGCTCAAGCCCCATGGCGGCGGCGATCTGGGTCTCCTCGGGCGGATAGCCCAGGCTCTGCTCCAGCTGCTGGATCACGCTCTCAAGCTCGCGCCCGGCCCGGCGCACACTGCGCGGCAACCAGTCACGCGAGCGCAGCTCATCGAGCATCGCGCCACGGATGCGCTGACTGGCATAGGTGGCAAAGCTGGCGCCGTGACCCTGCTCATAGCGGCCCACGCATTCACACAGCCCCAACATGCCGGCCTGAATCAGATCCTCGAGATCGACACTCGCTGGCAAGCGCACCTGCAGCTGCAGCGCGATACGGCGCACCAGCGGCTGATACTCGGTGTAGATATCCTGCTGGGCCATGCGCCCATTGGCGGTATACATCGGCGTCCTGGTCCTCGCTTGCATCCCTCGGGGTCGTTTGACTCAGGGTCGCGCCCCCATCCTCGGGACTCCTGTTCCCAGCGTATTGTCGCGCCCCCGCCACAAACCATTCGCTCGAATAGCTACCCTCAGCGACGGCTTTCCTGCTTTACGCCGCAACTCCGCCTCGGGGAGGCGAAAATGAAGCCAGACGTGAAGAGACAGTGAGGGAAGACGAGACACGCACAACGCCCACCAGCCGGTCGACAGAATGCCGCGAGCATCTCGCGGGGCGAGCCAGAAACTCAGTCGGAATGAGAAACGTCGAAAGGCCGCAAAAAATTTCTAAAGTTCTGTCGCGCCGCGACGATAACTGAAGCAACGGCACAGGAGTCGTTACTGGCGACACGCCATCTATCTCCCCATTACGACAGGAAGTGACACATGGCTTCAGTGATCAATACCAACACCCTTTCCATGGTGACTCAGCAGAACCTGAATCAGTCCCAGAACGCCCTGAGCGCCTCAATGGAGCGTCTGTCCACCGGACTGCGTATCAACAGCGCCAAGGACGACAGCGCCGGCCAGGCCATCGCCAACCGCATGGACGCTCAGATCACTGGCCTGTCCCAGGCGCAGCGTAACGCCAATGATGGTATTTCACTTGCACAGACGACTGAAGGGGCTTTGAATCAAGTCAATGATAACTTGCTGCGAGTTCGTGAACTGACTGTCCAAGCTCAGAATGGAACTAACAGCGAATCTGATTTGTCTTCTATTCAGGATGAAATAACTGCTCGAATGGAAGAAATCAACCGGATTTCTGAGCAAACCAATTTTAACGGTACGAACGTCCTTGATGGTTCGAAGACCGAAATTAGTATCCAAGTCGGTGCAAACGATGGCGAGTCGATTTCTATAAAATTACAAAGCATGGGAGCCACTGACTTAGGTATGGATGGATTCAATGTCAAAAGCTCGCCAAGCGGAACATTGACTGATGTCCAAGCAGGTGATGATGGTTCAGGCAACTTAGTAACAGTAGCAGATAGTACTGTAGTGGATACAGAAGGCAATGATGTCGCGTCAACTTATACATTGAAGCAAGATGACAATGGTGATTATTATGCTACCGATGGTACTGAAAATTACGCAGTATCTGATGTTGAAATAGACGACACCACAGATCCGGCAAACCCAACAGTCGATTATGTTGTGGATGTTGCTAATGGTCCCATTGCCGAGACTACACCTGATCCACTTCAAACAATAGACGATGCTTTAGCCATGGTTGACAACATGCGCTCGGACCTCGGTGCGGTGCAGAACCGTTTCGATTCTGCCATCACCAACCTGGCAACCACTGAAACCAACCTGGCCTCTGCCCAGTCGCGTATTCAGGATGCCGATTACGCGGAAGAAGTCTCCAGCATGACCACTGCACAGATCCTGCAGCAGGCGGGGACTTCCATGCTGACCCAGGCCAACCAGGTGCCGCAGAACGTGCTGTCACTGCTGGGCTGATCCCTGGCTCGCTTGCTGCATAGGCCTGTCACTCAGACAGAGTGGCATGCCCGTCGCTGGCAGAGGATAGTGGCCTTGTTGATCTTGGTCCTTGTAGTCAACAGCGCTCTTGCATTTCAACCTCCGCCAGCGATATCAAGCAGTAGTAAACAAAAAAGGGCAGACGCATCGCGTCTGCCCTTTTTTGTTAGAATGCGGACATAAATCACACCGCCATATTCATGATTTCCTTGTAGGCGCTGAGCAACTTGTTGCGCACCTGCACGGTCATCTCGAATTCCAGTGAGGCCTTCTGGCCTGCCACCATGACCTGATCGAGGCTGACATCCGGGCTGCCCAGTTCGAAGGCCCTGGCCTGCCCCGCCGCGACCTGCTGTGACTGGCTGACGCGCGCCAGCGATTCCTTGAGCATGCCGGCAAAGCCTTGTGAATCCGTGCCGCTGGCCTCAGATAATGCGCCTACCGACTGAGCGTTGCTCCCGGCCGCCTGCGCCGCCATCTGATCGAGCTGCTGCAGACTGCCCATCATCGCAGATGACATCGCCGCGCCGACTGCTTCAATTGCCATCTCGCCTCTCCTTTCTCGATACCCTCAACATCATCAGCTTTCGCCAGTGGGCAAGCTAGTAGTCCCATCAGTGGAGCACAGACTATCAGTCAGTCGAGCGGCTGAAAGTGACTAATACCCCTGTTTTGCGACGCTATTCGTCTGATTGGATGTGCGCACAGCTTCGATAATGGCCAGCCTACGCAAGAAGGCGCTGCGAATGCGGCATGGGCAATGCGACATAGACATTGTCGCCCTGCCTTCAGCTCTCGCCCTGCTTGCGGGAATCCTTCGCTGCGAGTTCAGACCACGGCGCTTATCGGACATCTGCATGAGTACATCCAGCCAGACAGCGCCCGAGGGGGCCAATCAGCGCCCTGCAAGCAACGGCAGCCACACCACCAATGACCTCAAGGCTCGTCTGGCGGCATTGCCCCGCCTGCCCTTGATCATGGCGGCGGCTTTCTGCGTGGCCGTTATCGTGGCATTGCTGCTATGGGGTAACCAGCCGCAGTGGAGTGTGCTCTATCGCGATCTGCCGGCTGAAGACGGTGGTGAGATCGTCACCCAGCTGGAACAGGCCGGCGTGCCCTATCGACTCAGCGATCAAGGCGCCACGCTGGAAGTCCCAGCTGAGCAGGTCTACCGCCTGCGTCTGACAATGGCGCAACAGGGCCTGCCGAGCCGAGGAAGTACCGGTTTCGAACTGATGGACACCCAGGCTTTCGGTATCAGTCAGTTCACCGAACACGTCAATTACCAGCGCGCCCTCTCTGGCGAACTGTCGCGCACCATCGCCAGTCTCGAGCCGGTCTCCAGCGCCCGCGTGCATCTGGCACTGCCGGAAGATTCCGTCTTCGTACGCGAGCGCCGCCCTGCTACGGCGTCCGTAGTGGTCGAACTACACCGCGGACAACGACTCAAGGACCGTCAAATTCAGGCTATTCAACACTTGGTGGCAGGCAGTGTGCAGGGGCTGGCCAGCGAGGACATTACTGTCGTCGATCAAGACGGCAATCCGCTTTCACGTCCGCCAGGCGATACACTGAATCTTGACGGAAGTGCACTGGAGTACGCTCAAGAATTGGAGAAACGCTACCAATCGCGCATCAATGCCTTACTGGCTCCAATACTCGGTCGCGACAATTTTCGGGCCGAAGTCAGTGCCCAACTGGACTTCTCTCACTCGGAGCAGACTGAAGAGCTCTACAGCCCTAACCAGGCCTCAGGTTCCGCCGCCATTCGCAGCACCCAGCTCAACAATGTCGGCGTCGGTGAGATAGCAAGAATCGGCGGCGTCCCTGGGGCGCTGTCCAACACGCCGCCTGGCAATGCCGTTTCTCCCCTCAATGCCGAGAGCCAGCAAGACGATGGCCCCGCCGACCAGGACACTGCTGCCTCAACCGGTGGCAATTATCAACACAACTCGATTATCAACTACGAGCTGGACAAGGTCGTGCGCCACACCCGCGAACGGCTCGGCAGGCTGGACAAGCTATCGGTCGCGGTGGTCGTGAACCATCAAGGCGTGACAGACACCAACGGCAACATCGTCTCACGATCATTGGATGAGCAGACCCTAGAGCAGATCAAGACACTGGTCCGCCAAGCCATGGGCTACAACGAGCAACGCGGCGATAGCCTCAGTGTTGTCAGTGTGCCCTTTGTCGCGACTGCCCGTACCGCAGAGGTATCGGATGACATTCGTGACTGGTGGCAAACCCCGGTATTCCAGACACTTGCCATCGAACTTGGGCGCTATCTGCTTATCCTGATCGTGGCATGGATTCTGTATCGCAAGTTGCTCAAGCCGCTGCTGCTACCTCAACAGAGTCTGCAAAGCAGCTCACTGCCCATCGGGCAACCCAGCGCGACCCTTGGAGATGCTCATCTCGCCTCCGGCCTTCGGGCAGGTGAGCCCCCTGCGACAAATGACCCGGCAGGCATCCCAATGCCGTCAAGCGGGCTTGGCGCGCCAGATGATGGCTCCAACCATCAGCACAATCTGAAGAAAGCACAAGACATGGCCCGTGAAGATCCTCGCCTGGTGGCCATGATTCTCAAGAATTGGATGAGTCACCATGAGTAAGCCCCTGAGCAACCTGGAACGTAGCGCAGCCTTGTTGATGAGCCTTGACCAGGATAGCGCGGCAGAGGTCTTCAAGTTCTTCACCACCTCGGAGATCCAGAAACTGAGCGCGACCATGACCCACCTTCCTCAGGTGTCTCAACAGCAGATGGCGGAACTACTCGTGGATTTCCATGCCGATAGCCAGCAATTCAGTGCTGTCAACACACTCTCGAGGGACCATATCCGGTCCGTTCTGATCAAGGCACTCGGCCAGGATCGTGCCAGTTCGCTATTCGAGGATATCTTTGCCAGTAAAGAGCAAAGCAATGGCCTGGAAACTCTGAATCTTCTTGAGCCCGCACTGGCGGCCGAGGTGATCTGCAACGAGCATCCACAGATCATCGCCACTATCATGGCGCATCTGGAGCGCCATCAAGCGTCACAGATCCTGGAACACTTCGAGGAAACCCTACGCCACGACATCCTACTGAGGATTGCGACCCTCTCCGACATCCAACCAGTTGCTTTGCAGGAGTTGAACGAGGTATTGGCCAGCCTGCTCGAGGGGCAGAACCTCAAGCGCAGCAGAACAGGCGGAATACGAGTCACTGCCGAAATCCTCAACCTCCTGCCAAAGCAACACGAAGAAAAAGTGCTCGAGGCAATCCGCGAGCACGACGAAAACCTTGCCAATCTTGTGGTCAACGAAATCTTCGTATTCGAGAACCTGGCCGACCTGGAAGACCGTGCCATTCAGCTACTACTCAATGAAGTGGATAACGAGACCTTGGTAATAGCACTCAAGGGCGCCAAGGAAGCCATCGTGCAGAAATTCCTGCAGAACATGTCGCAGCGCGCTGCAGAGATGCTCACGGACGATATGGAGGCGCGGGGCCCTGTACGTGTTACCCAGGTCGAGGCAGAACAAAAGGCAATACTGGATGTCGTACGCCGCCTGATGGACAGCGGAGAGATCGTAGTCAACACAAGCGCCGAAGCCTATGTCTGATCACGCTTCTGACCATACCGACAGCGAATGGCAACCGCTGGAACTCGACGCGCTGGATGGCAAGCCCGCATCGTCTCAATCGGGTGGCGGCTTTCAAGCCGGCATGCCGCACACTGCGGCGCCGGATGTCGGCCTGATTCGGCGCATGGCGCAGCGTGCCCGTTCGACGTTCGAGCAGGAGACGCTACAGCAGCAACAGGCGGCGCGTGACGAGGGCTATGCCGCGGGCGAGAAAGCCGGTTATGAAGCGGGTCTGGCGCGTGCAAGGCAGGAAGCCGCCGAGCAGGCGGCGCGTCAGGCCGAGGCCGCCCAGCAGGCGCTCGAACAACAGGCCGCGCAGCTGGCTCCGCTGATCGAGAACCTGCAGCAGTCACTGGCGTGCCTGGATGAGCAGATCAGCGATGAGTTGGCAGCACTGGCCATCAGCGTCGGTCAGCATCTGGCCCGTGAGGCATTTCGTGCCCACCCGGAGCACATCATCGACAGCGTACGCAGCCTGCTGGCGGCGGATCCGCCGCTGATCGGCCGTCCGCGTCTTTACCTGAATCCGGACGACCTGCCGCGCGTCGAGCAGGCGATGGGCGAACAGCTCGCCAAGCTGGGCTGGCAATGTCTGCCGGACGCCAGCCTGAGCCTCGGCGGATGTCGCGCCGAAGCCGACAGCGGCTGTCACGATGCCAGCCTCGAGAGTCGCCTGGAGATGCTGTCTCGCCAGCTGCGCCATCGCGGCAGCGCCGACGGTAGCCTGCATGGCAAGGACGAGGCCAGCGGCTCGCGCATCGTGCAGCGCCAGTCGTCAGAACATGCACAGCCAGAGCAGATACGCACTGAGCTGGCAGGAGATCGCACATGAGTGACACGCCATGAGCCCCTCTTCCGCACAGCAATGGCGCAGCGCGCTGGGCGCCATTCGTGAGCGCGTCGAGAGCCTCGAGCCCCAGCGCAGCAATGGTCGCCTGGTACGCGCGACCGGCCTGGTGCTGGAAGCGGTCGGCCTGCGCCTGCCGGTGGGTGCCAGCTGTCTGGTCGAGCTGGGTGCGAATCTGCCGCCGGCCGAGGCCGAGGTGGTCGGCTTCGCCGATCAGACCCTCTACCTGATGCCCATCGACCCGCTCAGCGGCGTCGCACCGGGCGCACGGGTGTTTCCCCTCGGGCATGGCAATGTCGGCGAGCGACGCTATCCGGTCGGCGAAGCGCTGCTCGGGCGGGTCGTCGACGGCGTGGGCCGCCCGCTGGATGGCCTCGGCCCGCTGGAAGATGTCGAACATGCGCCGCTGGAGAGCCGACCGCTCAATCCACTGGAGCGTGCGCCCATCGACACGCCACTGGATGTCGGCATTCGCGCCATCAATGCCTTGCTGAGCGTCGGCCGTGGCCAGCGCATGGGACTGTTCGCCGGCTCTGGCGTCGGCAAGAGTGTGCTGCTGGGCATGATGGCGCGCTTCACCGATGCCGATGTGATCGTGGTCGGCCTGATCGGCGAGCGTGGGCGCGAGGTGCAGGAATTCATCGAGAACATTCTCGGCGAACAGGGCCTCAAGCGTGCCGTGGTCGTGGCCACGCCGGCCGACATGACACCGCTGCATCGCCTCAAGGGCGCCAGCTACGCGACGCGCATCGCCGAGTCCCTGCGCGACAATGGCCAGAATGTGCTGCTGATCATGGACTCACTGACCCGCTACGCGATGGCCCAGCGCGAGATCGCCCTGGCCATCGGCGAGCCACCAGCCACCAAGGGCTATCCGCCTTCGGTCTTCGCCAAGCTGCCGGCGCTGGTGGAACGCACCGGCAACGGCCGGCGTGGCGGCGGGTCGATCACCGCCTTCTATACCGTGCTGACCGAAGGCGATGACCAGCAGGACCCCATCGCCGACAGTGCCCGGGCGATTCTGGATGGGCATATCGTGCTGTCGCGGCGTATCGCGGAAAGCGGCCACTACCCGGCCATCGATATCGAAGCCTCGATCAGCCGTGCCATGTCGGCGGTGGCGCCGGAGCGGCAGCTTACCCGCGCCCGTCGCTTCAAGCAGTTCTATTCCAGTTATCAGCGCAATCAGGACCTGATCGCCATCGGCGCCTACCAGCCCGGCAACGACAAGGTGCTCGACGCCGCGGTGCGCCTGCACGAGCCGATGGGACGTTTCCTGCAACAAGGCACTACACAGCACGCAAGTCTTGCCGATAGTACGAACATGCTCGAACAATTGCTGGCCCAGCCATGATGGCCGCCTTCACCTGTCATTGATCGGGAATTCTCACTGAATGGCCATCTCATCGTCACGTTTCGACACCCTGACCCAGCTGAGCGAGCGCCGGCGTGATGGCGCTGCTCGCCAGCTCACCAGCCAGCGTCAGCGTCAGGAAACCGCCGCCCAGCAACTGGTCACCCTTGAGCAATACCGTCTCGACTACTGCCAGCAGATGCAGGCACGCCTGACCCAGGGGCTGGACCCGGCCAGCTGGCACAACTATCAGGCCTTCATCGCCTCGCTGGACAAGGCGATTGCCCAATGTCGCATGCGGGTGGCCCAGGAACAGACCCAGACGCACCATCAGCATCAGCGGCTGGTGAAGGAACAGCAGACCCACGCGGCCTGGCAGGGCCTGGCGGATCGCGCCAGTCTGAGCGCCGCGCTGCAGGCGCGCACCGCCGAGCAACGTCAGAGCGATGAACAAGCCACCCAGGCCTGGTTACGCCGTGCCAATGGCTGAAGACGACCAGTCAAAGGAGTGACACCATGACGGACACTGCACGCATCTCGATGTTGTCGGCCACCTCGCCAACCAGGGTGCCGGCCAGCGCCAAGGCCTCCTCTGAGGAGGCTCGCTCGCGCGACGACATCAGCTCAGCTTCCGCAGAGAGCGCCTTCGAGGCACATCTGTCACGCGCCCAGCGTGAGGATCGCCAGCAGGACAGGCAAGCGGTGCAGGTGCAGACGCAAGCGCAAGACGCACAGCAGCAGCGTATCGAGCATCGCGAGGCCGCCGAAGACAAGCATGCCCAGCACCTCGAGCAGGCTCAGGCAGCGTCGTCAGAGACATCGCCCACTCCGGACCCCGCCGCTGCCGCCCTCCAGAATGGCAACCTCCCGCCTGCCCAGCCCTCATCGGCAAGCCAGACAACAGGACAGCCATCAGCGCAGCCACTTGCGGCCTCACGGCTGGATAGCAGCGTCGAGCGCGGCATCTCGCGCATGCAACAGCTGCAGCAACTCACGCAAGGCGGTCAAGACGCTTCTGGCGGCGGCGATGAAGCGCTGAACACGACATCTGCCGCGACATTTTCTACAACAGCAGGAACGGCAACGCTCGCTGGCACGCAGGCGCTCTCTACAGTAGGCAACACGTCAGGCAGCACGGCACTGCAAGGTGACTGGCTCGCCGCGCTGCGCAACCCTGCGGCAGCGGGACTGGACGGCGCGATTGCGGATCAGTCGCCCAGCAACAGGAGCTCCGCGACAGCGGCAGGCAGCCTGAGCACGGATGCGCCCTCCTCGCTGACGGATGGCGCGCTGGGCCCGCTGACCGAGGAGGCCATTGAAGGCGTCACCGCCAAGGCCGACGGCGCCCTGCTTGATGCCAATTCTTCACGTAGCGGTGTCGATCAGTCCCTGCTCTCGGGTGCGTCATCTGCCGGCGTGTCAGCCGGCGCGTCGAGTTCGACCGCTGCAGGCAGCACCGCCATGCTCAATGGCTCGGGCAATCCAGCGGGCATGGCATCACAGGCGGGAGCCTTGATCCCCGCAAGCGTCGGCACTCAGGCCTGGCAACAGGCACTCAGCGAGCAGGTGGTACGCATGCAGCTGAGCAAGTCGCCACAGGCCGAGATCGCGCTCAATCCGGCCAACCTGGGCAAGCTGACCATTCGCCTCAACATCGGCGAACAGGGCACCAGTGCACACTTCGTCGCGGGCCACCAACAGGTGCGCTCGGCTGTCGAGTCATCCTTGAGCGAGCTGCGTCAGGCGCTGGAATCCCGGGGGCACGAGCTGACGGCGATCAGCTTCAGTGCTCAGGACGACACACCGGACGGGGCGGCGGACAACTCGGCCAATCAGGGTCAGTTCGCCCAGCACCTAGAGGGCCAGCCGGCGAGTAATGCCAGCACAAGCGCTGACGCCATGGAGGGAAGCCTCGCCGCGGGCAATCTCACAAGCAATCTTGCAAGTGCATCCCAGGCAGCCTGGGGACGGCGTGAATGGCAGGCATGACGGGCCTGGCGCTTGCCAGGTGCTTGTGTCAGCGGCTCCCGTCAGGTGGCTGTCAGATGAGCCCGCCTGGCGCGTCATCATTCAAGTAAGCGCTCGCACGTGGCGTTATTCCGCCGTTCGATAACCACGCCTTCGGTCATACTGGCCCCGCCACCGACTCCAGGGACACCGCACCACGATGTCAACGATTATCACCACCCCCGCCAGTCAGCGTCGCTCCTGGCTGCTGATCGGGGTCATCAGCCTGATGAGTGCCGTGATCGCGGCGCTAGTGGCCGTCTATTTCGCACTGCCGATGCTCAGTGATCAGAAGGCCGCACAGGACGCCGAGCCGGAAGTCGTGGTCGTGCCACCGCCGGTCTTCATGCCGCTGGCACCCTTCACGGTCAATTTGGAAAGCCCGCGCGGCAATCGCCTGCTCTATATCGGGATCACGCTCAAGATGGCCGATCAGGACGCGGTGGCGCGTGTGGAAGAACTCAAGCCCGAACTCAAGAGCCGTCTACTGCTGTTGCTGTCGGGCCAGAGCCCGGATGAGCTGATCACCCAGGCCGGCAAGCAGACACTGCAGAGCACCCTGACCGAGGCGCTTTCGCGCCCCTACAGTGAAGGCGGCCAGCCACTGGCCATCTCCGGCGTGCTGTACAACGACTTCATCGTGCAATAACTGGCCATGGCTCAAGACGATCTGCTGTCACAGGACGAAATCGATGCTCTGCTCTCCGGCGTGAACGGTGACAGCGGTGCAACGTCTGACGCCTCGAGCACGCCCGGCGAAGCGCGCATTCGCCCCTTCGACCCGGCGAGCCAGCACCGCATCATCCGGGATCGCCTGCATGCCCTGGATATCATCAACTCGCGTTTCAGTCGCCAGTTCCGCATGGGGCTGTTCAACCTGATCCGCCGCGGCGCCGATATCACCGCCGGGCCGGTGCAGTTCCTGAGCTACAACGAATTTTCCCGCAACGTGCCAGTGCCGACCAACATCAACCTGTTCACCATGAAGCCGCTACGCGGTACCTCGATGCTGGTGTTTCCGCCCAGCCTCGTGTTCATGGTGGTCGATAGCCTGTTCGGCGGTGACGGTCGCTTCGTGACCAAGTCAGAGGGTCGCGAATTCACGCGTACCGAACAACGCGTCATCCAGCGCCTGATGCAGCTGGCCTTGAATGCCTACCGCGACGCCTGGTCGGCGGTCTATGCCGTGGAAACCGACTATCTGCGCAGCGAGATGCAGGTCAAGTTCGCCAATATCACCAGTTCGCCCAACGAGATCGTGGTGTGCACCAGCTTCCATCTGGAGGTCGGCAATCACAGCAGCGACTTCCAGATCTGCCTGCCCTACTCGATGATCGAGCCGCACCGCGAGCTGCTCTCGAGCCCGCTGCAGGAAACCAGCGCCGAGGGCGACAGCCGTTGGGGCGAGCGCCTGCGCAAGGAAGTGCGCGCCACCGATGTCGAGCTGCACGCCGACTTTGCCAGCATCACCACCACGCTGGGCGCATTGGCCGAACTTGCCGTGGGCGATGTGCTGCCCATCGAGAAGCCTGAGCGCGTCAATGCCTACGTCAACAATGTGCCGGTGCTCGAAGCCGGTTTCGGTCGCGCCAATGGCCACCGCGCCCTGCGCGTGACCCGCATCATCAATCATCCGATCAACACTGCCAGCGAGGACAGCGGCGATGAGTGAGCCCAATTCGCCAGACGCGCCCGCGCCCAAGGCCACCCCGAATTCCCCGACATCCGGCACTGACGACCCCTGGGCCGATACGATGACCGAGCAGATGGGCGACGAGTGGGCCAAGGCGCTGGAAGAACAGCAGAGCGAGGCTGCCCCCCAGGGCGGCGATATCTTCGAGCCCCTCGATGGCAGCGGTGGCGGCGCACGTCCGCGCGAGCTGGACATGATCATGGACATCCCGGTCAAGATGACCGTGGAGCTGGGGCGCACGCGCCTGACCATCAAGCAGCTGCTGGAGCTGTCGCAGGGCTCGGTGATCGAGCTGGATGGCCTGGCCGGTGAGCCGATGGACATCCTGATCAACGGCTATCTGATCGCCCAGGGCGAGGTGGTCGTGGTCGAGGACAAGTACGGTATCCGCATCACGGAAATCATCACCCCCAATGAGCGGGTACAGAAGCTCAACCGCTAAGGCTGTTCCTGTCATGACCTCCGATGCCCCTGACGGCGCGATCTTGCTGCCGGATGCCAGCCCCAATACCAACACCAGCGCCAGCACTCAGGCGCCGTCACCGGCCTTTCTCGGTAGCGACGCAAGCCTGACTGCCGACACAGGCCACGACTCACCATTGGGCGCGGCCAGCCTGGTCAATACCGGGCTGGCGCTTGCCGCCGTGATCGGCGTGATCCTGCTGCTGGCATGGCTGATGAAGACGCTCGGGGGTGCCCAGACACTGCGCGGCAATCGCATTGCCCTGCGCCCGCTGGCGCGGCTGGCGCTGGGTCACAAGCAGAGCCTGGTGGTGGTAGCGGTTGGCAACCAGCAATTGCTGCTGGGCGTCGGGCCGGCGGGCATCACCTCCCTCGGTGAGCTGACGGCCGAGAATGGCGGCCTGGTACGCGCAGACGATGGCAGCTCTCCGAACGACGCATCGCTGGCCTCGCCTGCCTCCGCAACTGACGGGAGCGGAGCCGCAGCCGGCTTTGCCGAGCTGCTGCGCGATCGTCTTGCCAGGCGCTCGCCGGCTGATGCACCTTCTGTTACGCCCAAGCGTGGTACGTCAGACAAGACAGATGATGCGGAGCCACGCTCATGACGGGGCTGGTGAGGCTGTCGCCGGGCTTGAAAGCAAGCGGGCTGAAGACAAGAGAGCTGCTGACAGGGTTATTGATCGCATTGTCGGCATGCCTGCTGACCAGCCAATCGACGCACGCCGATGTGCTCAGCGGGCTGACCAGCCAGCCACTGCCGGACGGCGGCGAGTCCTGGTCGCTGAATATCCAGACGCTGATCCTGCTCAGTGGCCTCGCCCTGCTGCCGGCGGCCCTGCTGATGATGAGCGCCTTCACGCGCATCATCATCGTGTTGGGCCTGCTGCGCACCGCGCTGGGTACCGCGTCTGCGCCGCCCAATCAGGTGCTGGTCGGCATCGCGCTGTTTCTGACCTTCTTCGTGATGTCGCCGGTGCTGGAGCGCATCTACGACGAGGCCTGGCAACCCTATGACAGCCAGGCCATCAGCCTGCAGGAAGCCATCGAACGCGGCGGCGATCCGCTGCGCGAATTCATGCTCGGTCAGGTGCGTGAGCCGGATATCGCGCTGTTCGCGCGCCTGGCCAAGGTCGAGGAAATCCAGACCCCGCAGGACGTGCCGTGGCGGGTGCTGCTGCCGGCCTTCGTCACCAGCGAGCTGAAGACCGCCTTCCAGATCGGCTTCAGCCTGTTCGTGCCCTTCCTGATCATCGATCTGGTGGTGGCAAGTGTGCTGATGGCGCTGGGGATGATGATGGTGCCACCCGCCACCATCTCGCTGCCCTTCAAGTTGATGCTGTTCGTGATGGTCGATGGCTGGCAGCTGCTGCTGGGGTCGCTGGCCGAGAGCTTTTATTGAGAGAACTTCTACTGAGGGAGCATCTACTGAGCCAGCCCTGACATCACGCCGTCACCGGGCTTTCTAGTCGTGACGCGCAACCATGCATTGCCAGCCTCGACACCTCCCATCTGCCCATCGAGAACGCGCCGCCATGACACCTGAAGTCATCACCAGCCTGGCCTCGCATGCCATGTACATCACCCTGTTGGTGGCTAGCCCGCTGCTGGCCAGCGCCCTGTTCATCGGCCTGATCGTCAGCCTGTTCCAGGCCGCAACCCAGATCAACGAGATGACCCTGTCCTTCATCCCCAAGATTCTCGGCGTGTTCGGCACCCTGGTACTGGCCGGCCCCTGGTTGCTGGAGACGCTGATGGACTTCACGCGCAGCGTCTTCACCGGCTTCCCGCACCTGATCGGATGAGCGACGCCTGCATGAGCATCGCCAACAGACCCGACGCAAGCCCGGCGGGAGGATGCCCCCTTGCCGAATGACCTGCTGTCCCACGAGCATCTCCAGGCCCTGTTGCTGAGCGTGATGTGGCCC
This sequence comes from Cobetia sp. UCD-24C, assembly GCF_001306765.1. Classification (NCBI taxonomy): domain Bacteria; kingdom Pseudomonadati; phylum Pseudomonadota; class Gammaproteobacteria; order Oceanospirillales; family Halomonadaceae; genus Cobetia; species Cobetia sp. UCD-24C. The sequence continues at coordinate 60,975 of NZ_LJTD01000008.1, read as the reverse complement.
TTCGCGCGCCTGTCCGGCTTCATGATCAGCGCGCCGCTGTTTGGTCACCGCAGCCTGCCCACGCCGGTGCGCCTGTTGATGGCCTTTGGCCTGGCGCTGATCATCGCGCCGCTGGTCGAGAGCCCGCCCCCGGTGGATGTGCTCGGCCCGGCCGCCGTCTGGCAGCTGGCATTGCAGATGGGCGTCGGCCTGGCACTGGGCCTGGTGATGCGCATCACCTTCGCCATCGTCGAGGCGGCCGGGGAATTCATCGGCTTGCAGATGGGGCTGGCCTTCGCCAGCTTCTTCTCGGCCGACACCGGCACCAATACCCAGGTGCTGTCGCGTCTGCTGGGCATGCTGGCCATGCTGCTGTTTCTGGCCTTCAATGGCCATCTGCTGGTACTGGAAATCCTGGTCACCCACTTCCACGAGATTCCCCTCGACCTGCGCCGCATGGGCCCCGTCGGGCTCGAGAATCTGTTGCTGTGGAGCGCCAGCCTGTTCAGCGCCGGCCTGCTGCTGGCCTTGCCGCTGGTGGCCTCGCTGCTGACGATCAACCTCGCGATGGGCGTACTCAACCGCTCGGCACCGCAGCTGTCGGTGTTCTCAATCGGCTTCCCACTGACCCTGCTGCTGGGCATCGCGATGCTGTGGCTGATGATGCCGGGCATGACGGACTGGCTGTCGCTGTTGTTCCGTCAGGCGCTGGGTGCCTTCCAGGCCGTGCATGAAGGCCTGGGCACGATGCCATGACACGCAAGCACTGATCTGAAAAGCAAAGACCAAGACGCAAGAGCCGCACCGAATGCCATCGCGAGAGCGAGTATCCAGTGCGGCTTTTTCATCATTTCTCGAACGCGGTCACGCCATCACTCAGCGCAGATAGTCGAACAACGACATGCCCGAGATATCCGAGAACGCCTGCTGGGAAGCCTGCAGCCCCACCTGTGTCAGCGAGTAGTCGGAGATCGCCTCGTTGTAATCCAGATCGATCAGGTCGGAGCGGGTCGAGGCATAGTTGAGCTCACGGTCATCCCCGATGATATCCAGTGAATCCAGCTCGTTGAGCTTGGTGCCGACATCGGCACGCACCGTCAGCACATTGTCGAGACTGTTGCTGAACTGGCGACTGGCGGTCGAGATGGCGTTGTTGAAGGCGGCCTGGTCGGCCTCGCTCTCGATCGGCGTGCTCAGCGCGCTGATCAGGCCATCCAGATTGGCGAACAGATCGGCGCTGGCCTCACCCTCCTCGACCACCAGCTGCGTTGCCTTGCCGGAGGTCTGGGCCTCAGACACCTGCTGTTCATCACCGGACAGCGTCATCGACAGGCCATTGAACGCAAGCGTCATGCCATCGCTGAACGCCACGGGCGATGGCAGCGGGTTGCCTTCGTCATCCAGGACCTGGAGATCATTGCCATCGGCATCGGTACCGCTGATCGTGACGCCAGCGGCATCAATGCTGACGCTGTAGGCCGCACCATCGACCCGCGCCGCGGCATCGACGACTTCCGGCCCCTTGAAGGTGATCGGCAGTGACGACTCGCTATCGCTGGTCTGGCGGGCCAGCTGCTGATTGCCGGATGCCACGCCGCCAAAGATCTGGCTGCCGGTATGATTGACCTCCATCAGGCGCGAGCTGTCGACGCGTTGCTGGCGCTGCTCATCATCGCCGCGATAGCTGCCATCTTCGCCAAAGGGCGCCGTGTCACCGCTCATGCCGCCGAACAGATAGTTGCCGTTGCCGTCGGTGCTGTTGGCCAGTCCCAGCAGCACTTCACGGCTGCCTTCAAGCTCGGTGGCCAGCGCATCACGGTCACTGTCACTGAGGGTGCCGTTGCCCGCCTGCACGATCAGGCTCTGGACACGCGTGATGGTGTCGGTGACCTGATTGAGCGCGCTCTCCTCGATGGACAGGTTGTTGCGCGCCGTGGTGCGGCTGTCACTGAACTGCTCATTGACAGCCTGGGACTGCGAGATCGTCACCGCCTGGCTGGCCGCACTCGGGTCATCCGAGGGATTGACCACGCGCTTGCCGGTGGCCAGCTGCTCGGACACCTTGGAGAACGCCGCCTGCTGATCCAGCATCGAGGTGACGCCCTGGGCATAGAGGGTTTGGGTACTGATGCGCATCACGGCCTCGTTAGCGGATGTTCAGAATGGTATCCAGCACCGTCGACGCGGTCTGGATGACCTGGGCGTTGGCCTGGTAATACTGCTGATAACGGATCAGGTCCGCGGCCTCTTCATCCAGATTGACCCCCGAGATCGACTGGTCTGCCACCGACAGCTGCTCAGTCAGGCCCTGCTGAGCCTCCAGGTTGACCTGCACCTGACGGGTCTGGTTGCCGACCTGGCTGACCAGTGACGCGTAGTGATCATTGAAGCTGCCGGCGCTGCCCAGGGCGTCGCTGCTCTGCAGTGACTGCAGGGCGAGAATGTTGCGGTTGTCGAGGCTGGCATCGCTTGAGCCCGCGGCGATCTCGGCGCCCTCGTCGATCGCGACCCAGAAGGTGTCGGCGATATTGCGCGTCGGCTGGATGGTGAAGCTGTCACCGTCCGCCATGCCGGTGGCGGTGAACACCAGGCCATCCTGCCGCATCACGCCTTCGCTGTCCGGGGTCAGGGTCTGCACGGCGCCGCTGCTGAGGTTTTCCAGCTGATAGGTGCCGCCCTCAAGACTCAGGCGGTAGTCATCGCCGGTCAGCGCGACACTGTAGAAATCGTCACCGTCCTGCTGGGTGGCGGGGGCGAATGTCACCTCAAGGTCCGCTCCGGCGGCATTGCCGCTGGCCGGCAGCACTTCCGGATCGCCGAGGGTGAAGAAGTCGCCCCCCGCGTTGCCATTGGCGTCGACACCGTCGGCGTGCTGGGCATTGAAGGTCAACGCCAGACCCGCGGCCAACTGGCCGAGCTGATTCTGGGTCGGCTCGAGGCTGTCGGCGCGGAAGCTCAACAGCCCGCCCAGGGTGCCGCCTTCGAGCTGCGCCTCATCGATGGCACTGGTCACGCCCGGCGCCACGCTGTAGGTGACCACCGAACGGCTCATGTCCTGCGGGTCGGGCTCCACGGCCAGTTCGTAATTGCTGCTGCCGTTGACCAGCAGCTGGCCATTGCCGAGGCTGACGCTCAGCCGACCATCCTGCTCCTGCACCTCGACGCCGACCAGCGTCTGCAGGTCGGTCACCGCCTGATCGCGCTGGTCCAGCAGGCCCAGTGGTTCTTCGCCGGTACGCGCACGCGTCAGGGAAATCTGCTCGTTGAGCGAGGCGATCTGGCTGGTGGCAGTGTTGATATCGCCGACCACATCACCGAGCTGTGAATTGACCGCAGAATCCATGTCATCCAGATAGGCGGAGAAGGCATTGAACTGCCCTGCCAGGCTCTCGGCGCTGCCCAGCAGGCTCTCGCGCGCCGCCGGATCACTCGGCTGACTGGCCACGCCTTCGATGGCGCCGAAGAACTCCTGCATCAACGGCGCCAGGCCCGCCTCGTCATCGGCGAGCAGATTGTCGATCTGACTGATGTTGGCTTCGTGGGTCTCAAGCGCCGTGCTGGCGCTCATGGCGCTGTCCAGCTGGGCCGAGAGATAGCTGTCGGTCTGACGGCTGATCGACGCCACGCTGACACCGCCACCAATGTTGCCATTCAACTCGACCGTTTCACGGCTATAGCCCGGCGTGTAGACGTTGGCGATGTTGTTGCTGTTGGTGGCAAGCGCCGTCTGGGCGGCTTGCAGACCACTGACACCGATACTCAACATGCTGCTGGCCATGGCGTTTACCTGAAAGGAACAATGGGAAAAGGGAGAAGGTGAATGACGCCACACCGGCGTACGGATGCTGTGATTATCGGCGCATCAGACGCCAACTTGAGGCCGCAGGCAGCAATAGTTGCCGGCAATGCATCAACAGTGAATCGTCATCAGCGGCTCTAGCGGATCAGCGGCTCTGAACGACCCATCGCCAACTGGATGGCCCCTGATGCAGCGCCTTCACTGCCAGTACCGATCTCTTTATCCGCCGCAGGCGCCATATCCGTCGCAGACGCCACACCCGTCGCAGACGCCAGCTCGACCAGCGGCTGAGCATCGCGCGCATCGAGGGCAAACAGCGGCGCGGAGGCCTCAAGCAGCCCGCGCGGGGAGCCTGAGTTGGCGGTTGCGACAGAAGATGACGCAGGCACGGCATCGCGCGACGCCAGGCGGGTCTCCGCTGTCTCGGGATGGCCGCTGGCCTCCAGCGGGCCGACACGACTCATGATCGAGATCAGCTTGTCGGCATAGTGCGGGTCAGTGGCGTAGCCCGCCTCCTGCAAGGCACGCGCCGCACTCTCGGCGTCCGGCGACCGGGTCACGTGGGCATAACGCTGGGCGCCGGTCAGCAGCGCGGCATGATCGCGCAGCGCACTGGCCTGATCGGGATAGACGCGGAAGCTGTCTTCGAGACGCATGCGGCGCCCATCGCGGTATTCGGTGGTCAGCACCGTGGTGCTGTCGCCCTGCCAGCTGCTGCCGGCCTTGATGCCGAACAGGTTATGGCTGTCGGTGCCGGCCTCGGTGTGAATGCGGCGCTGACCCCAGCCCGTCTCCAGCGCGGCCTGCGCCAGAATCAATTCTGCGGGCAGCCCGCTTTCACGGCTGGCCGCCTGAGCGGCGGGGCCAAATTCCGCCACGAAGCGCTGCACATTCTCGGGCTGACGACGTTGTTGCTCGCTGAGCGCTGCCATGTCGGTCACTGTCACCGGGCTGACGGTGTCAGACATATCATCCTTGCCTGTCGTCGCCATCGGCAGCTCGGCGTAGATGCCTCGCGCCGTGTCGCCGGGCGCCAGCGTATCGAGCATCGCCATGAAGCCGGCCACCTCATCTGCGGCGCGTGTCTCCACCGCCGCCTGCCAGTCACCTTCGCGAGCCGCGCCCCCCTCCAGGGTCAGACCCACCGCCGGCAACCAGCCGTCGGCCCCCTGTTCAGCGACCGACTTCCCATCGGCTGCTTCGCTGGGGGAGATTGCCCCAGGAAGCGTCGTGTTGCTGTCAGTGCTCATCTTCGTGTCCGTGCCCGTCGCCGTGCTGGAGGACAACTGCTGAATCAGGATCTTCGACAGGCCGATACCGTCACCGACACTGGCCAGTTGCTGGGAGAGCTGCTGGTCAAGCATCGAGGTCATCATCTCTTGCTGCTGGGAGCCGGTCAGCGCTGAATTCTCGGTGGCCGAGCGCATCTGCTTGAGCATCATGTTGAGCATCAAGGCCTCGAATTGACGCGCACTCTCTTCCAGCGCCTCCTGCTGACGCTCGCCGCCACTGCTGGCCGCCCCCTTGAGGCTCGCCAGACCCTGGGTGTCGAAGGCCAGACGACCGGCATCCACGTTGGCACCGCTACCAAGCACACTCATCAGATCACCTCGAGATCAGCACGCAGCGCACCGGCTGCCTTGAGCGCTTCCAGAATCGAGACCAGGTCCTGCGGCGTGGCGCCCAGCGCATTCAGGCCATCGACGACCTCCTGCAGGCTGGCAGTCCCCTCGACCATGCGCAGCGCACCGCCCTGCTGATTCACGCTGATATCGGGGTCATTGACCACTGCCGTCTGCCCCTGGGACAGCGGCGCAGGCTGGCTGATCACCGGATTGGCGTCGATCACCACCGACAGGTTGCCGTGGGTGACCGCGGCGCGCGCCAGGCGCACTTCGGAGTTCATCACCACCGAGCCGGTCCGCGCATTGACCACCACACGCGCACGCGGCACGCCCAGGGCGACCTCGATGTTCTCGAGCCTGGCGATGAACCCGACACGCTGACTGAGGTCACGCGGCGCCTGCACCACGATATCGCGGCTGCTGAGTGGCGAGGCCAGCGAGCCGCCGAAATTGCGATTGATGGCGCTGGCGACGTTCTGGGCATGATTGAAATCGCCCTCGAACAGATCGAGATGGATCACGCCATTCTCATCCCCGAGACGCGTCGGCACGCCGCGCTCCACCGTTGCGCCACTGGGAATGCGCCCGGCGGTCAGCTGGTTGACCTGCACGCTGGAACCGCCGGCCTGGGCACCGGCGCCACCGATGATCAGATTGCCCTGCGCCAGCGCATAGACCTGGCCATCCACGCCCTTGAGCGGCGTCATCAACAGGGTGCCACCGCGCAGACTCTTGGCATTGCCCAGCGACGACACCACGACATCGATGGGCTGACCGGAGCTTGCAAAGGCCGGCAGGCTGGCGGTGACCATGACCGCCGCCACGTTCTTGAGCTGCATGTTGGTGCCCGATGGCACCGTCACGCCCAGCTGGGAGAGCATGTTGGTCAGACTCTGGCCGGTGAACGGCGCCTGGGTGGTCTGGTCCCCACTGCCATCCAGCCCCACCACCAGGCCGTAGCCGACCAGTGGGTTGTCGCGCACGCCGCGCACCTGGGCGAGGTCCTTGATGCGATCGGCCTGTGCCGATTGCAGCGTCAAGGTCAGGCAGCTCACCAGCATCAGGCAGGCGGCCAGCGCAGCGCGCCAGCGTGGATAAGGGAGCATCTCAGGCATCGGATAGCGACTCATGATGGGACAGCGTGGTGAGAAATCGGGAGGGGCCATTCAGGGCGAGGCAATTCGCGGCACAATTCTTCGCAGAACAAGCCTCTGCAGAACAATTCTCTACAGAACATTGCACGGCAATCGCCACGCCAGGCTCAGAACGGCGCCAGATTGAGGAAGAAGCGCTGCATCCAGCCCATGTTCTGCGCCTCGTTGATATAGCCATCACCGACATATTCGATGCGTGCGCTGGCCACCTGGGTGGACTGCACCGTATTGGCCGAGGAAATCGTGCGCGGATTGACCACTCCGGAGAAGCGAATCGACTCGGTGCCCTGATTGATCGCGATGCGCTTCTCGCCGCGCACCTCCAGATTGCCGTTGGGTTGCACCTGACTGACCGTCACGGTGATGGTGCCGGTGAAACTGTTGTTGGCATTCGAGCCACCACTGCCGGTGAAATCATTCTCGCCCTCGATATCGGCATCGGTGCCATCCAGCAGCCCCGTCATGAAATCGGGGATGGCGGTCAGCGAGAAACCGAGGCTGCCGTCGCGGCTGGCATTGCTGGCCGAGCTCTTGCTGGCGCTGACATTCTCGTCGAGCAGGATGGTGATGATGTCGCCGATGGCACGCGGGCGGCGATCCTCGAACAGCGGCTGGTTGCCATACAGCGGCTGGAAGATGGCGCCATTGGCCATCGGTTCCGGGCGCGGCTGCATCGTCGATTCCATTGGCGTGGTATCGACCAGCGGCTCGCTGGGGATATGGGCACACCCGGCGCCTACCAGCGTTATGGCCAGCATCGCCAATCCGACCAGCGCGCGGCGCATGCGACGCCAGCCAGGCAACGCCAATCCAGGCATCGCCAAGCCATTCTGGCGTGGGCAAACAGCTGACAGGGATGGCAGTGCCACCACCGGGAGATCACGCGAAAGCGACATGCGACAACCCTTACATCTGGACCAGACGCTCCAGCATCTGATCGGTGGTGGTCACGGCCTTGGAATTGATCTCGTAGGCACGCTGGTTCTGGATCATGCCCACCATCTCTTCCACCACGTTGACGTTGGAGGTCTCGACGAAGCCCTGATAGAGAGTGCCCGCACCATTGAAGCCCGGCACATTGTCACTGCGCGGCCCGGAGGCATCGGTCTCGGAATACAGATTCTCGCCACGACTGAACAGCCCCGTCGGGTTGATGAAGGTGGACAGCTGCAGCTGACCCACCTCGGTGCTGTTGGTGGAACCGGGCTGGGTGACGCTGACCACGCCATCGGAGGCGATATCGACACTCAGGGCATTGGCCGGAATGACGATCGCCGGGTCCAGCGGGTAGCCACTGGCGGTGACCATCTGGCCGGTACTGTCGAGCTGGAAGGAGCCATCGCGGGTATAGGCATTGGTGCCATCCGGCAGCATCACCGCGAAGAAGCCCTGACCATTGATCGCGACATCCTTGGAGTTCTCGGTCTGCTCCAGATTGCCCTGGATGTGCAGACGCTCGGTGGCCACGGTGCGCACCCCGGTGCCCACCTGCAGCCCCGAGGGCAGCTCGGTGGTGGCGGAGGAGGCAGCGCCGGGCTGGCGCATGTTCTGGTAGAGCAGATCTTCAAACACCGCACGCGACTGCTTGAAACCATTGGTCGAGACGTTGGCCAGGTTGTTGGCCGTGACGTCCATCTGCATCTGCTGAGCTTCAAGGCCGCTCTTGGCTGTCCATAGGGCACGAATCATCAGGGGGCTCCGCCGTGATTACGGGGTCAGTCGGTACCAAGCAGGCTGTTGCCACGCTCGGCCATGCGCTCTGCCGTATCGATGCTCTTCATCTGCATCTCGAAACTGCGCGCGTTGTTGATCATGGCGACCATCGCGTCGGTCGCCGAGACGTTGCTGCTCTCCAGGGCGCCGGAGACGACCCGCACCAGCGGGTCGGCAGCCAGTGGTGGCGCGGCCTCTCCCGCCGAAGTCGGCGGCTGACGGAAATAGCCGTCCTCGCCGCGCACAAGCGCCGGACTGCCGGGAATGGCCTCGGGATTGACCAGCTTGAGCTGGGCCTGCAGCACCATGGTGTCAGGCGCATCCGCCGCCGAGCGCGCACTCACGCTGCCATCGGCGGAGATATGCACGATGGCGTTGAGCGGCAGCTCGATCGGCCCGCCATCACCCAGCACCGGCAAGCCGCCGGAGGTCAGGACACCATCGGCATCGATCTGCAGCGCGCCGTTGCGGGTGTAGAGCTCCTCACCATTCGCGCCCTGCACGGCCAGCATGCCGGGGCCGTCCAGCGCGACATCCAGCGAGCGATCCGTGGTCTGGATCGTGCCCTGGGCCATCGAGGCCCCCGCAGTGGTCAGCTGACTGGAGACGCGTGTCGCCAGCCCTTCGCCCTGCACATCCACCGCCCGCGACAGCGTCAGCATCTCGCGAAAGCCGGTGGTCGAGAGGTTGGCCAGGTTATGACTGGCGACATCCTGAGCCGCCAGGCTTCGCTGGGCGCCGCTCATGGCGGTGTAGAGCATTCTGTCCATCCGCTATTCCCTCACACCTTGCCGTGTTGCCGTCAGCGCCCGACCCTCAACGCCCGCTCTTGATGCGCTGGTTCGTCGCTTAGTACTGACGCTCGAGATGACCCGGTTCGCCTCGACATCTCTGCTGTTTTCATTGCAGAAGACGAACCGCGTCACATGTCAGGAGTGGCATTAGCGCATGTTGATGACGCTTTGCTGGACCTCGTCCTGGACCTTGATGGTCTGGGCGTTGGACTGATAGTTGCGCTGAGCGATGATCAGATCGACCAGCTCGGTGGTCAGGTCGACGTTGGAGGCCTCGACGACCCCAGACTGGACCTCACCGAAGACGCCCTCACCCGGCACACCGACCAGCGGAACACCCGAGGAAGCGGTGGCGACCCAGCCGTTGTCGCCATTGGGCTGCAGACCCTGCTCATTGGCAAAGTTGGCCAGCGCGATGGTGCCCAGTGTCTGCTTGAGCTCATTGGAGTAACTGCCGATCACGCGGCCATCTTCCTCGAAGGACACGCCGACAAGACTGCCGGAGGTATAACCATTCTGGGACAGGGTGATGACTTCAAAATCGTTGGCATATTGGGTGCTGCCGGTGAAGTCGATACTGAAACTAAGATCACTCGCGCCATTGGCCAGGGCGTAGGTTTGAGCCGTCTGACTGTAATCAAGGAGCTGACCGCCTGCCCCGAAGGTGATCACCTCTGTCTGAGGATCAAAGTCGACAGAAGGGTCAGCAACGCCTTCGTCGATCTGTTCCTGCAATTCCGCAGCCTTGCTGGAAAAGTCCATCACGTGATGGACGTTCCAGGTGTTGTTTTCTGTCTTGGCATAAAAGGACGTCACGACATGTTCATCGCCAAGACTGTCATACACCGTCATCGCCGAGGCGTAGTTGTAGGTCGCGGCATCCGTCGGATCAAAATCGGCAGTGGCCGGCACAAGGTCCGCGGCATCCAGATTGAGCGCGACTTCAGCGCCATAGACCTCGAGAGCGATGTTGTCCTGCGTCGCTTTTGCCGCCAGAGGGGCTGTCGGAATCTGCAATACCACGGGTTCCCCGGTGACACCTTCACCGGAATAGCCTGTCAACTGGGCACCCTGGGCCGTGACGATATAGCCCTCGGCATCGATGTTGAGCTGGCCGTTGCGCGAATAGACGATCTGACCACTGGTGTCCGAGAAACGCAGGAAGCCATCTCCGGAAATCGCCAGATCGAGATCGCGTCCGGTGGATTCCAGCGAGCCGGAAGTGAAGTCCTGGGCAACGGATGCCAATTGCACCCCGATCCCCGCCGCCTGTGAGCCGGCATAGATGTCGGAGAATTGCGCCTCAGAGGATTTGAAACCCACCGTTTCCGAGTTGGCGATGTTGTTGCCGATCACATCCAGATTGGTAGAAGCCGCACTCAAGCCGCTCAATGCCTGTGAAAACGCCATGGTCTGTCCCTTTGATCGCGATGAAGATGAAAGCCCGAGACCTGTCAGCGAGCTCGGGGGCGGCCAAACGGCCTGAAACTGGTGGCCCGTCCGGCGGGCTCGCTGGCGCTATCCCGGCGCCATGGGCTCAGGTCAAAGCACCTGACGCACGGCGTCCAGACTGACGACACCCAACACCGGACCCAGGTCCAGCTGAGCACCGCTGTCGGTCTGATTGACGCCACTGACCACGCCATAACTCAGCGTCTGCAGGTCGTCATAGCTCTCGCCTGCCCGCTCGGCCGTCACGGCCAGCTGGTAGGAGCCATCGGCGGCTTCAGTGCCATCATCCAGCAAACCGTCCCAGACGAAGCCATGAATACCCGCCTCCAATGCGCCCAACTCGAAGGTCTTGACCACACTGCCATCCGCGCCCAGCACCTCGACGGTGGCATTGTCGACATCGTCGGCCAACTCAAGGCCGAAGGGTGTCGAGGTCGCGTTGCCCACCAGCACCGCATTGCCGCCGACCAGCACGCCCTGATCGAGCAGACTGGCCGCATGCAGCGCTTCACTGCTGGAAATCTGCGCCGTGATGCCCTCAAGGGTGGTGTTGAGTTCTTCGATACCACTGACGGTGCTGATCTGGGCCAGCTGCGCGGTCAGGTCGGAATTCGACACCGGGTCCATCGGGTCCTGGTTCTGCATCTGCGCCACCAGCAGGGTCATGAACTGATCATTGAGCTCCTCGGTACTGCTCACCGACTGCGTGCTGTCGGTGACACCGGAGGTCGTGGTGGTCTGGTTGATGCTGTTGAGCACACTGGTGTCTAGCGTCGCCATGCGGTTACCCGAAATCAGAAGAAGCGGTCAGAAGGCCAAAGCCCTGAGCGAGGGTCATTCCCCCAGCGTCAATGTCTTGCGCAGCAGGGACTTGGAGGTATTGAAGACCTCGACATTGGCCTCGTAGGACTTGGAGGCCGCGATCATGTCGACCATCTCGGCGACCGGATCGACATTGGAGAAGGTCACATAACCCTGCTCGTCGGCGAGGGGATGATCGGGGCGATACTCCTGGCGCGCCGGAGCATCGCTCAGCTCCACCGAGCTGACCCTGACACCACCGAGGCCTGCACTACGCGACGCCATCTGTGTCGCCAGACCGCCACCGGCCAGGTTGGCCGTCGCCAGCGAGGCATTGGCCTGACGCGCGAGGGGCGCGTATTCGAACACCACCTGACGCGCCTGATAGGGCTTGCCATCTGGGCCCGCCACGCTGTCGGCGTTGGCCATGTTGCTGGCCACGGCATTGATGCGCTGCGACTGGGCCGCCATCGCGGAACCCGCGACGTTGAAGATGCTGAACGCTGCCATCAACTGTTCTCCGATTGCATGGCCAGACGCAGACCCTGGATCTTGCCGGTCAGAAGCTCAAGGCTGGCCTCGTAATGCAGACTGTTGTCCGCGAAATTGACCCGCTCCACATCCATGTCGACGGTATTGCCGTCCAGACTCGGCTGTGTGGGCACGCGATAGAGCAGGTCCGCGCCCAGCGAGAGACCCGCCCCGCTGGCAGCCTGGTGGCCGGCCTGGGTCGTGTTCAGCGCAAGCGGCCCCGGCGCGGCATTGCCCGCCGTCGCCTTGGCCAAGGTGGCGGAGAAGTCGATATCGCGCGCCAGATAGCCCGGCGTGTCGGCATTGGCGATATTGGTGGCCAGCACCTGCTGACGCTCAGCGCGAAGGCCCAGCGCCTGCTGGTGAAAGCTCATGAGGGAATCAAGTCGATCAAACATGGAAGTGCCCCGCTGTCGGCACCTCGCCCTGATGTGAGCGAGGGAACATCCATCGATCAGCTCACGCGTAGGGGAGCATGACGGAAAGCAGGACTGAGAATAGTCAGCCAGCGCCAGGATGAAGGTAAGAACAAGCCACTTTATCGCGGCTATTTCTGGCCATGCCGGTATCAGGGGCGGATTACAATCTCTCGCGGCACTGATCCAGCGCCCTGAACCTTGTGCCCTGAACCTTGTGCCCTGAACCAGGGGCGCTTGACCCCGCCTTCCGCCCCGGACGCCACTCGCGATGAGAGACAGCATGCCGAAAATCAGCGTAGCGAAAGGCCTGTCTGTGGCTAGAGGACTGTCTGTTGCAAAAGGACTGTTTGTGACAAAAGGCCTGACGGCGGCAAAAGGCCTGTGGCGCACCATCGCCAGCACCGGACTATTGGTCCTGCTGCCCGCGGGGGCCGCTGTGCATGCCAACACCTCAGACACGATCGGCTCTGCCATTCAGCCGTCTGCCGCCCAGGCATCAGCAACAGCAACAGCCTCATCAATAGCCTCAACAACAGCGCCTTCAGTCAAAGACGCGCAGACACGCGCCGTCGAGGCCCTGCGCTGGCAATTGAACGACTTCTTCACCGCCGAGGACAGCGGCCCCGTCAGGGTGCGCATGCCCGGCGAGCCGCCACTGGGCGCGCCCAGCGAGGCCTCAGTACAACTCGAGCTGCGTCGCCTGCCCGCCCGCCTGAAAGAATGCTCGGCGCCCCAGATGAGCCTCAATGCCGCGCGCAGTGACCGCCATGCACCGGGCCTCAAACGCCTGCAGCTGCTGTGCGCCAACGGCCAGCGACATATCGTCAGCGTTCGCATGGAACGCTTCGCCTGGCGCCAGAGCACGCCACAGCCACTTGCGAGCGGCACCCCACTGGCACCCGCGAGATTGACGCCGGTACTGACGCCACTGGGCAAGTTGCGTGGCAATGGTTTCGAGAGCGCCGCGGCACTGTCAGGCTACGAGGTACGCCGCCGCCTACGCGCCGGCGAAGTCATCACCCGTAACAGCGTGCGCGCCATCCCGCTGGTAAACTTCGGCGATACCGTGACCTATCAGGTCAGCGGCACAGGCTTCAGCATGCAGCGCAGTGCGCGGGCACTTGAGGCTGGGGGGCTCGATGAGCGCATTCGCATCGAACTCGCTCCGGGCGACTGGGTGCGCGCCCGCGTCATCGGGCCGCGGCGGGTAGCGCCATGATGACTTCAGTTGAGTTGAGATGAGTCGCGCCGAGCCAACTCGAATCATCCTGTTGACTGCGCACGTCCAGCTACGACACGCTGACGCACCGGAACGAGACGCTGACGCTCAAAGGCCGAAATGCTTGATACTGACAAGCCGCCACCCGCACGAGATACCTCATTCCCGAGGGACCATATTGACTGTGTGGGGTAAAGCTTGTGCTGGCATGGCCGATAGTCGATTCAAGCGCGCAGATGACGCACGCAACCCATCCATGACAGGCTCGTCGTCGAGCACGGCCCGACGGCCAGAGAGGACAGTCAATGAAGATTGAACATGGCGGCCCGATACAGCGCAGCGATACCCAAGCCCCGCGCGAACTGCGTCCCGAGACGGCCAAGGACACCACCGCCACCACGGCGGCGACCTCCACGGCCGACTCCACCCAGGTCGAGCTTTCCAGCAGCGCGATCGATGCAGGCCAGGACATCGACCAGGCGCGCGTCGACAGTCTCAAGCAGGCCATCGCCGATGGCAGCATCAAGATCGATGTCGACCGCATCGCACAAGGGCTGATCGATGCCTTCGAAGGTGACGCATGACACTCGATGACCCCTCGACAGCCTTGCTGGGCGAGATCTTTTCCGGCCTCGAGCAGGAGCTGAATGACTTCATCGCCCTGCTTGAGGAAGAACAGCGCCTGCTGGGCCAACGCCTGCCGAGCGCGGCAGACCTTGAGGCCTCGCGCGAAGCCAAGCTGGCCAACGCCGCCCGCCTGGAAGCGCTGGAGAGCCGCCGGCGCAGCTGGCTGAGCAACGCAGGGCTTACCAATGACCCACTGGAACTGCATACGGTGCTCGCCAGCCAGCCGGTACTGGCCACCCAGTGGTGGCATCTGGTGACGCTGACGCGCCGCGCCCAGGCACGCAATCGTCTGAATGGTGAACTGATCGGTCAGCGCATGGCACTGCACAGCAAGATTCTCGACAGCCTGCATCAACGTGCGCCCGGCCATTACGGCGCCGATGGGCGTCCGGCAGCGGGGGCCTCACGCCTGAACGTCTCGGCCTGACTGTCCTGGCCTGAGTGTCCTGACTTGAATACCTCAGGCGTGAGGCCCGCGGGCTGCCCACCCAGACTGCAACGCCGCCCCTGCTGACCTAGAGACACGTTAGACCCAGAAATACTCGAGACCCAGAAACACGCGAGGCCCGGCATTCTGCCGAGCCTCCAGATACAGCTGATTCATTCCACTCGCCAGCCAATCAGTCATTCATCGTCAGTCACACAAAGCCAGTCCCCTTTCGCTGACAACGCCGCCAGTCACGCACCTTCCAGGCTTTCGACGTCGATCACCAGCTGGATGTCATCCAGATGTGTCGCCGGCTTGAGTACGCCACGTCCATTGCGATAGACCTTCAGCGAGAATGGCGCCGTCGCCAGCTCTCGGGTGGGCAGGGTCAACTTGCCACGCCTCGCCGCGAGCATGGCGCAGCGCTCCTCCAGGCAGAGCATGACCTGCCACTCCCCCGGTGCACTCGTGAGCGAATAGCGCCAATGAATCGCGGTGACGCGCGTCCTGTCAGGCGCCATCAGACCTGAATCACGCACGGCATCTGCCACTGCCAGAGGGCGCATATACCAATGCCCCCGCTGAGCGATGGTCAGCGACTCGACGGACATCATCACCGCCGCGCTGGCGGCCTGCACCGGCGTGGCCAGCGTCGCGGCCCACAGAGCTGCTGCCGTCATCAAGGCCGCCATCGGTGCCATCCTGCTTTTAGGCTTCGCACTCAGCTTCGCTCTCGACACCACACCCGCCCAGGCCGTACTGCGCCCTGTCACCACTCGCTTTCTTCTCTGCACCGCTGACTCCTTCAGATCCGTCTTGCTGCAGACGCTCGACACACCCCTTGCCGGCGCCTTCCCTGTCGCACTTATCTGTCTTTGCGGCATGTTGTTGTCTTGCTCGGTGGTGAGTCGCGCTGCCCTGGCGTCACGCCGCACGCCCCCCGATCATCTGGGTGACCCGCAGCTCGCGGTCATCGGGAATCTCTGCCTGGGACAGCACCGCCAGACTCTTGAAGCGACGACGCAGGAAGCGCCCCACCAAGGGTCGCAGCGCATGCCCAACCACCAGAACGCTGGGCTCGCCATTGGCGTCCTGCGCAGCGACGGCATTCTCGGCATGCTGCATCAAGGTATCGGCAAGGCCGGGTTCCAGCGCATTGCCGCTGCTCAAGGCCTGCATCAGCACCTGCTCGAGCTGCGCCTCCAGACCGATCACGCGCAAGACGCGTTCGGCGCCGAACCAGTACTGGGTAATGGCTCGCCCGAGGGCGACGCGCACCATGGCAGTCAGGTCGTTGGGGTCCTTGCTGTGCGGTGCATGCTCCGCAAGCGCCTCGAGGATGGTACGCATGTCGCGAATCGAGACTTCCTCATCCAGCAGGTTGTGCAGGATACGCTGCAGGGTGCCCTGACTGATCAAGGCCGGCACCACCTCCTCCACCAGGCCACCATCCTGCGGGCCCAGCTTCTCGAGCAGCTTGCTGACCTCACTGCGCCCGAGCAGCTGATCGGCATGGCGGGTCATCAGATGATTGAGGTGGGTCGTGATCACGGTCGGGGTGTCGACCACCGTGTAGCCATAGACCTGGGCCTGCTCGCGGGTTTCCGGCTCGATCCAGGTGGCGGCCAGGCCGAAGGCCGGCTCGGTGGTGGCCACGCCCGGCAGCTTGCCGGACACCTTGCCCGGATTGATCGCCAGCCAGCGGCCCGGATAGGCTTCGCCCCGCCCGACCTCGGCGCCTTTCAGGCTGATGACATACTGATTGGGCCCGAGCTCGAGGTTGTCGCGGATATGTACCACCGGCGGCAGGAACCCGATCTCCTGGGCGTACTTGCGACGCACCCCCTTGATGCGCGCCAGCAACTCACCGCCCTGACGCATGTCGACCATCGCGATCAGGCGATGACCGACCTCCATCGCCAGCGGCTCCACCAGTCGCACGTCATCCCAGCTGGCCTCGCTGACCTCCTGCACGGCCGCCGCAGGCGCGGGCACCGCCTCTTCCTTCGCCTCGCTGCTGACCTCCTTCTCGCGCAGGGAGGCCCACCACCCAAACCCCGCCAGCAGCAAGGTGAAGAGAATGAAGACCATGTTGGGCATGCCCGGCACCAGGCCCAGCAAGCCCATCACGCCAGCCGCCAACCACAGTACCTGCGAGCTCTTGAACAGTTGGCCGATCATCTGCTGACCGACGTCTTCATTGGTGTTGACCCGCGACACCATCACGCCCGCGGCGGTCGAGATGACCAGCGACGGAATCTGGGCCACCAGGCCATCGCCGATGGTCAGCAGCGTATAGGTGCGCGCCGCATCGGACATGCTCAGGTCGTGCTGCCCGACCCCGATGATCAGCCCGCCGATGATATTGACCACCATGATCACCAGCCCCGCCACCGCATCGCCGCGCACGAACTTGCTGGCACCGTCCATCGAGCCGAAGAAATCGGATTCCTGCGACACTTCCCGGCGGCGCTCGCGCGCCTGGTCTTCGCCGATCAGGCCGGCGTTGAGGTCGGCATCGATCGCCATCTGCTTGCCGGGCATGGCGTCCAGCGTGAAGCGTGCGCCGACCTCGGCAATACGCCCGGCGCCCTTGGTGATGACCATGAAGTTGATGATGACCAGAATCGAGAACACCACCAGGCCGACGGCGAAGTTGCCGCCGACCAGAAACTGGCCGAAGGCCTCGATGACCTTGCCCGCCGAGTCACCGCCGTTGTGACCTTCCAGCAGCACCACCCGCGTCGAGGCGACATTGAGCGACAGACGCAGCAAGGTCGAGAACAGCAGCACCGCGGGGAAGGCCGAGAAATCCAGCGGCTTCTGCGCAAACATGCTGACCATCAGGATCATGATCGACAGCGCAATATTGAAGGTGAACAGCAGATCGAGGATGAAGGACGCCAGCGGCAACACCATCATCGACAGGATCATCATAATCAGCAGCGGCCCGGCCAGCACCTTCAGCTGGCTGGAGGTGTTGAGCCCCACGCGGTCAAACAGTGTCAGCAAGGTATTCATGCAAGCGGCTCATCGATCGTGAAGGGCGTTGCGCGTGCGGCGCAGCGGCCTGGGCTTGGGGAGCACAAATGGCGGTCAGTCATGGGGTTCGGGCAGCAGCATCAGCCAGCAGGACGGTTATCAAGTTCGGGCCTCAACTTCGATCATCAACTTCGATCATCAACTTCCGACACGAGGATCCGTCGTTGCGTCACCGTCCGGCCCGGGTTTGGCGCTGGGCTGGAACACCGCCCCGGCATCGGCGTCATCAGAGGATGTCGTGTCAGAGGGCGGTGCGCCTGAGGCTAACGCGTCAGCTTCGGCTGTCGACTCCCCGCCATCACGCTCGGCGCCTGGCGGGTCAGCCTCCTCAGCCGTCCCTTGCGCCTCCTCGGGCACCTGATACTCATCAGGAACGGACAGATCTGCCGGCAGACTCGGGCGCAGGCCACCCTGCTGGCGCGCCCGCTTGAGTCGCATCGCCCAGGCCAGCACCTCGGCGATCACCTGGTAGAGCGCAATGGGAATTTCCTGCTCGAGATCGACATGGGTGTGCAGGGCACGCGCCAGGGGCGGCGCACTCAGCATCGGCACCCCGTTCGCCTCGCCCACTTCGCGAATGCGCAACGCCACCTCATCACGCCCCTTGGCCACCACCCGCGGTGCGCGCATGTCGCCCTCGTGATAGACCAGCGCCACCGAGTAGTGCGTCGGGTTGTTGACGATGACATCGGCAGTGGGAACGGCGCTCATCATGCGCGCACGCGCCATGGCCTGTTGCTGCTGACGGATGCGCGCCTTGATCTGCGGGTCGCCATCCGTTTCCTTGTGCTCGCGCTTGATCTCCTCGAGGCTCATGCGCAGCTTCTTGGCGTGACTCCACAGCTGGTACGGCACATCCATCAGCGTCGGCACGATCAGCATCAATATCGCCAGCGCCGTACAGCGCGCCACGATCGCCAGCGCATCCGCCATGGCGTTGCCCAGTGGCATCATCATCAAGGCCATCAATTCCTGGCGCTGGGCATGCAGATACATCACCACCACGCCACCGACCAGTATCGACTTGGCGATGGTCTTGAGCAGCTCGGCCAGCGCCTGGGAGGACACCATTCTGCCCAGCCCCTTGACGGGATTGAGCTTGCCCAGCGACGGCGCCAGCGACTTGGTGGAGAACATCCAGCCGCCCAGCAACACCGGGCCGACCAGCGCCAGCACCATCAGCAGGGCGAACAACGGCAACAGTGCCAGCAAGGCCTCCTGGCCCAGCATCAAGGCATTGGCCAGCATCACGCGACTGTCGAGTGCCTGAGCGCGATCGAAGCCGAACGAGGCGCCCAGTACTCGCTCCAGGGTGTCGCCAAGCGGCCCGGCCAACAGCCACAGGCCTGCCGCACCTCCGCCCAGCAACAGAAAGGTCGCAAGCTCCCGCGAGCGGGGCACCTGCCCTTCCTCGCGGGCCTTCTGTATTCGGTGGGGCGTGGCGTCTTCTGTCTTGTCGTCGCTGCTCTGCTCGTCAGCCACCGGCTACTCCGCTTGCATTAGGCGACCAACGCCCGGATATCATCTGACCATTGTGCCTCCCGATGTCAGGATCAAAGCGGGGAATAACGCGAGAAATAGGCTAGGACTTAAAGAGTAAGTCGCTAGCCTTTGAGCCCGGCTTGGCGATGACGCACCTCGCTCGGGCTTGCCAGCTGCTCGAGACGCTCGCGCAGGCTGTTGATGTCCTCGGCGGGCCGGGGGTTGACGCCGTTGCTGTCGGTGATATCGCGATAGGCCGACTGACTGAGCACCATCAGGCTGATGCGACGATTGATGGCGGCCTCGGGGTTCTGGCTGTCGAGGCTGATGCGCGAGCCCATGCCGACCACACGCACGATGCGCTCATAGGGCAGCCCACTGTTGCCCAGCACGCGGCGCGCGGCATTGGCGCGATCGGTGGAGAGCTCCCAGTTGCCGTAGCCGCCTTCACCGACAAAGGGACGATTGTCGGTATGCCCGGTGATGCTCAGATGATTGGGCAGCCGCTTGAGAATCGGCGCCAGCAAGCCAAGCAGCTGCGACAACTGTGGCGAGGGTTGCTTGCTGCCCAACGCGAACATCGGGTGCTGGTCGCTATCGGTGATCTGGATGCGCAGGCCTTCGGAGGTCAGCTCGATCTGCAGCTGCTCACGCAGTTCGGCCAGGTCCGCGTCATCGGCCATGCGCTGCGTCATGGTGGTGTCGATCTCGTCGCGAATGGCGGCCATGCGGGAATCATCGGCCAGCGCCTGGCGCTGCAGGCGTTGCAGATCAGCGCCCTTCTCGCCCTGGGTCTGCTCGGCCATGAAGCCGCCACCGGGAATGGCGCTGCTGGAGGCCGAATTGCGATCGCCCCCCAGCAGCGAGACTTCCAGCGGCGCACCGAAGTAGTCGGAGATTTCCCGCAGGTCGTCATCCGAGGCATTCGAGATCACCCACATCACCAGGAAGAAGGCCATCATCGCGGTCATGAAGTCGGCGTAGGCGATCTTCCAACCACCGCCATGATGTCCTTTGACGATACGCGGCCGCTTGATGACGATGGGTCTGCGCTCTTCACTCATCGAGACCTCCGAGCTTCAGTCCAGAGACACCCACTGCCTCGACCTCGACAGCCAGCGATACCTGTGTCACTGACACGCAGGTGACGGACACGCTTGCGACTGACGCACTTGCGAGAGACAGCAACGCCATATCAGCCCGCACCCTTGTTCTTGATCTCGCGTACATGCTCTTCCAGCTCGTTGAAGCTAGGACGCTCGGCGGTGAACAACGCCTTGCGGCCGAATTCCACCGCGACCTGCGGAGCGTAGCCATTGAGCGAGGCCATCAGGATGACGCGAATGCACTGCATCATCTTCACGGCCTCGTGCACCTCGTGCTGGATCTTGTTGGCGACCGGCGTGACGAACCCATAGGCCAGCAGGATGCCGAGGAAGGTGCCGACCATGGCATTGGCGATCAACACGCCCAGCTGGGCGGCACCCTGGTCTGCCGAGGCCAGCGCATGCACCACCCCCATCACGGCGGCGACGATCCCGAAGGCCGGCAGGCCATCTGCCACCGCCGAGAGGGAATGCACCGGAATCTCGGTCTCGTGCTTGAAGGTCTCGATCTCGTGTTCCATCAGCGACTCGAGCTCGAAGGGGTCCATGTTGCCGCTGACCATCAGGCGCAGGTAGTCGGTGATGAAATTCATCAGAATGGGGTCGGAGAGCAGGCGCGGATACTCGGCGAACAATGCGCTTTCCTGCGGATTGTCGATGTCCTGCTCGATCGCCAGCATGCCCTGCTGACGGGCACGCGACAGCAGCAGATACAGCAGCCCGATGACTTCCATATACAGGGACTTGTTGTAGCCACGCGTGCGCTTCAACTTCGAGAACGCCTTGCCGGTGGCCTTGATGGCCTTGCCGTTGTTGCCGGCCAGAAATGCACCGACGGCAGAGCCACAGATGATGAGCAATTCCGCGGGCTGCATCAGCACCGCCAGGTGCCCGCCCACCATCAGATACCCGCCCAGGGTGGACGCGATGACCACTAGATAGCCTATGAACAACAACACAATAACCCCCTTGGCATTCGGTCAACGTCGCATGAATCTGACTATCGGCGTCGCTGAGCATGTCTTTAGGGTCACGGCGGAATATTCGTTGAGGCTGTCGTTGTCGAATGAGCCATGGTCGAACAGTCGGCATTGAGCCAGGCGGGCGATCAATGGTGCACAACGCAAGAAGGCTTGCCCGGGGATGGGCAAGCCTTCTGGTCTTTGCACGCTCGTCTTGCTCGATCGCCTGGCGCAATCCTGGCGCCTTCACTGACACGAGACAGCTATCATCCGAGGCTGGCGACGGCTGCCGACTGCTCCAGTGCCAGTTCTTCACGGGCCTTGCGGCGTGCTGCCGTCTTGCCGGCACGCGATGGCGGCTGACAGATGCCACACACGTAATCGTGTGATGGCGTGTGGGCGTGCACCACGAAATGGCCACTGCAGGTCTTGCAGCTGGCCACTTCCAGCAGATCACTTTCGAAAAAGCGCACCAGTGTCCAGGCGCGCGTGAGCGCCAGCACCGGCTCGTCTTCGCCGACATGCTCCAGGTAGAAGCGATATGCCTTGACGAAGGCATTCATGCGCGACGCGCCCTGCGCCTTGAGCCGACGGTAGAAACCGTGGAACAGCGATGCATGCAGATTGGGCTGCCAGGTCATGAACCAGTCGGTGGAAAACGGCAGCATGCCCTTGGGCGGCGAGACACCCCGAACTTCCTTGTACAGCTTGACCAGGCGCGCGCGGCTGATCTCCGTTTCCGTCTCGAGCACCTGCAGGCGGGCCCCCAGTTCGATCAACTCTACTGCCAACTGCAGCTGTTGCAGTTCATCGACGAGACTTTTCTGGGTCATCCACTGATTCCCCCCTGGCGAAGTCCAGCATCGTTCTGGCGCGCATTCAGCAGCATGGCAGTGTGCATCGCGCTGAAATCCTGGTCGCGACCACCCTGCAAGACTCCCTTGAGCTGCGAGGCATCATCCAACGCCAGCTCGCACAGCAGTTGATTGCAGGACGACAACGACACCAGCTGACTGACACTCATGCCAGACAAAAGATCCGCCATCTCTTGATCGAGACCCAGGCGTACCAGCGCCATTTCCGTATCTTCGACCAACAAGCGCTGCACAAGCAGAAGATACGACAGATTGACACTCTGTATATCATTGAGCAGTGAGGACATCATGATTCCCTGAGTGGTCTGATCGTCCCGAGCTACCGCCAACCCTGGCGCTCGACCGTCATTCCTTATGGTTTTGATGTAATGAAACGAAATACTCAATGGCGCCGGACCAGTGGCGCCATGCGGGCTTGCGGCTTCATGACCAAATGAGCCACCCACTTTAAGATGGCGATTCTAATACTTAATCACGTAATGGACCAGACTCTTCATCAACATTTTTTTACATACCACTACGCTATATGCACAAAAGCTGCATCAAGCCGCCGAAATGGCAGCAAGGTGTGTCAGAAAAGCCCTCAATCTTGTCTTCAAGACGACTTGCATAATCACGATGCACCAGATTTGTCATACAAAGCAATAGCAAGCGGATGGTGCGCACAGAGTGTTGCATTTTCGTGAAAGGCAGGCCTGACCCTTTCCCGCCACCCGGGGCATGCCTTGTACAATATCGAGCAATTGCCCCGAACGGGCCGCCAACAGGCAGCAAGTTACCCCTGCGTAAAGGCGAGGAATAACGCAATGTCAGCACTTGTCCAGAATGGGCTATCTGCTATTTCAACGCTGTGAGAGGACCCGCCAGCGGCTCGCCCAAATGGGCTTATCTCGCCGCTTCAACACAATAAAACACTGCATATGAGGGTTCTGGCACAAACAACATGCAGAATCTAGCTGCATTTACAGGGCGACCCTCGGCGGAGTTTCAATACCGTATCCACGCAAGCAGTTCGCCTGAGTGACGCTTTATTTAAATATTATAAATAAATTATATTTCTCGATATCCTGGCCTGTAGCGTGACGCCTGAAGTGTCACTTCACACCTCCACAGTCGCCATGCAGTGGCATGCCATAAAAACATTCGTCAGGGCTCAATGAGCAAGAATCGTACAAGGATGAAACATCATCCTGCAGAGCGGGCCATTCGAGGATTTTACTCGCAAGGCGCCTTCTGTGAGCGATGCCTCTCTGCCCATAGCTCGGCGATCTTGACGACGACCTGCATCAAGGCTGTGGGCAATTCCTTGCGTGCCGGCAGGCCGGTGGCCAGCATTTCGACCAGCTCGGGCATTTCATGCACGCTCAGACCCAGCGAATTGGCCCGCTGCTGGATGCGCTGCCCCAGCCTCTCACCCTGGGTATGCATGAAATCCGTCGCTTGCTCTGCCGTGGCCCGAGGGGCATCGACAGATGCGCCATCAGAAGACGCGGGCGCCTCATGATCAGGCACTGCATCGACGGGGCGTACGTGCACCCGGGGCGCCATCCCGGCCAGACCTTGCGCGAGCGCATGCTGCAGTTCGCGCAAGGCCGCATCACGCTCGCCTGCATTGCTGGAGGGTTGCGTCAGTCGCTCTATCTCGACCACCAATGCCACAGGCGCAGCGAGCTGATACCAGGTCAGGTTCAGTGCAAGCGTTGCCCGCGCGGCAGTCTCCCCGCTCTCACTGCTCCTGCTTTTCTCACCACCCGCACTTTCCGCACTTTCCACACTACCGGGCGCTGGCGCCTGCCCTTCGCCCTGTTCTGCATTTTCCTTCGCGGCAAGATCCTCCGACTCGGAAGTCACCTGTGGCTTGCGATCGCTGCCCTCCTCGCCATCGCTGTCTCCTGCCACCAAGGTCAGCGACATCTTCCACTGCTGAGCCTCGCCGTGATCACTGCGGCGACTGTCAGGTGTGGCGTCATGCGCAGCCACGGGCGTCACGACCAATGGCGCTGTACGTCGCTCCTCCTCATCCCGCGAGCGATGCCGATAAGGCGGCCCCGGGAAATAGAGGCTGAAGAAGGCATGCAGGCCGGGAATCAACAGGCCCTGCCAATGGAAGGGCTGACCTAGAATCAACAACAGCTGTTGCTGTACTAGCCCGCTGGCAAGGGCGTCTGAGCCAATCGCCTGGCGAGACACATCAGAGGCGGCAGGTTGAGCGACGCCCAATGGCATGTTGGCGCGATAGGCACCCAGCGCACTGGCCTCATGGGCGCTGGCGCCATGTCGGGCCGCGTCAATGCCACCCGGCGGCAACAAGCTGTCACCGCTCGGCCGTGCCATGCCCGGGCGCGACTCACGGCGCAGCTCTGCTCGCATGTCTCGCATGCGCCAGACAAAGGCGTCCTCGCGTGTCGCCTCCCAGGGGATGAAGCGCGCCTCCGCCAGCACCGGCCATTGCCGCCAGGCCAACAGAGCCTCCAATCTGGCATTGGCGAGCTGCGGATGACCGGCGAGGTCGGCCAATCCCAGCCGATTCTCGACCCAGGCGAGCAGGTCCGCCTCGTAGAAGAGCCCGCTCTGGTGAATCTGCTGGCTCAAGGCCGCCGACAGACTGAGAAGTGATGCGCTGGACAACGCCATGGGCGCCAGAAGACCGGGCAAGGGCTGGCCGCGCGCCAACAGAGAAACCAGCGACTGCCCTTCCGGCAGCGCCAACCCGACCCGCGCGGACGGCGAGCCGCTGGCCACCAGCTGTGACAGGGCATCGAGCAAACGCGACATCGTCTGCGTCTGCGTCGTCAGCTCGACGGAAGCACCGGACGGTGGGAGGGAGGAGGAAGCTGACGCGAGGGCGCCAGTGGGAGAAGTGGAGGCTTGCGAGGCTGTCAGCAACGCTGCGCTGGCATTCAATGACGGGGCCGCAGGCCTTGCGCCTGAGCCTGTACCAGTTCCCGTCTGGAAGAGCGGATTGGCGCCATTCTGGCCACCACTGCCCTTGCCATCTTCCGCCCCCAGCCCCTGGCGCGACTGGAGAGCGGAGGTCGGGAAGACGACACCGGAGTCCGCCGGCGGCGGGCGTTGTGCCGTCCTCCCCAATACCTGATGGAGCAGACTATCGATCAAGGGATTGATGCCGCTCATGTCGTGCAATCCTCATTGCCAGGGAGGCCGTCAGGGAGTCATGCGCGAAGCCCTGGAGGCTCAGCTCTCCCCGTGTCCGATCAAGCCTTGCTCTGCTGAGCCTGGCCGCCCTGATCGTAACTTGCCTGATCTTGGCTGTTTTGGTCTTGGCTGTTCTGGCCTTGGCTACTGTGACCTCAGCTATTCTGACCGTAACTGCCCTGGCCATAATTGCCCTGGCCATAGCTGCGTGCCAGCTTGCGGCGCGTACCCACATCCCCGAGCACTTCCTGCAACTGGCTCTGGCGCGCCTTGAGCTGGACGGTCAGCTCTGATTCCAGCGTAGTCAGCGTGCGCAGACGTTGTTCCAGCGCCTTGCGCGTCTCGGCGTTGCCACCTCGCGGCATGCGCAGTTGCTGCATCTTCTCGATATAGCTGGCTTGCCCGCCGAGTACCGCGGGCCAGTCACCCAGGCGTGCCGAGCGCAGCATGGCATTCATCTGCTCCAGCAGCTCATCGCATTGCTGGAAGGTGTCATCGGCGAGCAGTGCAGTGCTGTCCATGGTCAATCCAATCCCTTGTCGTGTACGGCAATCTGACGCCAGGCGTCTCCCAGCTCGTTGAGCAGGCGACGCGCCTCGTCGAGCTTTTCCGGGCTGTTGCCCAGGTTGGCCTGCATGATCAGGCGCGCGATGTAGTCATACATGCGATCAAGGTTGGTCGCGACCTCATTGCCCTGCTCATGATCCAGACAGGCACGCAGACCTTCGGTGACGATGCTGGTCGCCTTGGCCAGCGACTGTCCCTTGGCGGCCACGTCGCCGGCCTCCATCTGCAGACGCGCCGCCGCCAGCGCACGGTCTGCTCCCTCGAACAACATCACGATCAACTGGTGTGGGCTGGCGGAAAGCACACCGGATTCCACGCCGACACGGGCATAGGCATTGGCGCCACGATAGCGACTCATGGTGATTGGGTTCCCTTGTTCATGGCGTTTGTCAGTATCTCTGTCAGATATGTAGCCGTCGTCGGCATGACGTCTCGACTGCGGGCATTGCCGGACGCATCGAATCTCGCAAGCGCATGGCGGATGGCCTGGGCCTGGGCCTGGGTCAGTAACCAATGACCAATGACCAATGTCTCAGAGCATCAGCCACCGATCAGCCCGTCATGTCCCAGCTATTTTCCAGCGTTTCCAGCTGACTGGTCAGGTAGTCACTGGTGGATGTCAGGTTGGCCACCAGGATGTCGAGTTCCGTGAACTGCTCCCGATAACGCTCGATGGTGGCCTCGATGGTGTCTTCGGTCTGCTCATACTGACTGGCGAGACTCTCCAGCGACCCCTCGATGCCTTCCGTGGTGCTTTCCAGCGTGCCGTCTTCCCCGACCACCTCTTCCAGCAGACTGGACATCTGGCTGGCGAAACCGCTGGTGCCCGCCTCATCATCGGAGATGAAGAACCCCGACATCGCCGCCAGCTGCTCACTGTCGGCAGCCTCGATCACGGCGCTGTCGAATTCGAGCTTGCCATCGTTGGTACGGCTCACTCCCAGCGAGGAGAGCGCATAGAAATCGCCCTCACTGGTGAAATTCAGCGCCGAGGTCAGGCGACTCTCGATGGTGCGCAGCGTCGAATCGCCCAGCAATTCCCCCGCTGTCCCTTCATCAGCATTGAAGGCGGTGTAATTGTCGATGGTGTCCTGAAGATCGTTGTAGGCATTGACGAAGGTTTCCATCGCCTTGCTTACCGACTCGGCGTTCTCCTTGACGGTGACCACGCTCGCAGTCGTGTTCGTCTCGCTCAGCGTCAGGGTCAAGCCATCCACGGCATCATCGATGACATTGGAGGTGGCTTGCATGCTGATGCCGTTGACGCTGAACTCGGCATTGCGCGCCGCGACGACTTCCTCCATCCCGCCGGCGGCCGGGTCACTGCTTGCTGGGTCATGGCTGAGCAGGCTATCGAGCTCTGCCACCTCGCCGCTGGTCGAGAGGCTCATCACCGCCTCGTTGCCCGTCTCGTCCGAGGTCATCACCAGGCGATACGGCGTGTCGGAGCCATCATTGACGATCGAGGCCGTGACCCCGAGACCCGCCTCATTGATGGCATCGCGAATGCCTTCCAGCGTGTTGTTGCTCTCGTCGATGACGATGCTGGCGCTGCGCTCGGCATCCGCCGCATAGCTGCCGTCACTGGCCAACGTGCCCAATGACAGCGTCAGCGTGGTCGCGGTGCCATCACCGATGGCTTCATCGCGGCTGGCCTGCCCCGTCGTCGCCAGACTCTGCGCCTGCGCCAGCTGGGTGACAGCCACCGAATAACTGCCCGCACTCACTTCCGAGGTTGCCGTGGCGCTGACGCCCGAGCCACTGGCAGTGGTGGTCATGCCGGTATAGGTCTCGGCATCGGCCAGCGCCGCGGCGGCGGTATCCAGGGATTCCAGGCGACTTTGAATCGTGCCCCAGGCCGACAACTCGGCCTCGTAACTTGCCTGCTGGGTCTCGATCGGTGTGAGCTTCTGACGCTCTGCCGTCTCCAGATCGGTCAGCAGACTGTTGAGGTCGAGCCCAGAGCCAATCCCCAGCGATGAAATCGTCGCCATATGCACCTCTCGATAGGGTGAAGGTATTTTCACATGCCCGCTGAACCGCCATCAGGCGAAAAAGCACGCATACCGGGCGTATTTGTCTGTCTGAGTGTTGGGACTATCGGCAAAGGGTTCGTGAACTTGAGGGCTTTCTTGTGCAGACGTTTTTTGTGTGAGTGACTTCTTCTTGCGACCACCTTCTTTTTCGATCGCCTTCCTTGTTGATCACCTCCCGAGCGCACCCCGCATTGGACCTCAGACTACAGAAAGGTAGTCACCCTACAGCGCCTACGACGTATCGCTTACCGCACCGCAAACGTTTGCGGTTCATAATTGGCGCCATTGTGAACCAGCGGATTTAGACACTGGATCGACTCATTCCTGCTTTACCCAAGGACTGCGACGTGAAACGACACGGCATCTTGAACGGACCTCTCAGTGGCCACCTCGCCCGTCTCGGCCATACCCATACCGTGGTGATCGCCGACGCCGGCCTGCCGATTCCCGAGGGCGTGCCCTGTGTCGATCTCGCGGTGGTTCCCGGCCTGCCCGCCCTGCTGCCGGTGCTGGACGCCCTGCTGGCCGAGCTGTGCATCGAGGCCACGACCCTGGCCGAGGAACTGCCGGTCAAGAGCCCCTCCTTCCATGACGCCATCGTCGAACGTCTGGACACCCTGGACCGCCTATCACTCGCACCGATCGGCCGCCAGCAGCTCAGTCATGAAGCCTTCAAGGCGGCGCTGCCCGAGGCGAGCGTCATCGTGCGCACGGGCGAGTGCACGCCGTACGCCAACGTGATCCTGCACTGTGGAGTGCCCTTCTGATGCAGAGCCATGCACAACCACGGGTGCTGATGGCACTCAAGGGCATCGACAAGGGCTTCTCCGGGGTCAGCGTGCTCAAGGGTGTCGACCTGACCCTGCGCGCGGGGCGCGTGCATGCGCTGGCCGGCGAGAATGGCGCCGGCAAGTCGACGCTGATGAAGATTCTCTCCGGCGTCTATCGCTATGATGCCGGCACGCTGTGGCTACGTGACGAGGAAGTGGTCTTCACCACCCCGCGTCAGGCGATGGACAGTCGCATTGCCATCATCCACCAGGAACTCAATCTGGTGCCGGGCCTGTCTGCCGGCGAGAACATCTTCCTCGGCCGTGAGCCACGCACCGCGCTGGGCACCGTCGACTGGAAGCGGCTGCACCGTGATGCCCGCCAGCTGCTCGACCGCCTGCGCCAATCGCTGGATTCGCGCACCGCCGTCAGCGAGCTGAGCATCGGTCAGCAGCAGATGGTCGAGATCGCGCGTGCGCTGTCGCTGGACGCCGAGATCATCATCATGGATGAGCCCACCGACGCGCTGACCGACATCGAGACCGAGATTCTCGCCGAGGTCGTCGCGGAGCTGCGCGCCGAAGGCCGCTCGCTGGTCCTGATCACCCACCGCCTGAACGAGATCTTCAGCATGTGCGATGAAGTCGCCGTGCTGCGCGATGGCCAGATGATCCACCAGGGGCCGACGGCGGAGCTGGATGAGGACGGCCTGATTCGGCTGATGGTCGGTCGCGAGCTGGCAGAACGCTACCCTTACACGCCCGCCAGCCCTGATGGCGAGGTGATGCTCGAGGTGAAGGACCTCGAGGCGCCGGGCGTCAAGGGCATCAGCTTCTCTGCCCGCCGCGGAGAAGTGCTCGGCTTTGGCGGCCTGATGGGCGCCGGGCGCACCGAACTGGCCCGCGCCCTGTGCGGCGATACCCGTATCAGCGCCGGCAGCGTGCAGCTGCATGGTCAGCCGATGCGTTTCGCCTCGCCGGCCGAGGCATTGGCCTCGGGCCTGGTGTACGTGCCGGAAGACCGCAAGCAGGCGGGCCTGATTCTGGCCCATTCGGTGGCCAGCAACATGTCATTGAGCGCCCTGCCGAGTTTCTGTGGCGCGTTCGGGCGCATTCGTCATGGCGAGGAAGCCGCCGCCGTCGAAAGCTTCGTCAAGAGCATGCAGATCAAGGTCAGCAATACCGACCAGCCGGTCGATACGCTGTCCGGCGGCAACCAGCAGAAGGTGTCGCTGGCCAAGGCACTGATGCCGGCGCCGGAGCTGGTGATTCTCGATGAACCGACCCGTGGCGTGGATGTCGGCGCCAAGCGCGAGATCTACCTGCTGATCAATGAGCTAAAGCGCCAGGGCAAGTGCGTGCTGCTGATCTCCTCCGAAATGCCTGAACTGCTCGGCCTGGCCGATCGCATTCTGGTGGTCGCCGATGGGCGCATCTCCGGCGAGTTCAGCCGTGAGAACGCGACTCAGGAAGCGATCATGACCGCGGCCTCGGGCCTCGAGAGCCCGCTCAGCGGCGATAGCACTTCGAAAACCAGCACTTCATCGACAAACGCTGCATCACGCTCTACCGCACGCCCGTCTTCTCCCCCCGATTCCTCCGCTTCCCGCCACGAGATGCCGAACTGATGTCTACTCCTTCTTCCTCTGCCGCCAGCGGCCGCCGCCTCGACGTCATGCGCCTGCTGGTCGACAACAAGGCACTGATCGCGCTGGCTCTGCTGATCGCCGTAAGCGCCGGCCTGTCCGACAATTTCCTGTCGTCCGACAACCTGCTCAACGTGCTCCGCCAGACCAGCATCAATGCCATCATCGCCATGGGCGTGACCTTCGTCATCCTCACCGCGGGCATCGATCTGTCCGTTGGCGCGGTACTTGCGCTGACCGGCGCCTTCGCGGCCTCGATGACCGCCGCCGGCCTTTCCCCCTGGCTGAGCGTGCCGGGCACCATCATCGCCGGTGCCGGCCTGGGCGCCATTTCCGGTCTGTTCGTCGCCTTCGGTCGCATCCAGGCCTTCATCGTCACGCTGGTGGCAATGACGGTGTTGCGCGGTGCTACGCTCGTCTACACCGATGGCCGTCCGGTCTCCATCGGCGTCAGCGAAGCCGCCGACAGCTTCTGGAATCTGGGCGGCGGTTACTGGCTCAGCGTGCCGATCCCGATCTACATGATGTTCTTCGTCTACGTGCTGTGCTGGGGCATGCTGCATCACACCCGCTTCGGGCGTCACGTCTATGCGGTCGGCGGTGGTGAGAAGGTCGCGCGTCTGTCCGGCATCAACGTCAATCGCATCAAGATCAGCGTCTATGCCATCGCGGGTGCCTTCGCGGCACTGGCCGGTGCCATCCTCGCCGCGCGCCTGGGCTCGGCACAACCGAATGCCGGCACCGGTTACGAGCTGGACGCCATCGCGGCAGTCGTCATCGGCGGCACTAGCCTGATGGGTGGCCGTGGGCGCATCTTCGGCACCTTGATCGGTGCGCTGGTGATCGGCGTACTCAACAATGCGCTGAACATCATGGGCGTCTCCAGCTACTACCAGATGATCGCCAAGGGCGCCGTCATACTGCTCGCGGTACTGATCGACAGCCGCGCGCAGAAATAGCCTGCGAGTACCAGGCAGCAAACAACAGTAAGCCCGTAAAACACAGCACGATTTCATTCCCGGCAGTATCGAAGACCCTCGCCCCCGTGCGCCAACCATGGGGGCCCTCCAGCGGGTCGCCGACAACAACGAAAGGACCATCGCCATGAAGAAGAACGGAAAACTGCTCACCTCCACGCTGACCACCGCCATCACTGCCGCAGGCCTGAGCTTGATGCCGGTGCAATCCGCCATGGCCGACAAGATCGCGCTGGTGGTCTCGACGCTGAACAACCCGTTCTTCGTCAGCCTCCAGCAGGGCGCCAAGGACAAGGCCGAGGAACTGGGCCACGAGCTGATCGTGCTGGATTCCGGCGATGACGCCGCGCGAGAGCTGTCCAACGTCGAAGACGCCCTGTCCCGCGGCGTCGATCTGCTGCTGATCAACCCGACCGATTCCGATGCCGTGGTCTCCAGCGTGCGCACCGCCAATGGCCGCAATGTGCCGGTGGTGACACTGGATCGCAGCGCCAATGGCGGTCGTGTCGCGGCGCACGTTGCCTCCGACAACGTCGCCGGTGGCGAACTGGCGGGCAATTTCATCGCCGAAAAACTCGCAGGCAAGGGTGAGATCGTGCAGCTGGAAGGCGTCGCCGGCGCCTCGGCCACGCGCGATCGCGGTGAAGGCTTCATGAAGGCCATCGACGGCCAGTCAGGCCTCAGCCTGGTGGCCACGCAGCCGGCCAACTTCAACCGCACCCAGGGCCTGAACGTGATGGAGAACCTGCTGCAGGCGCATCCGGGCGTGAATGCCGTCTTTGCCCAGAACGATGAAATGGCGCTCGGCGCCCAGCGTGCCCTGCAGGCCACCGGCAAGGACATCCTGCTGGTCGGCTTCGATGGCACCGATGAAGGCATCAAGGCCGTGCAGGCCGGCAAGATGGACGCCACCGTCGCCCAGCAACCGGCACTGATCGGCAGCCTCGGCGTCGACACCGCCGACAAGCTGCTCAAGGACGAAGACGTCGAGAAGACCATCTCCGTGCCGCTCAAGCTGATCACCGAATAAGCGATCACACGCCTCACGCAGCCTGCATCGCGGGACAGGACGCCGGCCAATGGCCGGCGTTTTTTCGTCTTTTTGCGTCTTTCCATCAATGGCGTGTCTTGCTCGCCTCGCAGGGCCAGTGACGCCCGCTCGACTTTCACCATCAGGCTCACCACCAGGGATAGAAAAGTGATTCGACTCAAGGATGTGGCGGCACACGCTGGAGTTTCGGTAACCACGGTGTCGCATGTCGTAAATGCCACCCGCCCGGTGGCCAGCGCGACTGAAGCGCGCGTACGCGAGTCGATTGCCACACTTGGCTATCGACCGGACAGTGTTGCCCGAGCACTGAAGTCCAACCGCAGTCGCACCCTGGGTATGATCGTCACGAACGCACATAACCCCTTCTTCGCCGAGGTGATCCGCGGCGTCGAGGATCGCTGCTACCAGGCGGGGTACAGCCTGATTCTATGCAACAGTGACGATATCGATGCCAAGCAGCTCAGTTACCTTGAGACACTGCGCGACCGACGCATCGATGGCCTGGTGGTAATGACCGCTGAGAACGGCGCCGGCTTTCTCGAGGCGCTCAGCGCCCTGCCACTGCCGACGGTGATGATGGACGCCGAGCCCCAGCCCGGCTGGGACATGACGGTGGTCAATGATGATTCATACCTCGGGGGCAGGCTCGCTATCGAACATCTGCTGGCGCAGGGAATCGAGCGCATTGCCCTGCTGACCGGGCCTCGTGATCATGCGCGTTCCCGCGAGCGCCTGGGTGGAGCACTGGAAGCACTGTACGCCGCTGGCCTGGGCCTCGCCGAGGACTGGCAGATTGCGACCCAGTTGATGCTGGCCGACGGCCACCGCGCAGCTCACCTACTACTGGCCAATCCGGCCGACAGGCCGGATGCCATCTTCGCCTTCAATGATCTGTTGGCGCTAGGTTGCCTACGCGCCGCCCAAGATCTTGAGATCAAGGTACCGCAGCAACTCTCGATCATCGGCTACGACGATATCGAGATCAGTGCCTACCTCTCTCCTGCTCTGACCACCATCCGGCAGCCAATCTATGAGCTGGGCACCACGGCTGTCGATCAGTTGATCGCGCGTCTGGAAGGCACTCCCTTCCCGGGCCAGACCCAACTGGCCCCGAGGCTGGTGGAACGCGACAGTGTCGCGCGGCCAGGCCAGTGCCTCCAGACAACGTTTAAGCACAGCCAGGCTTGAGCGCAGCCAGGATTTAACGCCTCCAAGGCAGATCACAAGATCTATAGCGGATGAGCATCAAACATATCAAACAACAACATTTCTCTTATAGGTGAACACTACCTACTCTGCCCCTCGTGAATCACCGCTGCCACGCTTGGCAGCACGGACATGAGGACACCCAGGTGACAGGCACTTCTTCAAGCACTTCCCCATCGGACACTGCGCGATCAGATACTGGCCCGTCAGGCACAGCCTCGCCGACATCGACACCAGACGTCGACAGCACGCCCGCCATTGGCCGCGGGTTATTGTTGCTGATGGCGATCGCGGTCGCTGCGACCGCCGCCAATCTGTACTACAACCAGCCGCTGCTGGCGGAGATGGCCGGCTCACTGGGCGTGAGCCAAGGCATGATCGGCCTGATCCCCTCCGCAACTCAATTCGGGTATGCCGCCGCCATCCTGCTGATCTCGCCGCTGGGCGACACCATGGACAGACGCCAGCTGATCCGCAATCTGTCCATCACCCTGTCACTGGCCTCACTGGGCATCTTCCTGGCCCCCAGCTTCTGGCCACTGTTGCTGGCAAGCTTCGTGGCCGGGCTGGGCGCCAACATCACCCAGCAGCTGATCCCGCTGGCCGCCTCGCTGTCCACCCCCGACGCGCGCGGCAAGAACATCGCCACCCTGATGACGGGGCTGACCATCGGCATACTGCTGTCACGTACCCTGAGCGGCAGCATCGGCGAATACTGGGGCTGGCGCAGCGTCTTCCTGATCGCGGCCATCATCACCGTCATCATCGGTGTGCTGCTGCATCGTCATCTGCCCAGCCGCGCGCCTGCCGTGCAAATGGCCTACCCCAGACTGATCGCCTCGATGGGTACGCTGTTCAAGCAACATGCCCTGCTGCGGGAATCCGCGCTGACCGGCGCGCTGTGGTTCGCGGCCTTCAATGCCATGTGGGCGACGCTGGCCATTCACGTCACCGATGCGCCGTTTGACTACAGCGTCCAGCAGGCGGGGATGTTCGGCATCATCGGGCTGGCGGGCATCTTCGGTGCCAAGGCGGCGGGCCGACTGGTCAATCGTGTCGGCGCGGGTCGCCTGATCAGCTTCGCCTTGGTGATGGTGCTGGCGTCCTTCGCGGTGCTCGCCGCGTGGGGTGACAGCCTGGCCGGACTGATCGTCGGCATCATCCTGCTGGACCTGGGCGTCTTCGCGGCCCAGATTCCCAACCAGGTGCGCGTGTTCTCGATCGACCCCAAGGCCCAGAGCCGCATGAACGCCGTCTACATGCTGTGCTACTACCTCGGTGCGGCAGCCGGTTCCGCCATCGGCGTCAAGATGATGAGCGTGTATGGCTGGCAGGGCATGTCACTGTTCGGGCTGGCACTGGCAGCGGTGGCACTGGTTCATCATGGTGTGAAGCAGCGTCGCTCGGCTTCTTCAACACAGTAAGATCAAGACAGTGAGACGAGAGCGCAAGCGAAGCGCTGGGTGGGCAAGCGAGGCGCGAAAGAGAGAAAGCGCGAAAGTGATGAAAGCGAAGCGATGAACGGCTGAGAACCTGAGATGGCGCCTGGTCAGCATGTCGAGTCATGGGCATCCACACCCCATGCCACGGCAGCTGGCCAGGCGCCTGAAATGGTGGCGCAATTCAGGTAAACTCTGCGCGCCATTTCGGTGCGTCGCCGAGGTGGTACGCGATTCACGACCCGTTATCGGGGCAAGAACCCGTCAAACCCTCGAGATCCACATGAAGCTCATCGTCAAACTTATCCTCGGCATCATTGCCGGCCTGCTGATCGGCCTGATGGCCCCGGATGCCCTCGTACGTGCCGCGCTGACCGCCAAGGTCATCATCGGCCAGCTGATCAACTTCACCATCCCGTTGATCATCCTGTTCTACGTCATGAGCGGCATCGCGTCGCTGCCGAAGAATTCCGGCGCCATGCTGGGTCGCACCGTCGGCATGGCCTACGGGTCGACGATTCTGGCCGGCATCTTCGCCTTCCTGGTGGCCAGCAACCTGCTGCCCGGCATGCTGTCCGGCATGGCGCCGGTCGCTGAAGGCCGCGATGCCCTGACTCCCTTTCTCGATCTCGAAATCCCCGCGGCACTGCCGGTGATGACGGCCTTGGTGCTGGCCTTCGTGTTCGGCGTGGTCATCAGCCGCCGCGAACTGCCGACCCTGAAAAGCGCCGTCTTCGAATCGCGTGAAGTGGTCGAGGTGTTCCTCAATCGCGTCATCATCCCGCTGCTGCCCCTGTTCATCGCCGGCACCTTTGCCGAGATGGCCTACGAGGGCAAGGCGCTGTCGACACTGGATACCTTCTGGAAGGTGCTGGTGCTGGCGATCGTGATGCACTGGATATGGCTGAGCACAGCCTACCTGATCACCGGCCTGATCCAACGTCGTTCTCCGCTGGGCCTCTTGCGCAACATGCTGCCGGCCTACCTGACGGCGCTGGGCACCATGTCGTCGGCGGCGACCATCCCGGTCAGCCTGCGTCAGACCAAGGCCAATGGCGTCAGCGATGAAGTGGCCAACTTCAGCGTGCCGCTGTGCGCCACCATCCACCTGTCCGGTTCCACCATCACCATCGTCACCTGCGCCACTGCCGTGATGATGATGAGCCACAACCTGGCACTCGCAAGCCTCGGCGAAGTGATTCCGTTTTTGATCATGCTGGGCCTGACCATGATCGCCGCGCCCGGGGCAC
The DNA here is from genome assembly GCF_001306765.1 of Cobetia sp. UCD-24C. Classification (NCBI taxonomy): domain Bacteria; kingdom Pseudomonadati; phylum Pseudomonadota; class Gammaproteobacteria; order Oceanospirillales; family Halomonadaceae; genus Cobetia; species Cobetia sp. UCD-24C. The sequence goes on along the minus strand of NZ_LJTD01000008.1, from coordinate 24,870 downwards.
CGGGTGGCGCGGTGATGGCGGCGCTTGGCGTGCTGGGCAGCATGCTTGGCTTTGGCGAGGCGGAACTTGGCCTGATGATCGCGCTGTATCTGGCCCAGGACAGCTTCGGTACCGCCACCAACGTCACCGGCGATGGCGTGATCGCGCTGTGGGTCGATCACTTCGCGCGCCGCGATGGTGTGGTGGCTACGCCGGAGCCGGATGCCGCGACCGGCGAAGCACCGGTGGCACGCTCACAGCCGTGAGCTGCCGTATGTGCTGAGCCGTGAGCTGTCGCATGCTCTGAGCCGTGCAAGAAGTGAGCTGAGCCACCTGCGCTGACAGCCGTCAAAAGCCCCGCCTCCCTTCGGAGACGGGGCTTTTTAATACCCGCGGTCATCCATACGATCATCTTCACAGTCTTCCTCTCAACCACCCCGCAGGATGGCGCGTCGGCGGCGAGGTGAGACATGACGCCGCGCCGTGCCTGACACCCACAGGCCAAACGGCTACCATTGGCGCCCACGCGCGAGCGCTGTCATCGCTGCCGTACGCCATCACCCTATTACCGTTGCCGGAGTGCCAGATGTCCCTGCTTCCCCCTGCACTGTTCTGTCCTTCGATATCACTACCGATATCTCGCCCGCGTCTGGCACGCATGTTCGCCACCCTGTCGCTCACCACTGCCAGCCTGACCCTTGCCCAGCACGCCAGCGCGCTGGAGATCGGTATGCCCGCCGATGGCGGTGTCAGCGTCAGTCCTGCCGTGATGCTTGAAGCCGAGGGCACCCTCGATGAGCAACTGAGCAGCCCGCTGATGCTCAAGCAGTTCTCAAGCCACGAGGCCGTGGAGCAAGGGCTGAGCGATGGTAGCCTCGACGCCGCCTACCTGACGCCGCAGATGCTCAAGGCACTGGCCGAAGGCGGCATGTCACTGCGAGTGCTGGACGGCGCGGATCTCGACGATGTCAGCCTGGTCGCGCGTGACGAGCTGATCCGCTACACCGAATTGTTCGAGCCGCAGGAGCTGCTGATCCGCTTCCTCAACGACACCACGCGTGCGGTGCGAGTGGTGATGAGCGATGACGATGCACGCTCGCATCTGGCCTTGAAGCAGTGGGTCGAGGTCAAGGTCGGCTCCAGCATGCAGCTGGTCAGCCCACGCTCGCTGGAAGAACTCGAAGGCGATGAATATGTCGGCGATGCGCCCCAGGCGCTGATCAACAGCCGCAAGATGCACGCCGCCTTCCTCAACGGCGATGACGCAACGCGTCTGGTGGCGCTGCATCCGCTGTCCAAGGACTGGCTGCCGCGCGCCGACATGCTCGACCTGCCGCGCATGCTGCTGGTCAGCCGCGCCGATCTCGAGGATGCGAGCCTTGAGGCCGAGCTCGAGTCGCTGGCCGTGGAACACGCCCGCATGCAGCAGAACCTGCACGGCGAGGAGCCGATGAAGCTTGCCTTCACGCTCAAGCAGGCCTGGCCGGCGGATGCCGGTGAGGCCCCGAGCCTGCCCAGGGTGGTGCATGCACTGAACGGACGCTCGCTCCCGACCGCCGACATGCGCACCGCCCTCGAGGACTGGCTGGGCGAGCAGCAGTCAGCGGTCAGCTGGCCTGCTATTCAGCAGTAGACCCAGAAGTAAGCCCAGGTGTAGACCCGGCCGCAGGCCCAGCAGTCACGCCCGCCACAGGGCGAATCACAGACACAAAAAAACCCGCCGATTGGCGGGTTTTTTCGATCAACGGCAACGATCAGGCGTCGAGGGCTTCAGCGATCTGGGACTGAGCCTTCGGGCCGATGCCCTTGACTTCAGAGATCACGCCATCAGCGTGCGCCTTGCGAACCTTGGCGACGTCGTCGTAGCCAGCGTCAGTCAGGGCACGGATAGCGGCAGCGTTGAGGCCGAGGTCTTCCAGAGAGGCCGCATCGGCTTCTTCGGTCGCTTCCTCGACGGCTGCGCCCATCGGCATCATGCGAGACTGGGCGATGGCCTGTTCGCGTGCCAGACGTGCCTTGTACTGCACCAGCTTCTGGTTGAACTCGTGTTCGACCTGCTTGCGGTGCTTGTCAGAGGCTGCGGCTTTCTCGCTCAGGCGTTCGTTGCGAGCGCGCAGGTCTTCGACTTCCTTCTTTGCCTTGTCACGGGCATTACGGAGCTTGTCGGCTTCTTTGCTGGCTTCACGCAGCTGACGCTCCAGCTCCTTGATGCGGGCGTTCTGGTCCTGCTTGGTGTCCTGCTCCTGAAACAGGGATGCAAGCTGGTCGTCAAGATTAGCGTCGGTCATACTGCTATGTTGCCTCGAATAATTGATAAAGAGCTAAAGTCTGGGCGCACATTCTACCGCAGTTCTTCAGTTTGTGCTGCATTTGAGCGCAACCCGAGCGGGATGAATGTGAATCGGGGGTCCTGCATGGGGCAATATTACCCCAACTGTGTGACATCGCCAGTCACTGATGACACTGAACACGGGATGAGACGGCCTGAACGCACACGACAACCGCACTATCGGCACCATGGCGCAGGTCACGGAAAAGACAGCCCGCTTTCATGGGCTGTCTTTTTTTCGCGGTTACCCAGCACTTGCGCAGGCCTGTCAGCACAGACCTCAGCGCCTGCACCGGACTCAGGCCTGCACCGGACTCAGTGCTTGCGCCAGTCCTCGAGCTTGTCGCTCAGCTGCTGACGACGCGTGTCGGGGGATGCCAGCGTCTCGGAGTGATGACCTTCCCCGAAGCGATTCTCGAGATAGTCCATCAGGTTGATCAGCTCATCATCGGTCAGGCTGTCATCAAAGGCCGGCATGAAGACACTGTGGCCATTGTTCTCACGCTGCACACCATTGAGGATCGCCTGAGCCAGATTGTCCGGATAGACACTGCCGGTCACGCTGTTGTGGAACAGCGACGGATAGTAGCCATCCTGGGTGCCGGCGCCATCCGCGCCGTGACACATGGCGCAATGACCCAGATACAGACGCACGCCCGGCGTGGCGTCGGTCAGCTGACCGATCAGGTCTTCATCATCGGGGCGCTTGTCCAGCGGCTGACCGCGCAGCAACAGCACGTCATCGGCCGGTGCGCCCTGACTGAAGCGCGTGGCGACCTGAGGCTCGCTGGCCTGCTCGGCTTCCGCCTGGCGATCGCCATCATTGATCGCCTCGCCCTGCTCACCCTTGCCATTCACGGCCGGGATGGACTTCAGATAGACGGCAATGGCACGCAGATCATCTTCGCTCATGTGACGCATGGAGTGCGTGACGACATCCGCCATCGGGCCGCCGGCCTGCGCCTTGCCCTTGAGATTGCCGGTGGCGAGGTAGGTCTGGATATCCTGCTCACTCCAGCTGCCCAGACCATCCTGCATGTCCGGCGTCAGGTTGAAGGCGCGCCAGCCTTCGATCATCGCACCACCGAGATAGCCTTCTTCATCACCGGTCAGTGCCGTTTCCTGGAAGGCGAAGCCACGCTCGGTGTGACAGCTGCCACAGTGGCCCGGCCCCTGGACGAGATAGGCGCCACGGTTCCAGTCGGCACTCTTGTCGTCGTGGTCCTGCCACGGCTCCAGCGGTGAGAAGATCTCTTCCCACAGCGCCATCGGCCAGCGCATGTTCAGCGGGAAGGGAATCTCGCTTTCGCGGTTGGGCGTGCTGCTCGGCGTCACCTCATGCATGTTCCAGGCGTAGAGCGCCTTGATGTCCTCATCCGTCAGACGGGCATAGGACGGGAACGGCATCGCCGGATAGAGGTTGTGGCCGTCGGCGGCCTCGCCCTCGCGCAGCACACGGGTGTACTCCTCGAGGGTGTAGTTGCCGATGCCGTGCTCGGTGTCCGGGGTGATGTTGGTGGCGTAGATCTCGCCCACCGGGGTCTCGAAGCCGAGGCCACCGGCGTATTCATCGCCGTCCTCGGTGCTGTGACAGGCCGCGCAATCGCTGGCGCGCGCCATGTACAGCCCCTTCTCGATCAGCGCGGGGTCATTGGTGGCGGCCTTGTCAGCTTCCACCTGGCTGGCGTGCTCGTCCTCGCCGCTACCACAGGCGCTGAGCAACAAGGCGCTGGTGCCCGCAATGGCGGCCAGGCGGACGGCACGGGTCAGGCGTGCGGGGCGAAGGATCGGGCGGGCACCGCGACCTTTCTCATCAATGGCATCACGGGTGCCAGCAGTACGGACGTGCGGGACCATGCTTATATTTCCTGTTCGAGCAGATCGGCAATACGCAGAGACAACGCCGCGATGGTCAGGGTGCAATTGACCGACCCGACGGTGGGCATGCTGCCGGAGCTGGCGACAAACAGATTGTCATGGCCATGCACTCGGCAATCGCGATCCACCACGGAGTCTTTGGGGTTGTCTCCCATCAGGGTCGTACCGCAGATATGCTGGTTGTTGGAGAACTCATCACGAAACGCGATGTCGGTGCCTCCCATCAGCTGAGCGATACGCGCATATTGTTCACGGGTATGCGCGGCGCTGCGCTTGACGTAATCATCGATAGCATAACGGAATTCCGGGCGCGGCAGGCCGAGAGCGTCACGTTTTTTTGACGGCGTGATGCGATTGGCGGCCTCTGGCAACAGCTCGTGGAAGCTGTCGAACTGCACATAGCGACTGGCGCGGTTATCGATCTGCGCCTGCAGATCCGCGCCGAGCCTGAGCGGTGTTTCCGACAGTACCTCCGTGGTCATCTGCTGCGTGCGGGCAATGTTGGACAGGTGCAGCTTCTTGGACGCGAAGTCCTTGCGGAAGTCGCCGTCGCGCCAGGTGATGATCGAGGTCATCTCCTGAGGGCCACGCCCGGCCCACAGCGGCTCATCGGCCAGAAAGCTCACCCCGGTGCCGGGATGGTCCATAAGATGCCGACCGACCATGTCGTTCTGGTTACCCACCCCATCGGGGGTATGGGCGTTGACCGACATCTGCATCAGCTTGGGGGTCTCGATGCCATTGGCCGCCAGCACCACCCGCGCCGCGCTCAGGCGATGCTGCTTGCCGTCGGGGTCCAGATAACGCACCTCGCGAATCTTGCCGCTGGCGTCGCTTTCCAGGTGATGGACGATGGCATTGTCGATCAGTCTGGCACCGGCACGTTCGGCCTTCTCGACATGGATGATGCCGGAATACATCGCGCCGATCGGGCAGATAGGCATGCAGTTGTTGTTGCCGCAGCAGGTCGGGCGCTCATCATAGGGGCGGCTGTTGCGCGCCACCGGCTCGGTGACCATGTCAAAGCCGTGGGGACTGATGCGCTCGCTGACCCGCCGCTCGTTCCACGACAGCGGCAGAGGTGCCATCGGATACTCGGCGCTGCGCGGGCTGCCCAGATCGACATCATTCGGCCCCCAGACACCCAGCGCGACCTCGGCCCGGAAGTAATAGTCTTCCAGGTCGTCATAGCCGATCGGCCAGTCGCGCCCGACGCCATACTCGCTCTTGAGCACGAAATCACTGGGCAGGAAACGCCAGGAAGACGCCGCCCAGTGCCAGGTAGTGCCACCGACCGCGCGAATGTACTGGGCGTCGTAGGCCTGCTCGCCCTTCTGCACCAGATAGTCGGCATTCTCGCCGTAGAGCATCGGATGGGGCGCTGCCTTGCTGGCAGGATAGGGCCCCATGAAGTCCATCTTGTTGGCCTGGTTGCGGAAGCGCTCGACGATCTGCCAGCGCTGCATGCGCGGGCCTGCTTCCAGCATGATGACCGACTTGCCGGCCTCGGCCAGGCGATGTGCGATCAGGGCACCGGCGACACCAGACCCGACCACGATCACATCGGCATCATACGCACGGGATTCCTCGGCCATGCAGGATTCTCCTCGGGAAATTGGGAACAGCAACAGGGGCGGTCAAGACGCCCCTAGAAGGTCTGGCATGCAGGCGATGTCAGGAGCTGAGGTCTAAGCACGGACTCAAGGCCCGACCATCCGCCACGCGCAAGCCTGGGGAGAAAGCGTGCCCACTCAGGCCTTGGGTGCCTCTGCCCAGAACCCCGGGCGATTGGGGCAATAGGTACGCACCACCTGCACATCGCGCGGCCCGGCATACATGCCAGCGCGCTCGAAGGCGATGACCTCGGCGGCGGGGTCACTGATCGACCTGCCGACCGTGCCCAGCATCCAGGCCTGCAGCAGACGGCGCACCAGCGCCATCTCGCCGTCACTCAGGTCTTCCTTTTTCACGTACTCTCGCGACTCGCCCAAGGCCAGCAAGCGGCTCTTGAGGGCCGGCAAGCTGCCGACACCGGGCACTCCCTCGGCCGGAATTCTCGCCAGCGCCTCGAAGTAGCGCTGGCCCAGCCGCTCATCCAGGGTCTTGTCGCTGAGCAACCAGCGCGACAGGACCATGAACGTCGCGAAGGCACTGTCATCCTGCGTCTGTTGCTCGTCAGCGACCGTCTCGGCCAGGGCCTGAAGGGACAGGCCGCCGAACACGGCAATGCCTGCCCCACCGAGCCCCAACTTCAATAGCTGGCGACGTGAAGGATCAGTAGCGCTCTGGGATGTCGACATGCGGCCCTCCCGGACAATGAATGGTTCACCCGACGCCAGCGCACCGCGCGCTAGGCGGTAATGCCATCTGAGCTGCACTCGAACAGCACACAAGCAGACCTCGAGCGGTTTTGAACAGCTCTTGCGCAGCCCTTGCACAGGGTTTGATGAACAGCATGGTAACAAGCGCCATCACGTTATAGACAAACGTATAATGAACAAGAAGTTCCTGTTTAAGCAACTCCAGAGGCATGCTTCGCGCAACCCAGCCCACTCACGGGTAAACGCTTGCTGCTGGCCTACTGACAAGGGTCGGTCGAAACCGCGAGAGTTACCAGCGGATGCCCACGGATGCCGATGCCTGACGGAAGAGTCACCCGCGCCTGTCTCCCGCTCGCCGACAGTTCCCTGACTGTGCTTGTCGCAGTAGGATGTGGGGCAAAGGCAGTAGCTGTGGCCAGACTGGCTCGCTCACGAGCCGACGCCCGCGCCGCCCATCACTCGACTTCAGGGAAGACTCGCCATGCTTCGTCACTTGCGTACTCCGCTTGCTCTATTCATGTGTACCGCCGTTCTTGCCGGGTGTGAAAGCGCCTCGCGCATGGCCGACAGCATTTCCCTTCCGGACTTCGGCAGCACCACTGCCTCCGAGAACGATGATCAGCGCGTCAAGCGGACAGTGGCCTTTCCGGAGGCGGAGTACGCCAAGCTCGACAAGACGGGAACCTCGGTCATCAAGGGCCGCATGTCCTATGACTGGCAGGGTCAGACGATCCATGCCAACCGGGCCGGCATCTCCATTGCCCCCGTCACCACCTACTCCGCGGAAGCCGCGGAACTGGCACTGGCCGGCAAGACGGCAGAGCGCGCCGACCCGCGTGCCCAGGCCTATACCCATATCGTGCGCACCGACAGCAATGGCTACTTCAATGCCACCGGCCTGCCCGCCGGCACCTTCTATGTCGCCGGCGTCATCAAACTGCCCGATGGCACCCGCAGCCCGCTCATCCTGAGCCAGGTGCAGGTCGGGCGTGGTCAGACACGCAATATCGAACTGAGCCGCTGAGCGTGCTGAGCCCAGACTCCCGCGAGCCCCAGGCCTGCCACCCTGAGGGATGATCGACGAATGACCACGACACCATGACGGCACTCTCGTTACGTTCCTACACGCCACGCGCCGATGTGCATGATCACGAATATCCGCAGCTGGTGCTGCCGATCCGGGGCCATCTCGACATCCAGGTCGGCGGCTACACCGGTACCGTGGTCACCGGCGAATGCGTGATCATCCGCTCGGGCGAGACCCATCAGTTCCAGGCCCATGACGCGGCACGCTTCATCGTCGCGGACCTGGACTACCTGCCCGACAATCTCGCCGCTACTCGGCGCGTGGTGTTCTCCATCAGTACCCTGCTGATGAACTATCTGCTGTTTCTCGAAGCCCAGCTCCAGGGCAAGGTCGATGCCCAGATCGACCGTCTGGCCATCGAGCTGTTTCTGGGCCTGCTGGAGCGGCAGACCTGCGACAAGCGTGTCGATCGGCGTCTGCTCAGAGTGCTGGATGTCATGAACGAGCAGCTGGATCATCCGCATGACGTGGCATCATTGGCGGCCCTGGCGCATCTGAGTCCTACCCAGTTCCACAAGATCTTTCGTGACAACCTGGGCGTCAGCGTCAAACAGTACCTGACAGCCCGGCGCATGGAGCGCGCCCGTGCGCAGTTGATCCATTCCGACCTCAGTGTCCAGCAGGTCGCCGAGGCAGTGGGCTATCAGAACCTGTCGGCCTTCACGCGGCGCTTCTCTCACCATTTCGGCATGACGCCGCGCGAGATGACTCGCCAGTACTCCAGCCTGACCATCTCCAGCTGAGCGTCTTCCCCTGACCTTCTTCAGCACCTCTCCCGCCCTTGTCACGGCGTTTCAGACGCCTGCTGGCTCACTTGGCTGTCTCCAGCAGAACGAAGCGTAGTTTCAGCACAATATCGATTCGCAATGAAGCGTAATCTCGTGGTCACCGAATCACCTTTCATTGCGAGCCATCAACCATGCAACACCGCATCGCGAACGCTTCGCTCTCCCCGCTGCTCCAACGTCAGACCGGCAACCTGTGCGTACTGCTGGCTGCCTGCCTGTGGGGAACCACCGGCACGGCCGCCCACTTCAATCAGGGTGTGAGCCCGCTGGCCACTGGCGCCTTCGCCATGGGGGTGGGCGGCGTACTCCAGGCCATCCTGTCACGCCGCCACCTTCGCGCCGAGGCACACAAGCTGCTCGCACAGAAACATCTGGTGGCCTGGGGCGCTCTGTTCATCATCTGCTATCCCCTGGCCTTCTACTCGGCCATGGAATACACCGGTGTCGCGATGGGCACCGTCATCACCATTGCCACGGCCCCCTTGGCAGCCGCCGCACTGGAATATCTGCTGGACCGCAAGAAGGTCACTGCCAGCTGGTATGTCGCACTGACGCTGGGAATGATCGGCGTCGCGCTGATGGCCATCGGCGAGACCGCGTTGCCTGAGGCCACGCCACTGCTGGAAGCGCGTGGCGAGGAGGCAATGCTAATGGATGAGCGCAAGCTCATCGGCATCATCCTGGGGATCGTGGCCGGCGCAAGCTACGCCACCTATTCGCTGCTCGCCAGACGCATGATGTTGCAAGGCACCCACGGGCGTGCGGCGATGGGCTGCCTGTTCGGCACCGCCGGTGTGGTGCTGCTGCTCGGCCTCGGAGCCGCCAGCCTCATCCACGACCCGCGCCTGTTCGCCACGCCGGTGAATGCCAGTGTCGCCATCTACATGGCGCTGATTCCCATGCTGCTGGCCAGCCTGGTATTCGGGCGTGGACTGGCCAGCGTGCCCATCAGTCGCGTCACCATGCTGACCATGTTCGAGCCGCTGGTGGCAGGCGTTCTGGCGGTCGTGGTGGTCGGCGAGCAGTTCACCATGATGGGGGCGATCGGCATGCTGTTGATCATGACCTGCCTGATGCTGCAGCTTCGCTCCCGTGCCCCCAGGACCCCGACGGCCAGTCCGCAGCCAGCGCCCACCGCATGGGCAAGGGCCTCCCACGCATCACGACGCCCTGACCTTGAGGCAGAGCGGGCGTCTGATCTGGAGATTGACCTGGCGACGGGGCTCTGGACTGGCAGCGATAGCGGGCAGGAGTCCGTTTGCGAAAGCGTCGCAATGCTCGACTACCCCACAGAGAGCCAGCACGGCTGGTCCCATGCGGCAGTGGAGTCCGGCGACAGGACACCACGTTGAACGGATCTCACTGAACTGGCCTCACTGAGCCGGTTGCACTGAGCTGACGACGGGGCGCATACCGCAGTGACTCGCCGCGTTGTCGTGATCATGACAGAAAGTGGTTTCAGCACACTCTGCGTGCTCGCGGCATGCATGGCGAGCCGACGAGAAAGAGCGCACCTCCCACGCCAAAGGAATACCTGGATGACAACGATCTCTCCTCTGACTACCCAACCCTCGAAGTCGGGAGTGCTGGGCAGCCTGGCGGTGCTGTTTGCGGCGCTGCTGTGGGGCACCACCGGCACGGCGGCCCACTTCAATCAGGACGTCAGTCCGCTGGCGACCGGTGCCTTCGCCATGGGCGTTGGTGGCCTGCTTCAGGCAGTGATCGCACGGCCCAATATCTTGGGCTGCCTGGGCCTTTTGATGGCGCAGAAGTGCCGGGTATTGCTCGGCGCCGTATGTGTCGTCATCTACCCGCTGGCCTTCTACTCCTCGATGCACCTGGCCGGCGTTGCCATCGGCACGGTGATCACCATCGCCACGGCACCCCTGGCGGCCGCGATACTGGAGCGCCTGTTCGGCCACCATCGACTCACGCCAAGCTGGTATCTCAGCCTCGCGCTGGGCATCGCCGGGGTGGTGATGATGGCATTGGGCGAAACGGGCCATCAGGGCATGCCGACGCCCCTCGCCGCGGGGCAGAGTGCTGACGGTCGCCTTGCCTTCACTGATGAACTGGCGCGCCTGGCGGGTATCGCGCTGGGCATCATCGCCGGGGTGACTTACGCCGCCTACTCGCTGATCGCACGGCGCATGATGGAAGGTGGTATCCACGCTCGCGCGGCCATGGGCAGCCTGTTTGGCGTCGCCGGCATCGCGCTGATCGCAGGCCTTGGCCTCAGCATGCTGGTAACAGACCCGCGCCTGTTCGCCACCCCCGGCAACGCAGGCGTGGCACTCTACATGGCACTGGTACCGATGTTCCTCGGCTATCTCGCCTTCGGCTACGGCCTCAAGACCATCGCCGCCAGCAAGGCCACCCTGCTCACGCTGTTCGAGCCGCTGGTCGCTGCCCTGCTCGCCGTCACCATCGTCGGCGAGCATATCGCCCCGCTCGGCTGGCTCGGCATGGTACTGATTGCCGTCTGCCTGGTGATTCAGGTGAGGCCGAAAACGATCTGAAGAATGCCTGGAGCCTGAACAACAGAAAGCCCCAGCCTGAGGATCAGGCTGGGGCTTTCTGTGTTACTGGGCATGAGCTCTCGGCCTCACGCCGTCTCGATCACTCGCCGTGAAGAGCGCGCGACGTCAATGCGAGGCAAGCTCGGCGGCATCGACTTGCGGCGTTATGCGACGTACGCCCTTGGCATCCTGCGCGTAGGCACGATGGCGCACATCCCAAAGCTCCACAGCATGCTGGATGTTGAGCCAGAACTCCGGCGTATTGCCTAGCGAAGCCGCCAGCTTGATGGCCATCGGGGCCGTCAAGGTCCCCTTGTCATGTACGATACAGTTAACTAATCCCTAAGCAACAGCAATAGAAACTAGCTAAAATTATAGAATGACAAAATTTTCCATACAGTTTACCTTGATAATTTACGACTCATAAAAAATATGCTAAGGAAGTAGTCACATGTTCGAAATCTCGCCCATGGAAGAGCACAAAAATAAAACCAAACAATTAGCCCAAGAACTATCACCCAACACTTTATTGGACTGGCTCCTAACTACAGGGTATTTTCCAGAAGAGTATGTACTTCCTCCATGTTTCAAAGTGAAAAAAAAGCCACAAAAAGTTAAGCCATACAAAAATCCTAAGGCTGACGGGACACACTATAATCTAGACACAGTTGAGCGTATAGATATAAAATTTCCTATAAATGAATACTCAGATAGAACATTCAGTATCATAAACCCCAAGATACATCACGATATAGCACAAGAAATCGCTACGAACTGGGACACTTTATTAGATCGGCTAATACCAGAAAATAGTGACATCTATAGCTATAGCTTCCCGCTTCCGCTAGTTTCTGAGCCATTTGGAACCAACATATCAGAATCACGCTCGGGGAGTATGATTTTTAAATTCCTTGAAATGACGGAAAACGACTTAACATCTGCTGCATACAATTTCAAAAGTATTGTAAAATTAGATATCAAAAACTTTTACGGCTCCATATATACTCATAGTATAGCTTGGGCTATTCATGACAAAGAGTTCTCAAAAAACCACAAAAATGATTTTAATTTTCTTGGCAACAGACTGGATAAATTATTTCAGCATGCTAGCGATGGACAAACAAATGGAATTCCGGTTGGCCCAGTAGTTTCAGATATAATATCGGAACTAATCGCCTCATCCATAGATATTGGAATATCTAAAAAACTGAAAGAATATGATATTACATACAAAGCCGCGAGATTTAAAGATGATTATAGATTCTTAGTCAAAAACGAAGCTGATGGAAAAGTTATTATCAGCACAGTATATGAAGCTTTGAGAAGTTATCAACTTGAGCTTAATGGTGCGAAAACAGAATTTTTATCTCTACCATCTGGCTTATTCCGACAATGGGTCTCTAAATATCATTTAGCCACAAAAATAGCAGACGAAAATTATACTTGGCTAGAATTTCGAGAAACCTATTTATCAATAATATCCATCGACAAGGAATACCCTAATACTGGAGTTGTCGATAAGTTTCTATCCGATATAGTCAACCCTGACGGCAAACTTAAGCTTGAACTAAATGATAGAAACACTAAAAAAACAATAAGCATGCTCCTTATGCTAGGAAACCTTAGAGCAAGAGCATTCCCCAAGATAATAGCGATTATTGAAAGTATATACAGAGAACAAACACAAGGCGTGCCGACAACAGAAATAACTCAATATTTATACTCCTATCTGGAGGAGCTTACCCGCGAGCACAATAAAAACAACTATTTAATTTCCTGGCTAGCCTATTTTTTAGTAAGCAATAAATTGATGAAGAAACAAGTCAAAAAATTACATACAAATGACTTGATTACTAAATGCATCATACAAAATAAAAACCATCTTTTTGAAAAATATTCTGACTTTATACTCTTCGAAAACAGCATATCATCTGGAGAAAAAACGAGCTTATTAGAGCACCTTAAACTGTTCAAAAACAAAGATAAAGAAGAGGATAATGAAGGAGATTTTTTCTGGTATTAGCCCAACGTTAAACAAAGCCACGAGATAGGCATGAGTTATTCTATCTCGTGGCAATTGTAAATTAATTTTTACTTTATGCCGCCGTCTTGTCGGCCAGTTCGACCTTGGCAAGCTTGATCAGCCCGCCGTAGACGACGAAGGCGACCACGACACCCACGACCGGCGGCATGAAGGGGGAGCTCCAGGCACACAGGCAGGCGATGGCGTAGGCGGCGAGGCCCGGCCAGTGGTAATCCACCTTGGGCATCTCGGCGAGACGCGGATACTGGCCTCTGTGGCCGAGCCAGAAGTTGGCCATGATCACGCCGCCGATCGGTGGAATGAAGGTGCCGAGCAGAATCAGGAACGGAATCAGCCACTCATACATGCCGAGTACCGCCAGCACCGTGCCGATGGCCGCGCCGCCCAGGGTGACACGCTGACGATGCGGTGTGCGCAGCAGGTTGCAGCCGGCGATGGCGAAGTTGTAGATGGTGTTGTCCTGGGTGGTCCAGATATTGAGAAACAGCATCAACACCGCGAGGCTGACCAGCCCTTGGGCAATCATCACATCGACGATATCAGCCTGCTGATAGATCATCGCGCCGAGCGCACCGGTCAGCACCATCAGACCATTGCCGACGAAGAAAGCCGCCAGCGTGGCGATCACGGCAATCTTCGGCGAGCGCGCGAAGCGGCTCCAGTTGGTCGCCTGGGTGCCGCCACTGATGAAGGTGCCGATCACCGCGGTAATGGCGGCCGTCCAGCTCATGGAATCCGTCGGCGTCAGTGCCGCAAGGCCTGCCACGCCACCGACATCGACCATGCCGGTGTAGAGACTGAACAGGATGAACAGCAGCATGGCCGGCACGGCGATGCGCGAGAGCATGTCCAGCCCGCGATAACCGATCATCGCCGTCAGACAGAAGGCGAAACCGAAGATGACCATCAGCGGCGTGGTCAGCCACTCCGGCAAGCCGAGCGTCTTGACCAGCACGATGGCGATGGTCGCGGTGCCCCAGGCGTACCAGCCGATCTGGGTGAACCCGAGCACGAAGTCAGACAGGCGGCTGCCCTTCTCGCCAAAGCACAGCCGGCCCATCAATACCGAGTTGAGGCCACTCTTGCAGGCGATATAGGCCAGGGCGGCGGCGTAACCGCCGAGCAACAGATTGCCGATCACGATGATCCACATCAGCTCATTGAGTTCGAAGGCCGCGCCCAGTGACCCACCCGCCCACATGGTGGCGGTAAAGAAGGTGAAGCCGAGCAACACCATCGAGGTGGAGAGCAGTCCCCGTCGTGCCGAGGCGGGCACTTCGCTCAAGGGATAGTCATTGCCTGCGGCCGAAGCCAGCGGTGAGGTCTGTGAAGTTGATGAGCGGTCATCTGCCATGCGGGGTATCCCTCGGACTCGTGCATCGCGCCGAGTCTCTTCGTGTGAGGCCGTGTCAGCCGGAGTTAAGGTGCCATGCTCTCTCGCCACCTGGCAGGTAGCTCTCATGGAACGCTGCGCTTGACGGGCAGCGCGTCGGTCGATGAGAGCCTGCCAACCGCTGGCGAAGTGCGGATGAGCGGGACTGGCGGTCGCCACCCTACCACCACGCAAGAAACGCGCCAGTCCTTGAGATGCCCGCGTACCTGTCCGCGGACTGCCCGGCACCATAACTTGTCCTTGGCGTCAGGATCCCGCGCTGGAGGGGGTGTGAGGCAGCCATTTGCGCAGCAATGCCCTCTCTGACGTATCGCTTGCGTCACTTGGCCGGTGATGGCGCAAGATCCCCGTAAGATGCCCTCAATATGGCAGTGATCCACAAAAACGCCACGCGGCGCACTCTTTCAGTGCAGCGCGTGGCGTTGATCGCATCGTCCTTCCCTCACGTCATAACCTGACGCCGAGTGCAGGATGCAAATTTTTTTCAGACATTCCCGGTCAGAGGGGCCTCAAGCGCTTGCCAGCACTCCTTCACTGGCATTGACCTCTTCGCTGTCCATCAGACGCAATCTGACAGGCACCGATTTCGAGGCCGGCGTATTGCTGCGCGCATCACGGTGATCCAGCGGAATCAGGTCATTGGTTTCCGGGTAATACGCTGCCAGACAGCCGCTCGGGATATCGTAGGCCTTGAGCTTGAAGCCGGCCATGCTGCGCTCGACACCATCCTCACTCACGGTTTCCATACGCACGCGCTGGCCCTCGGACAGGCCGAGCGTTTCCAGATCCTGCGGGCTGATCATCACCACCATGCGCGTCCCGTAGACGTCCCGATAGCGGTCATCATTGGAATAGACGGTGGTGTTGAACTGGTCATGGCCCCGCATGGTGCTGAGCAGGAAGGTACTGTCCATGTCCAGCGTCTCGTGGGTGACCTTGTCGAGGCCCTGTTCATCGGTGCCAAGTCCCTCGGGGAACAGGAAGTTGGCGCGCCCGGAGTCGGTGTGCCAGATGCGCTCGCGCGGCGCGATGCGGATGTGGAAGCCACCCTGCGCCAGGCGAGCATTGTAGTCCGGGAAGATCTGCGGGAAGACCTGTTCGATACGGTCGCGAATGCGCGCGTAATCCGCCTGCAACCAGTCCCAGTCCAGGGTGGGATGCGCCGGCAGAGTGGCCTTGGCCAGCTGACAGGTGATGGCGATCTCGGAGTGCAGGCTGGCATCCGCCGGCGCCATCACGCCGCGCGAGGGCGAGACATTGCACATGCCGTCCTCGACACTGGTGGTCTGCTCCGCGCCCTTGCCATCGGCGCCGGCCTGCAGGTCACGCTCGCTATGGCCGATCGTGGGCAGCACCCAACCATGCTTGCCGGGGTGCAGGTGGCTGCGATTGAGCTTGGTGGCGATATGCACCGTCATGTCCATCTCGTGCACCTTCTCGACCACGCGCTTCTGATCGGGAATCGCGCGAAAGAAGTTGCCGCCCATGCCGATGAAGGCGCGTACCTCACCGCGCAGAATCGCCTCGCAGCATTCAGCGACATCATGGCCGTTCTCGCGCGGACACTTGATGTCGAAGACGCGATCGAAGGCATCCAGCATCGCGCCGTTGGGCAGGTTCTCGATACCGACGGTGCGATCGCCCTGCACGTTGGAGTGGCCGCGCACCGGACAAGGCCCGGCGCCCGGCTTGCCGATATTGCCGCGCAACAGCAACAGATTGACGATCTGCTGGATGGTATCGCCACCCCGCGCATGCTGAGTGATGCCCATGCCCCAGCAACAGATCACGCGCTCGGCCTCAAGATAGGTCTGCGCCGCCTGCTCCAGTGACTCCCGTGACAGGCCGGACATCTCGACCAAATCCTGCCAGTCAAGCTTGCGGCAGTGATCGGCGAAGGCCTCGAAGCCGTGGGTGTGCTGGGCGATGAAGTCATGATCCAGCAGCCCCACCGCATGAGGATTGCGCTCACGCAGCGCATCGTCGGCCTCGATCACGTACTTGCACATCGCCTGCACGGCAGCGAGATCCCCGCCGATGCGCAGTTGATGGTACTGGGTGCTGATCTCGACGCCCTTGCCGCTCAGCATGTCCCTGGGCGATTGCGGGTCGGCAAAGCTCACCAGCGCCCGCTCGCGCAGAGGATTGAAGCTCACCACCTCGGCACCACGGCCACGCGCCTCGTGGAGATCGCCCAGCATGCGGGGACTGTTGGTGCCGCTGTTCTGGCCGAAGATGAAAATGGCATCGGCCTGCTTGAAGTCCTCGAGATTCACCGTGGCCTTGCCGATGCCGATGGATTCCGGCAGTGCCCGCGAGGTGGTCTCGTGACACATGTTCGAGCAGTCGGGGAAGTTGTTGGTGCCGTACATGCGCCCGAACAGCGAGAACAGGAAGGCCGCCTCGTTGGAGGTGCGCCCCGAGGTATAGAACTCGACCTGGTTCGGGTCCTCATACTGCTTGAGACGCTCACCGATCTCGGCGTAGGCCGCCTCCCAGCTGGTGACCTCGTAACGGTCCTGCTCGGCGTTGTAGCGCAGCGGGTGCGTCAGGCGCCCTTCCTTCTCCAGATGATGATCCGTCCACTCGCGAAGCTGGCTCACGGTGTTCTGAGCGAAGAGTTCATCGCTGACGCGCTCACGCGTCGCCTCCCACGCGAGCGCCTTGGCACCGTTCTCGCAGAAATTGGCCCCCTTGGGCTTGTCACCATTCGGCCAGGCGCAGCTCGGACAGATGAAGCCATCCGGCTTGTTAATCTTCATCAGGCTGACATGCCCGGCGATCGGCAGGTGCTCCTGCCAGAGGAAGGTCTCCACTGCCTTGAGCGATGGCCAGCCGCCGCCCGGCGGACGATCAAGCTGGCTGCCGGAAAGCTCGCGGGAAAGGTCAGGCGCATGGGAACCCTTGTGGCCGAAGGTGCTGGAAGAAGCGGGCCGGGACGTGGGCGCGTCGTGTGACATGTCAGAACTCCTGCGCGGTGCGTGCTCGATCAAGAAAGAGAAAGTAGCAGGCGAGATATGAGCGATACCTCATCTCTTGCTCTCGCGCGGGGGATTTTCAAGGGGATCCGGCGTTGCGCCCTTGAAGTTCTTTCGATCCGCCACCAGAGTTGTACATACCTGACACAATGAGCTCGAGAAAATGCGCTGACACGGCGAGACCCTGACAGACGTGAGCCGTCTTCTGGAAAGCTGGAACTCCAAAGCTTGAAGTTAGAAAGCTGAAAGTCCGGCAAGAAGAGAGACAGGCCACGCGTCTCGCCCAGCCACTCAACACGCCAGACATGATGAGGAGCTGGAACATGACCGTATTTGAAGCCCTGCGCGAGACCCACGACGAACAGCGCCGCCTGCTGGACATGCTGCTCAAGACCGAAGGTGACAGCGAGCCTCGCGATGACCTGTTCAAGCGCCTCAAGGAATCGCTCACCAACCATGCGGGAGCTGAGGAGCGTGCGCTCTACATCCCGATGATGGAACACGACATGACGCAGGAGAAGGCGCGTCACAGTGTCGCCGAGCACCATGAGATCGATGAGCTGGTCGAGAAGCTCGAGGCGACCGACTACAGCTCACCGGGCTGGCTGGCCACTGCCAAGCAGCTCGAGCACCTGGTGACCCACCACCTGGATGAGGAAGAGCAGGAAGTCTTCCAGCTGGCAGGCCGCGTCTTCGATGACGCCACCAAGAAGCGCCTCGCCGAGGAATATCACCAGGACATGAAGGCACGCGAAGCGGCCTGAGCCAGAATCCAGCATCGGGCCTAGTTGAAAGCGCTTGGCGCTGTGACAGGCTGAACGCTATCGATAAGCGCCGATGAGGCACACCAAAACGGGCTGACCACATCATGTGGCCAGCCCGTTTTGTCATGCGTTCACCCTGCGGTGAAGGCGATGCCGTCTCTCAAGGCGTGTGTCATAGCAAATGAGGCGAAGAGTCATCCATCACCTCATCAGCAACGAGACACTTAGCTACTTGCGGCGCGGCGGGCGTGCGGCACCTTTCGATGCCGGCTTTCTGCTCGAACTGCCTGAGCGCTTGCCATTGCCTTTCCCGGCCTTCGGCCTGGCATCAGGTGCCTCGGAGCGTCCTACGTAACGCGCGATCCAGATCGTGTGCTTGGCCCCCGAGGTGCCATGCGCGTAGACCTGACGCGCCTCGGCCTTGAAACCGGCTCGCGACAGGCGCTGCGAGAAGCGCGCATCGGCCGTGGCCGACCACACCGCCAGAATGCCGGCCGGGCGCAAGGCCTTGGCACACACCGCCAGCCCCTCAGCACTGTAGAGCCAGTCGTTGTCATCCGCGGTCAGGCCTTCCGGGCCATTGTCCACATCCAGCATGATGGCATCGAAGCCGCCGGGCGCTTCACGCAGCACCTCGGCCACATCGCGATTCTCGACTGTCGTGCGCGGATTCCGAATCGGGTAGCCCGCCTTGGCCCCCAGCGGGCCGTCATTCCAGGCCACCACTCCCGGCACCAGCTCGGCGACGACCACCTCGGCATCGGCCTTGAAGTGCTTGAGTGCGGCGGCCAGCGTGAAGCCCATCCCCAACCCGCCGATCAGAACGCGCTGCGGCGCCGAGGCCGTGCCGCGACTCTTGAGCAGACCGGCAGGAATCTCAGCCAGCGCATCTTCCGAACCATGCATGCGGGTATTCATTAGCTGCCCGCCCTTGCCGCTCTCGATCTTGATGACGAAGTCCTCGCCATACTCGAACAGACACAACGAATCCGTCGTGCCGGGAATCGGCGCGGTATCGAGCAGCACAAAGCGTTTCATGGCACATCCATAGAAGGAAAAATGATCATCTGTCAGGTGGCTTCGTGGCCATCCTGACTATATTCAACATGACGGACATCTGTACGACATGGGAGAGCGTTAGTCTAACAGTCAGAACCCCGTGGCAGGTATCCGCCTGCGCGAAGGCATGAAGTTTCGCGAAAGCACGATAAAAATGAGAGCATGCGCACATCAAGGCTGGAAGATATTCGCGAATTCTCTAATACTAGCTTTTGAAGAACGCAACACCGTCGTAAAGCAAAGACTCTCAGCACGAACACTCTCAGTACGAGCTGTCACCGCAAGACCGATGACCGCTGCGCCAAGGAAAGCGCAGCGGTCACGCCGGCAGATGGGCAAGCCCCACCGCCGTCGAGGCAGTGTGACACCTGAAGTAGCACCCAAGATTCCGACTCATCGGAACCCGAAAAGAGGATATTTCGATGCCGCATACCCACCCGGAGCGACTCGCGACGATCAGTGCCAGCCAGGTCGAGGAACACTTTCGCGATCTCCATCCCATCGTGGCGTTGGTCTCAGCCACTCGGCTGCTGCAATTCCTCGAACGGGAAGGTCTGACACTGCATGCACACCGTGCCCTGTGCGCCAGCATCATTCGCAAGGCATTGCCCAGCCTCGAAACCGGCCCCGGGCATGATCCTGCCAATCTGCCGAGCCTGCACGGAATAGAACAGACCGAGAAAAGCGAGCCGCGTGTTCCGCTTGCGCAGGCCATGGCAGCGGGCGCCAGTACGCCAGCCACCATGCATGACAAGCATGAGGATATCGCCTCCTGACAACCGTCAGGCTTGCCGATGACGAGACATTCTGACGCCCAGCTCCGTTCACACGGGGCTGGGCGTTTTTATATCGCTAAACAAGAAAATAATGATCAAGGGGGTTTAATCCGCAACGATCGTCCACAGATCTGTGGGTAGACGTTCAGCGTCTGAACGCGCAGCAGCGCATTCACGATCAACGAACCGGAGGTGACGGCATGACTCAGCAACAGCCCCCACAGCATCAGAACCATCAACCGGGCGATGAACATCGCATGGACCCCAAGCCCGAGTACATCCGCGAGAGCTATCGCGGCAGCGGCAAGCTGCTGGGCAAGGTGGCAGTCATCACCGGTGGTGACAGCGGTATCGGTCGCGCCGCCGCCGTGCACTTCGCACGCGAAGGTGCCGATTGTCTGATCACGCACCTGGGCAGTGAAGAAGTCGATGCGCAGGAGACCATCCGTCTGATCGAAGCCGAAGGCAGACGCGGACGCCGCATCGCAGGGGATATCGGCGACCCGGCCTTCTGCCGCAAGGTCGTCGAGGGCGCGATGGAAGAATTCGGACAGCTCAATATTCTGGTCAACAATGCCGCTGAGCAGTACGACTGGGATGACGTGACCGAGATCGATGACGAGCAGATCGAACGCACCTTCAAGACCAATCTGTTCAGTCACTTCTACATGATCAAGGCCGCCGTGCCGCACCTCTCCAAAGGTGATTCCATCATCGCCACCTCGTCCGTCAACGCCTTCAAGGGCAATGACAGCCTAATCGATTACAGCGCCACCAAGGGCGCCATCCAGGGGCTGGTACGCTCACTGTCCGGCACGCTGATGGACCGCGGCATTCGCGTCAATGCCGTCGCGCCCGGCCCGGTGTGGACTCCCTTGATCCCCGCCAGCTTCGAGGATGAAAAGGTCGCCAACTTCGGCCAGCAGGTACCGATGGAACGCCCCGGCCAGCCAAGCGAAATGGGCCCGGCCTACGTCTATCTGGCCAGCGAAGACTCAAGCTACATGACAGGCCAGACGATTCACCTCAATGGTGGCGTCGTGCTCAACACCTGATCGCAGCCCTTCAGCACACACCTAAGTAGCAAGCCGGGTGTGATGCGACATGCTCGATACGAAACAGGCCGCCCCATCTTGGGCGGCCTGTTTCGCATAGAGGTCTGCTCATGGAAGACGCGCCGCGCCTCAGCGCTTGTGCCGCGTTCACATCACCTCTGCTCTCCCCGCCAGTATCAGGCCCTGCTGTTTGTCCGTATCAGTCATTTCAGTCGGCTGAAAGCCAATAGCCTCTCTATTCTGGTAGCAGCCACCGGCATTGCCTGTGGACAGGACTGAGCGTTACCCGCTCTGCAGGAGGCAAGCATGTCCAAGCTGATTCTTTCACTGGATGGCGGCGGCATACGCGGGGCGGCCACCGCGCAGTTTCTGATGCGTGTCGACGCGACACTCAGAAATGACCACCAGACCAGCCTGCGAGAGCGGGTCGATTTCTATGCGGGCACCAGTACCGGCAGTCTGATCGCGCTGGCGCTGGCGACCACCAACATGAGCCTCGAGGACATAAGCGGGCTCTACAGCGCGACCAGCGCCAAACAGATCTTCGCCGACAACCGCGGCTGGTTCGAACTCGATGGCATCAATGCGCCCAAGTACGAGGCCAAGGGCAAGAGCACGATGCTCAAGAAGCACCTCGGTCAGGCCAAGCTCAGGGATGTGCCCGCTGGCAAGCAGGTACTTGTCGTCACCTACGGCATCGAGCGACGCCGCCCGCATGTCTTGAAGTCGAGCAAGCGCGAGCATCACAAGCTGCTGGCCTGGCAGGTCGCGGACGCCTCCAGCGCGGCGCCGACCTACTTCCCGACCCGCGACATGAAGCTCGGGCCGGACAACGAGCAGACCTGGCTGATCGATGGCGGCGTCATCGCCAACAATCCCACCATGTGCGCCATCGCCGAAGCCTGTCGCCTGTGGCCGCATGAGCCGCGTCGCGTGCTGTCGATCGGCACCGGAACACGCACGCGCAAGATCAATGGCCCGGATTCCCAGCACTGGGGCGCAGTGCAGTGGGTACTGGAAGGCAGCCTGATCGACGTGCTCTCCGATGAGAAGGTGGTCGGCTATCAGGCCATCACCATCTCGCCGCCGGGCAGCTACATCCGCGTCAATGCCGAGATGCGCCCACAGCCCGGCATGCTCAAGGCGCCTGATGACGCGATGGACGACATCAGCACCACCAACATCAAGCATCTGAAGGCCATGGGCGATTTCTGGTTCGAGCAATACGGTGACGCCGTGGTGGCCCTGATCACCGACCGCTATCAAGGCCCGTCGCTGGATCGCATCGACCCCCTCACCGGCCGGCCGCAAGCCTATCAACCGCACTGACCAAACCTTTCACACATTGCACTCGGAGACGTCTGTCAGCGATTTTGCTACTCTGCGCTGCCGTGCTTCACGCTGACCCGAGTTTATTTAATGACATATGGCACACCGCAAGACACTCGCATTCGCCCCGCCACCTCAACATGGCGAATGCTGGTAACTCTCACTTTATCTCTGGCGATTCTCGTACCCACTACAGCGCAGTCAGACGATGATATGCGCTTTGACCAGCCGGAAGCCTTCGCCACCCTGAAGAAGGCGGTCAGCTATTTCGATGAAATGGATACCTTGCCGGAAGAGGCCTGGATCAGCCGCGATCAAGCGTCTGCGCGCAGCGATATGGACGAGATGATCGAGGAAGCCATGCAGGCCCTCGACGTGCCACAACTCTCGACACTGCGCAGCACCTATCGCCAGGTCGAGGACAAGATTCGCGAATCGCGTAGCGAGATTTCCGAGTTGAAGGAAAAGCGCATCCTCGCGCCGGACACTGATGTCTCGACGCTGACGCGCCTCACGCCCACCGATACCCTGCGCGAATTCACCGCCAGCACGCGCGGCGATTATGATCTGCTGATCGCCGCGCATGAGAAGAACATCGCCGCCTATCAAGGCGAGCTGACCACGCTGGAAGGCAAGCTGGCCGCGCGACTCGAGGAGATCGGCATCACCCTGACGCCGGACCAGGTCCAGGTGTGGCTGTCCTCGGTGGTCGGCGATGATGTGCTGACCATGAGTGTCGTGTTCGCCAGCATCAAGTCGGCGGCCCAGCAGCTCGCCGAGCTGACCCGCGACAGCGGCGAGAACCTCGACTATGCGCGGCGTTATTACGGCATGGTCGTCATGCTTCACCGCATGATCGTGACCATGCAGCAGGACTTCATCACGCGCGTGAATGATGAGGTATTGCCGCAACTGCAAGGCTTCGCCGACGAAGCCGAGGCCACCACGCGCGAAGCTCGCACGCTGATCAAGCAAGGCGGGTCACGCGAGAGTCTGGAGAACAACATCCGCGCCAATGCGCTGACGCTCAGGACGATCAACCTGTATCGCTCGCTGGTGACCGAGCAGCGTGACCGCGTCACGACCTCTCTGACCAAGAGTCAGCGCGAGCTTGCGGTGGCAACCAATACCTATCGCACCGTCAAGCTCAGCGCCCACGTCGCCGACCTGATCCGCCAGGGCGTCAAGACCTTCGACACCCTCGCCGGCCTGCAGGTACCGGTCGCCACCAGCTTCGAGAACAGCGCCATGCGCGAGGAATTCCGCAAGCTGACCGAGCGCATGCAGCAGGCAAAATAACGCGCGCAACCAGTGTCGACACCACGCCTTCGCCCTGCCGGCGGAGGCGTTTTCAGTTGTGGCGGCGAATATCCCGCATGCTCAGAATGCTCTCCAGCGTGCGCCTCAGGCGCGCCACCTCGCTGACAAGGCTCTCGCCCGCCAGCATGCCGACCCCCAGCACCAGCCCACGTCGTGAATCCTCGCGGCTGCAGACCATGCTCAGTGGCCGCACGATCAGATGCTCCTTGACCATCAGCTGCGCGACGCGCTGGTCGTCGATCTCGGGGGCGAACTGCACGCACAGGCTGATGCCGCGCGACGGCGGCGAGACGCTGATCACGCCCTTCACCTGACACAGCTGGTCATGCACCACCTGCTGCCGACCGAGATAATCGCGCTGGATGCGCTGATACCAGGCATCCAGATCGCCATCGGCGATGAACTGCGCCAGCACCGCCTGATCCAGCATGCGCCCCTCGCGGAACACCTCGCTGCGCAGGCGGTTCATCGGCCCAGCCAGCGCGCGCGGCACCACCAGATAGCCCAGCCGCAGCCCGGGGAACATCAGCTTGGAGAACGAGCCCACCAGCAGGCGATTGCCGGAATCGGGATCAAACAGCAGCTCACCGTGATCATCACCGCTGAACTCGTAATCATCCTCGAGGATATAGTCGGGCTGACAGGCCTCGCACAGCCTCTGCTTGTCACGCCGCGAGGTGGGCACACTCAGCGGATAGTGATGCGAGCCGGTGAAGTAGGCAATCTGCACCGGCCCGTCGGCAAGCGAGGTGAGATCGTGTCCTGCCTCACTTGTCGTATCACTCGTCGTATCGCTCACCGGCCGCCACGGAATCTGGCGGGTCTCGAGGCCTGCGGCCAGGAAGACATTGCGCGCGCCCCAATAGCAGGGTGACTCCATCACCACCCGCTGCCCAGCATCCGCCAGCGCCAGCGCGCACAGCTCGATGCCGTGGTGGGTGCCCTCGGTGATGATGATCTGCTGGGTATCACAATCGATATTGCGCCAACGACGCAGAAAATCGCGGATCTCACGCTTGAGCGGACCATAGCCGCCGCTGGAGTAGGACAGCAGCAGCGCGTTGTGCGGCACCGTCACGCTGGCATACAGCTGACGCCACTTGCGCATCGGAAAGCGTGCGATGTCCGGAATACCCGGCACGAAGGCGCCACTCTGGATCAGACTCGCCCCTTGCCCGCCCAGCACCTTGCGGGCCCGCGCCGACAACGGCAGCGGTGCCGGTGTTGCCCCCGCCGCGACCCCCCCTGACT